>CANBXZ010000037.1 GCA_947373495.1 Acetobacteraceae bacterium
GTCGCGCCGGCATCGAGGTCGGCCATCAAGGTGATGGCTTCCTCGCCGTCCCACGGGCCTTCGATGGCTTCGCCGCCGAGCGCGATCAATTCGCGTAGCTTGGCGGCGGTCTGCGGCATCTCGATCTTGAAGTAGCTGACATGCTCGATCTCCCGCGCCATGCGGGCCAGGAAGCCGGCCGAGAGCGGCGTGCCCGCCACCGGCGCGTCCTGGATCATGATCGGGATGTCGATCGCGTCCGACACCGCGCGGAAGAAGTCGTGGATCGCCGCCTCGCCGACGCGGATGGTGGCGCCGTGGTAGGGCGGCATGACCATCACCATGGCGGCACCCGCCTGCTGCGCCCTTCGGCTGCGTTCGGCGCAGATGGCGGTGCCGAAATGCGTCGTGGTGACGATCACCGGCACCCGCCCGGCAACATGGCCCAGCACCGCCTGCATCACCTGGTCGCGCTCGGCATCCGTCAGCACGAATTGCTCGGAGAAGTTGGCCAGGATGCAAAGCCCCTCGGAGCCGGCGTCGAGCATGAAATCGACACAGCGCTTCTGGCCCTCAAGGTCCAGCGCACCGCGCTCGTCGAAGATGGTCGGCACCACGGGGAAGACGCCGCGATAGGGGGTGGTCATGGGGTTGCCTCCTGCAGGGGTGTCGCGGCGCACTGCGTACCGGGGGGCCGCGCCGGGCGGCCGGGCTTGTGGATGCGGCCGAGATGCCGGGCCATGGCCGCCGCGGCGCCATCGGCGTCCCGCACCGCGAGGGCTTGCAGGATGCGGCGGTGGTCCTGCCAGCTGCGCCGGGCCGCCCCCGGCGCTTCCAGCGCGGGGCGGCGCACCTGCTGCGCCTGGCCATAGACCTCCAGCAGGAAGGCGGCGAGCAGGCGGTTGCCGGCGGCGCGGTGGATACCGGTATGGAATTCGGACCCACAGATATGGAAGGCCGCCGGGTCCGCCACCGCCTGGCCCTGCGCCTCCACCAGCCAGCGCAGGTGGTCCAGCGTGGCGGCGTCCATCCGCAGCGCCGCCGCCCGCGCGGCTTCCACCTCCAGCAGGGTGCGGGTGGCGTGGATTTCCGCCGGCGTGTAGCGCGCCACCGGGGAAGCCGGCGGCAGCGCCAGCCACCCTTCCGGCCCCACCACGCGGGACCGCGCGCCCTGCGCCACCTCCACCATGCCGCGGCTGCACAGCGCCTGCACGGCGCCCCGCACCGTCTCGCGGCTGACCTCCAGCGCCTCGGCCAGGTCGCGCTCACTCGGCAACTCGTCGCCCGGGCGCAACAGGCCGGAGGCGATCATGCCCGCGAGCTTGTCGGTGATCTGGGCCCGCATGGTGCGCTTGGAGAGGCCCGCGCGCAGGCCGGCGAGATTTTCGAGCATGGTTTCCTCACCGGCAAGGCGAGCATGCGTCGCCGCTGGCGTCAACTGGTCTGCTGGCCATGCCAGTTGACAGGGCTGCGGCGGCACGGGCAGGCTCGACCGCAACGCGGCAGCCGCTTGAGAGCAGCCCGAGAGGAGACGACCATGCGGCGCACCGCCTTGCTGCTTTCGCTCGTGCTTGGCCTGGCCACAGCCATCCTGATCTCGCCCGCCCTGATCTCGCCGGCCCTGGCGCAGGGCTGGCAACCCCAGCGGCCGGTGGAGTTCGTGGTGGCCGCCGGCCCCGGTGGCGGCACCGACCAATTCGCCCGCCTGGTGCAGAGCGTGATCCAGAAGCACAGCCTGCTGCGGGTGCCGGTGATCGTTGCCAACAAGGGCGGCGGCGCCGGCACCGAAGCCTTCGTGCATGGCCGCGCCAGCGCCGGCAACCCGCATGTGGTGGTGTTCGGCACCAACAATGTCTGGCTGATGCCGCTGGTGACGCGGGTGGGCTATGCCCTGGCGGACCTGCGCCCGGTGGCGGCCATGGCGGCGGACGAGTTCCTGCTGTGGACCCACACCGATGCGCCCTGGAGCGACGCGCGCGGCCTCATCGCCGCGGCGCGCGAACGCGGCGGGGCCTTCCGCATGGGCGGCAGCCAGGCGCGCGATACCGACCACATCCTGACCAAGCAGATCGAGCGTGCGACGGGCGTGAACATGACCTACGTGCCGTTCCGTTCCGGTGGCGAGGTGGCGGTGCAACTGGCCGGCGGCCATGTGGACGCCAACACCAACAACCCGGCCGAGAACGTGGCGCAATGGCGCGGCGGCCGGGTGCGGCCGTTATGCGTGTTCAGCCAGCGCCGGCTGGCGCTGACCGAAAAGGTCCACAACGGCATCGGCTGGGCCGACATTCCCACCTGCGGCGAGGCCGGCATCGGCCCGGCGCAGTTCAACATGCCGCGCACGGTGTGGCTGCCGGCCCGCACCACCGACGCGCAACTGGCGTTCTGGCGCAGCCTGCTGGACCAGGTGCGGCAGACGCCGGAATGGACCGAATGGCTGCAACGCGGCAGCCAAAGCGCGATGTGGCGCACCGGCGCGGAGCTGGAAGCCCTCATCCGTGAGGACGAGGCCGCCAGCCGCCGCGACTTCGCCAGCTATGGCTGGCTGCCGGAATGATGCCGCGCCGCGCCGCGGAAACCGGCTTCGCCCTGCTGGCCGCCGGCTTCGGCCTGGCGGTGCTGGCGGGTGCCCTGCAGCATGACACGGGCTGGGGCGTGGCCGGGCCGGGCGCGGGCTATTTCCCGCTGCGCATCGGCGGCCTGCTGGCGCTGCTGGGCACCGCCCTGGCGGTGCGCCAGGCGCTGGGTGCTTCGCGGCAAGCCCTGCTGGGTGCCGGTGCGGCCCGCCGCGTGGCGGCGCTGTTCATCCCCACCGCCGTCTTCGCCGCCGCCATGCCCTGGCTGGGCAGCTACCTGCCGATGGCCTGCTACCTGCTGTGGATGGCACGCGTGGTGGGCCGCCAGGGCTGGGGGGCTTCGCTGGCCTTGGCGCTGCTGGCGCCGCCCGCCTGCTTCCTGCTGTTCGAGACCTGGCTGATGGTGCCGCTGGCCAAGGGACCGTTGGAGGAGGCCCTGGGCCTGTGGTGAACGACCTGGGCGCCCTGCTGCACGGCTTCGAGGTGGCACTGACGCTGCACCACATCGTGCTGATGTTCGCCGGCGTGCTGATCGGCATCCTGGTCGGCGTGCTGCCGGGCCTGGGCGCGCCGAATGGCGTGGCGCTGCTGCTGCCGCTGACCTTCGCCATGGAGCCGGTCAGCGCCATCATCCTGCTGTCCTCGATGTACTGGGGCGCGCTGTTCGGCGGTTCCACCACCTCCATCCTGTTCAACATCCCGGGCGAGCCTTCCTCGGTCGCCACCACCTTCGACGGCCACCCGATGGCGCGCCAGGGCCGCGCGGCGGAGGCGCTTTCCACCGCCTTCCTCTCGGCCGGCTTCGGCGCCCTGGTGGGCGTGGTGGTGGTGACGCTGATCGCCAACCAGATCGCCACCTTTGCCCTGCGCTTCAGCCCGGCGGAATATTTCGCGGTGTATTTCCTCGCCTTCGCCGCCTTCATCGGCATGGGCGGGACCGACCCGCTGAAGACCGCGGTGTCGCTGCTGATCGGCCTGGCGCTGGCCAGCGTGGGCATGGACACCGTCTCGGGCGAGATGCGGCTGACCTTCGGCACCGATGTGCTGGTGAAGGGCATTTCCTTCCTGGTCGCCGTCATCGGCCTGTTCGGCATCGGCGAGCTGCTGGCCACGGTGGATGAGGGCCTGCACGCCGATGCGGTGGATGCCCGGCTGGGCCTGCGCGATGTGTGGCGCACCTTGCTGGGCATGCCGCGGCACTGGGTGGCCCTGCTGCGCAGCACCGCCATCGGCGTGTGGATGGGCATCACCCCGGGCGGGCCCACCGCGGCCAGCTTCATGGCCTATGGCGTGGCGCGGCGGGTTTCCCGCAACCGGGCAAAGTTCGGCCAGGGCGAACCGGAAGGCGTGGTGGCGCCGGAAGCCGCCGACCATTCGGCCGGGGTTGCCGCGCTGCTGCCGATGCTGGCGCTGGGCGTGCCGGGTTCCGCCACCGCCGCGGTGATGATGGGCGGGCTGATGATCTGGGGCCTGCAACCCGGGCCGATGCTGTTCCAGGAACGGCCGGACTTCGTCTGGGGGCTGATCGCCAGCATCTATGTGGCCAATATCGTCGCGCTGGTGACGGTGCTGTCCACCATTCCGCTGTTCGCCGGCATCATGCGGCTGCCCTTCGCGCTGCTCTCGCCGCTGATCCTGACCATTTGCCTGACCGGCGCCTGGATGGTTTCCGGCAGCGGCTTCGACGTGGCGCTGGCCTGCGGCTTCGGCCTGCTGGGCTATGCGATGAAGAAGCTGGACTACCCGATCGCGCCGCTGGTGCTGGCCATGGTGCTGGGCGACAAGGCCGAGGACGCCTTCCGCCAGTCCATGCTGATGAGCCAGGGCGCGCTTTCCATCTTCTGGGCCAATGCGCTGGTGGCCTCGCTGATGGCGCTGGCGCTGTTCTTCCTGGCGCTGCCGCTGCTGCAACGCCTGTTCAGCCGGCGCATACCCGCCTGATACCCGGCGACCGCGGGATGACCCTTCATGCGCCGCAATCGCCGGGCGGGGGCAACAAGGCGGGGCGTAACCAGGCGGGGCGGCCTGCGCCGCGCCCGAGCGGCTGAACCCGAACCCGGCCGGCGCGGCCTCAGCCGCAGCGCACCGACATGCCACCATCCACCACCAGCTCGGTGCCGGTGACGAAGCGCGCCTCCTCCGAGGCCAGGAACAGCACCGCGGCGGCGGTGTCCCGGCCATCGCCGGCGAAGCCCATGGGAATGCGGGCCACGCGCTGCTTCACCAGCGCCTCCACATCGCCACCGGCGCGTTGGCGGGCCAGGCGCACTTCCACCATGGGCGTGTGCATCTGCCCCGGCACCACGGTGTTCACCCGAATGCCCTTGGCCGCGTACTGCACCGCCACCACCTTGCCGAGTTGGATGACCCCGGCCTTGGAAGCGGCGTAGCCAACCTGCGCCGCGCCGGTCCAGCGGATGCCGGAGGTTGAGGCCAGGTTCACCACCGCGCCGCCACCCTGCCGTTCCATCACCGGCAGCACATGCTTCAGCGTCAGGAACACGCTCTTCAGGTTGGTGTCGATCTGCAGGTCCCAGACGTCCTCGCTCATCTCCACCGGGCCGCCGGGGGCGCTACCGCCGACATTGTTCACCAGCACGTCGATCCGGCCATGCCGGGCCACCACCTCCGCCACCAGCCGGGCGATGGCGGCGCCGTCGGTCACGTCCAGCACCACCGGCTCGAACCGGCCGCCCTCGGCGGCGATGCGCGCGGCGGTTTCGGTCATGCTCTCGGCATTGCGGTCCACGCCGATGACGATGGCGCCTTCCCGCGCCAGCCCGCAGGCGATGGCGCGGCCATTGCCCCAGCCAGGGCCGACGCATCCGGCGCCGGTGACCAGGGCGACCTTGTTGGCAAAGCGCTGTGACATGTTCCTACTCCATTCGGCTGCGTGCGGCGCGGGCGCGTGCCCGGCCCGGCGGCGGGCCAGGGCCGGCATGGCGCGCGGCCTATCACCCCGATTCCGCCGCAGGCAAGCACCGGCCCGCCGCCCGCGGCCGCAACGCCGCGTTCAGGTCGGGCAGGCGCCGGTTGTGTGCAGATCGAACCGGCGCCCGTGCTGCTCAAATCGGGCAGGCGCCCGCGCTGCTCAAATCGGGCAGGCGCCCGAAGCGCAGGCCAGATGCGCCAGGTCGATCGCCTCATGCAGCGCCGGGTCGCTGATGCCGGCCAAAATCTCGCCGAAGCGGTCGAAGGAGACTTCCTCCTCAGGCAGGTATTCATAGCCCAGCGCATGGTCCGGCCGGCTGGGCAGCACGGCGCAGCAACGCACCCCGGGCTGATGCGCCAGCACCATGTCGCGGAAGGCATCCAGCCCGTGCCGGTCGGTGAAGACCTTCAGCGTATAGGAAACCTGGTTGCCCTGCTCGGCACCGATCCAGTGGCGTTCCAGCAGCCGCAGCCAGGCGTATTGCGCTTCGGGGTCGGCTTCCGGCGCGGTGACCAGCCGGTCGCCGATGCCCAGGCGCTGGATCACCGGCAGCGTCGGGAAGCCGACAATCGCCATGCCGGGGAAGCTTTGCAGCGTGCGCACCGGGTAGCCACGGGCGGCGTATTCGGCCAGCAGCGGGTCGCTGTCGGCGCTCCAGGCGCCATGCTCGTTCCGGCTGCCCTTGAACTGCACCCAGCGCAGGTATTGCCGGCGCGCCGGCAGGTGGGCGCCTTCGGTCAGGCCGAACAGCTTGCTGGTGGTGCCGGCCGGCTTCACCGTGGTGACGGTGAAGGGCCGCACCAGGCCAAGCTGGGCGGCATAGCCATCCGCCTCATCCTTCGCCGCCACCGAGAAGCGTTCCAGCGTGGCCCAGAACTCGGCGCTCAGGCGCTCATCCAGCAGGTCGTCGAAGGCCAGGCCGAAGCGCATCCAGGCCCATTCGTGCAGGCCGGTGGGGCCCACGCCCATGCGGTTGGTGCGGCGCACCTCCTCGCCATACAGCGCGTCCATCAGGTTGGCACGCATCAGGAAGCGCACGCCCAGGCGCACGCTGTCCTCCACCCGCGCATCCCAGGCGGCGGCGATCTCAGCCGGGATCAGGCCGGGCAGCAACGCCTCCAGCGGCACCGGGCAGGCCAGCAGCGGCGCGAAGTCGGCGATGACGCAATAGCCGCCGGTCACATGCAGGGTGATCTCGCCGCAGGGGTTGGTGGTGACCGGGAAGCGCGCCGCATTGGCCCGCGCCGCCAGCGCCCCCAGCAACGGCGCCGCGTGCTCCACCTGGTAGCGGGCGGAACGGAAGTCCCGGCCATCGGCATGCACCGGCTTGTCCCAGGCCTGGCCGGTGCGATGGTCGTTCAGCAGATCCCCATTGATGAAGCCGGGCTCGCCATTGATGTAGGCGCAGCGCGTGGTTTCCTCGAACACCCGCAGCGCGTGGCGGGCCTCGGCGGCCTCGCTGCCGGCCCGGGCGGCGCGCACGCCGGCCCAGAAATCGCGGTCCACCATCACCGAATGGTTCGCGGTCCACAGCCCGCCTTCCGACTTGGCGCGGATGAAGCGGAAAATGCCCGGGTCGCGCCAGTTCTTCGTCGCCATGCGCGCGGCACGGCGGGCGCCGCCCACCTGCACCTCCACCGAAAGATGATGGTCCACCAGCAGCGCCTGTTCCCAGGGCGCCAGCGCCTCGTCACCCGGGGCGCGGTGGCGGGCAGGTTCGATCACATGCTGGCGCAGGTTGACGAAGGCGCGCATCAGCGAGAGCGGGCCGCTGGCCGGGCGGCCCTGCATGCCGCCAATCGGCGCGCCGCGGCGACGAATGGCGGAAAAGTCCAGCAGCACCGCCTGGTCGCGGGCGCCGGCATGGGCCAGGCTTTCCAGCAATTCCACCGCCTTGCCCCAGCCCTCGCGGCTGTCCTCTATCCGCAGGTGGCGCGCCCCGGCCGGGGCGGCGGCCGGGTCGGCGAGGAATTCGCGCGCCAGCCAGGCCCGCACCTCGGCTTCCTGCGCCGGGCTGAAGGCGTCCAGGCCGGTGCCCCAGGGCAGCAGGCCGAACTCGCAGCCGAACAGGTGCAGGTCGGCGCGGGCATGGGGGAAGTCCGGGTGGGCCGGGTCCAGGTGCAGCAGCAGGTCGGGCGCCTGGCCCCAGTCCACCAGCATCAACTCGTCGTCATAGGCGCGGCCGACGCCGCTGCCGTTCAGCAGCAGGTAGAATTTGGCAAAGCTGGTGATGGCGGAGGCGCAGTTGGTGAACACCTCCATGTTGCGGCCGGGCTGGGCGGCGTCGCCATGCTGCAGGTGCCGGCCGGAGGTCAGTAGCGCGCCGGTGGCGATGGCATTGCGCAGGCGGCCGCGTTCGGCCCGCTCCGCGGCGCTGAGCGGGCGGCCCAGCAGGGCCATGTTGCCCTCGGCCACCCGGTCGGCCACGCGGCCGAAACTGGCCTGGTCCTCGGGCCGGAACACGGTGCGGCGGGCCACCGCCACGCCCATGCCGGGGTCCAGCGGGCGCGGCGCCACCGCGGCCTCGCCAAAGCTGGCGCCAGGCATGGCAGCGCGGGCAGTGGCCCGAGTGGGCGGGCTGACAGCAGCAGAGGGCCAATGGCGTTCGGCGCCGGGCAGTGAACCATCCATGAAGCTGTTCCTCGCCAAGCCACCACGACGGCGACTCGCTTGAAACATCATATGGTGGTTTTGGATGAATAAAAACCACCACATCTAGGAAAGTGATCGAGTTGACGGTGCCAATGCCGTGCCGATGCCCGGCCGGCCATGCCTCAAGGCGGCCTCGTGGCCAAGGGCACCGGCAGGGTCAGAGGCAGCGCCAAGGTCACCAGCCAGCACAGCGCCAGCATCATCGCCGAGCCCAGCAGGCAGGCCGGCAGCCCGCCCCAGCCGTACAGCAGGCCGGAAAGCAGGATGCCGCCGAACCGCCCGGCGGCATTGGCGGCGTAGTAGAAGCCGACATCCTCGGCCGCCTTCGTGCTGCCGGCATAGGCCAGCACCAGGTAGGAATGCACCGAGGAGTTGACCGCGAAGGCGAAGCCGAACACGCCAAGCCCCACCGTCACCACCACATCCGGCCGGGCCACCCCGGCCAGCAGCGCCCCGGCCAGCGCCGCCGGCACCAGCGCCAGCAGCAAGGACCACAGCCGGGCGGCGGGCACCTCGGTGGCCAGGCCATCGGTACTGCGCCGCACCAGCGCCGGGGCGGCGGCCTGCACCAGGCCGTAGCCGATGGTCCACAGCGCCAGGAAGCCACCGACCATCGGGAAGTTCCACCCTTCCGCGTAGAGGAAGACCGGCAAGCCCACCACGAACCAGACATCGCGGGCGCCGAACAGCACCACGCGGGCGGCGGCCAGCAGGTTCACGCCGCGGCTCTTGCCGAAGAACTCCTTGATCGACTTCGAGGCTTTCGCCCGGCCCATCAGCGGCGGCAGGGACAGCACCACGCCGGCCAGCACCACGCCCAGCGCCGCCGCCATGACCCAGAGCGCGCCACGGAACCCCAATGCCTGCAACAGCACGCCGCCGAGGAAGAAGCCGCAGCCCTTCATCGCGTTCTTGCTGCCGGTGAACCAGGCCACCCAGCGGAACAGCCGGCCACTTGCCTCGCCGGCCGTCAGCTTGATGGCGGATTTGCTCGCGGTCTTGGTCAGGTCCTTGGCCACGCCGCAGATGCCCTGCGCGGCCACCACCCAGGCCACCGAAAGCGCCTCGCTCCACCCTGGCGCCAGGGCCGAGAGCAGCAGGAAGCCGAGGATCTGCGTGCCCAGCCCCACCGCCAGCATGCGCGCGATGCCGAACCGCGTGGCCAGCCAGCCCCCCACCAGGTTGGCGCCGATGCCGGCGGCTTCATACAGCAGGAACAGGAAGGCCAGGGTGAACGGCGAATAGCCCAGCCGGAAGAAGTGCAGCAGCACCAGCATGCGCAGCGCGCCATCGGTCAGCGTGAAGCCCCAATAGGCGGCGGTGACGATGGCGTAGTTGCGCGTGGCCGCGGCAGCCGCTGCCGTGGTGCTGCCCATGGTCAGATACCCACCTGCTGCAGGTGGCAGGCCAGATCGACCATGCGGCAGGCATAGCCCATCTCGTTGTCGTACCAGGCGTAGACCTTCAGCAGCGTGCCATCGGTGACCATGGTGCTGAGCGCGTCGACGATGCTGCTGCGCGTATCCCGCGCATAATCAGCCGAAACCAAGGGCCGGTCCTCATAGCCGAGGATACCCGCCAGCGGCCCCTCGGCGGCGGCGCGGAACAGCGCGTTGACCTCCTCGGCGGAGGTGGCGCGCCGCATCTCGAACACGCAGTCGGTGATGGAGGCGTTCAGCACCGGCACCCGCACCGCATGGCCGTTCAGCTTGCCCTTCAGTTCCGGGTAGATCACCGCGATGGCGGTGGCGCTGCCCGTCGTTGTCGGCTGCAAGGAAAGCATGGCGGACCGCGCCCGGCGCAGGTCCTTGTGCGGCGCGTCGTGCACCACGTTGGTGTTGGTCGGGTTGTGGATGGTGGTGATCTGGCCGTGGCGGATGCCGATGGCCTCGTGCACCACCTTCACCACCGGCGCCAGGCAGTTGGTGGTGCAGGACGCCGCCGTCACGATCGGGTAGCGGGCCGGGTCGTACAGGTGCTCGTTCACGCCCATGACGACGTTCAGCACGCTGTCCAGCTTCACCGGCGCGGCGACGATGACGCGCTTGGCGCCGCGCTTGAGGTGCCCGTCCAGCACCTCGGGCGTCAGGAACTTGCCGGTGCATTCCAGCACCACCTCCACGCCCAGGTCGCCCCAGGGGATTTCGCCCGGCGTGGCATGGGCGGAGAACGAAAGCCGCCGCTCGCCGATGCTGATGACATCCCCTTCCACGCCGAAGCGCGGCCCGCGCCAACGGCCCTGTACGCTGTCGAATTCCAGCAGGTGGGCGCAGGCGGCCGCCCCGCCCTTGATCTCGTTGAGGTGGACCACCTCCAGCCGGTTGTCGCGGCGCGGGTCGTCCTGCTGCCGTTCCGCCGCGCCCATCGCTGCCCGCAGCGCCAGCCGCCCGATGCGGCCCATGCCGCTGATGCCGACCCGCATCTCAGCGCCCCCCGGCCGATTGCAGTGGGCTGGCCAACTCATCCAGCCGTGCCTGCAGCGCCATGCGGTCCAGCGCGGCAAAGGGCAGGCTGGTGAAGGCCGCCAACCGGCGGTGCAGGCCGGCATAGACCTCGTTCAGCAGCGTCGCGCCCTCAATGGTGCTGCCGCTGAACTTCGCCGGGTCGGGCAGCGGCCAGGCGGCGGTGACGGTGATGCCGCCGAAATCAGGGCAAACCTGGCCGGCCAGCGTGTCGCAAAGGGTGATGACGAAGTCCATGCGGGGTGCCGTGGCGCCGGTGAACTCGCTCCAGTCCTTGCTGCGCAGGGTCGCGACCTCATGCCCCAGCGCCTTCAGTTGCTGGATCACCGCCGGCAGCGGCCCGGTCGCCAGCGGGTCGGAGCCGGCCGAAAACGCCCGGAACCGGCCCTGCCCCAGCTTGCCCAGGATCGCCTCGGCCATGATCGAGCGGGCCGCGTTGTGCGTGCACAGGAACAGCACATTGAAGGTCGCGGGCGGGATCGTCACCGGGGCAGGCGCCACTTCTGGCTGGAACAGCCGATGCAGGTCGCCGCACTGGCTGGGCTGGCCATCGCAACAGGCATCGCTGAGGAAGCCGATGAGGCTGCGAAGCGCTTCGATCTGCGCGGCATAGACCAGGCTGCGCCCCTGCCGGGTCGCGCCGATCAGCCCGGCCTGCTCCAGCGCCTTCAGGTGGAAGGACAGGGTCGAGGGCGGCACGCCGAGCCGGCTGGCGGCATCGCCGGCCGCAAGGCCAGTGGGGCCAGCGGCGAGCAGGATGCGCAGCAGGTCCAGCCGGGTGGGCTGGCCGATGGCGTTGAAGGCGTGTGCGGCCCAATCTGATTCCATAATTCGAATATCATGGAATTTTGTGCTGCTGGAAAGTTAAGCTTTCATGACGGTGGTCGCCCGCCACGCCTCCGGGCCAGGGTCGCCCCGGTTGCCATGGCCAAGGCAACCGGCGCGATGGTCTGGCCGGCTGGATGAGGGCGGCCACGCAGACACCGCGGGGTTTCCGGCCGGGCGGCTGTTTCGCGCCGTTCGATGATTCCGTCCCGGGCGATCAGGCTCTACGGTGGTCGCTTCCGTCACAGGTATCCGCGCCATGCCGCATTCTTCGTCGACATCGACCGTGCTGGGCCTGCTGCTGCTGGCCGGCATGCCGGCATGGGCGCAATCCCCCGCCTATGAACCGCCGCCCCAGGAAGTGCTGAGCTGCATCGTGGAGCCATTCCGCCGCGTGCTGGTGGCCAGCGCCGTGCCCGGCATCGCCCGCCGTGTTGCGTTTGAACGCGGTGACCTGGTGCAGGCCGGCGCGCTGCTGCTGGAGCTGAACACCGAGGCCGAGCGCGCCGCGCTGAACCTGTCCTCCGAACGCGCCGAATTCGCCCGTCGCAAGCTGGGACGGAACCGGGAAATGACCAGCCGCCAACTGCTCTCCGCCCAGGAAGTGGACGACCTGCGGACCGAGGCACGGCTGGCCGAACTGGAAACGGTGCGCGCGCGCGTGGAACTGGAACGGCGCCACACCCAGGCGCCGCTGACCGGGATCATCCTGGAACGCCGGGTCACCCAGGGCGAGTATGTCACCACCGAACCGGTCGCCGAGATGATCGCGCTGGACCCGCTGCATGCCGAGGTGACGCTGCGGGCCGAGGCGTTCGGCCGGGTGCGCGTGGGCATGCGGGCCAACGTGGCACTGGGCCAGCCGGTCGGGGAAACCCGCAGCGGCCAGGTCAGCATCGTGGACCGCGCCATCGACAGCGGCTCGGGCAGCTTCCGCATGCGCATCGTCATCGCCAACCCCAACATGGCCATGCCCTCGGGCATTGGCTGCCGCGTGCTGGCGGTGCTGCCCGCCGGTGGTTGAGGCGGCGCGGGTTGCGGCGGCGCTGGCGCCATTCCGCGCCACCGCGCCCTTCCTGGCGCATTACCCCGGCACGCAGGCCCTGGCCGAGGCGCTGCGTTGCGGCCTGGTCGAGCGACTTGCCGGCGGCGCGGCCAGCCACGCCGAACTGGCCCGCCTGGCGCTGCTGCCGGCCGCCAGCCTGAACCTGCTGCTGGCGCTGCTGCGGGGCGCCGGCATCACCCTGGCCTGCCCGGACGGCGAAGCCCTGACCCCGGCGTTTCGCGCCGCCCTGCCCCATCTCGGCCTGATGCAGGCCAAGCTGGAAGCCGCCGCCCTGGCGCTGCCGGATTTCCACGCCCATTTCGGCGCCCTGCTGCGCGACCGTGGCGCCTTCATGCAGCGCGCCGCGATCTTCGCGCTGTATCGCTACGACCTGGCGCTGGGCGAGGATGCCGCCGCGCTGGAAGCCACCGCGCGCTGGCTGCGCCTGACCACGGCACTGACCCGGCACGAGGCGCCGGTGCTGCTGGCACTGCATGACTTCTCCCGCAGCCGGCGGCTGCTGGAACCCGGCGGCAACAGTGGCGAGATGGCGCTGCACCTCACCGCCGCGCACCAGGCGCTGCACGTCACGGTGGTGGACCTGCCGGCGGTGTGCGCGCTGGGGCGCGGCCATGTCGGCGCGGCGCCGCGCATCGGCTTCGTCGCCGCCGACCTGCGCCGGCAAGCACTGCCATCCGGGCACGACGCCGTTCTGTTCAAGTCCGTGCTGCACGACTGGCCGGAGCCGGACGCACGGCGCTTCCTGGCTCTGGCGCGGGAGGCACTGCCCCCGGGCGGCGAGGTGCTGGTGTTCGAGCGCGCGCCGCTGCCGGCCGATGCCGTGCTCGGCTATGCGCAGATGCAGGACATGCTGTTCCACGGCTTCTATCGCCCGCCGGAGGTCTATGCGCGATGGCTGGCGGAGCTTGGCTGGCACAGCGTGAAGGTGCGCTGGGTGACGCTGGACGTACCCTTCGCCCTGGTCACCGCGCGCCGCTGAGGCGTCCCGCTGCAGACTGTGCCCGTGAAGCGTCCCGCTTCAACCTGCCCCCGTGAAGCCCAGCGTCTCGGCTTCCTGCTCATCGGCCTGCAACAGGTTGGCGCGCGCCTCGGCGTGGCGACGGTCCAGCAGGCGCTGCGCCCGGCGCATGGCGCGCAGGCCCAGCCAGGTGCGCGGCCGTCCCTCCGGCAGCAGCGCCAGCAGCGCGGTGGAGCGCGGCAGGGTTTCCGCCAGCACGCCGTCTTCCAGTGAAAGCACCAGCTCCGTGCTGCCCGGGTCGCCCTGGCGGGCGCAGCGACCGGCCAATTGGCGGTCGATCCGCGCCGACTCGTGCAGCTCGGTGCCCAGCACATGCAGCCCGCCGCCCTCGGCAACGCCGGCGCCGAGCGCGATGTCGGTGCCACGCCCGGCCATGTTGGTGGCGATGGTGATACGGCCGGGCTGGCCGGCCGCGGCGACGATCTCGGCTTCCTGCGCATGCTGCCGCGCGTTCAGCAGGCTGTGCGGCAACCCGGCACGCGCCAGCGCGGCGCTCAGCACCTCGCTCTGCCCGACGGTGCGGGTGCCGATCAGGACCGGTCGCCCGGCGGCATGCAGGCCGGCGACGCGATGCGTCACGCGGTTCCACTTCGCCGCCTCGTCGTCCAGCAGCGTCACCGGCAGGCGCCGCAGGCGCATCGGCCGGTTGGTCGGAATGCGCATCACCGGCAGGCCATAGACATCCCACAACTCGCCCGCCACCTCGCGCGCCGTGCCGGTCATGCCGCACAGGTGGTGGTAGTGGCGAAAGAAGCGCTGGTAGCTCACCGCGGCCAGGGTCTCGCGCTCGGCGGTGGGCGTGCAGCCCTCGCGCGTCTCGATCATCTGGTGCAGGCCCTGGTCCCAGCTGCGGTCGGGCATCACCCGGCCGGTGGCCTCGTCGATGATCTGCACGCGGCCCTCCACCACCAGGTAATGGATGTCGCGGCGGAACAGGTGGCAGGCCGCCAGCGCCTGGCGGGCCAGTTGCACACGGTGCGGCCGGCTGGCCCAGGCCGCGCCGAGGCCGCGGGCCAGTTCGCCAAGGCGCGCCTCGCCGGCCGGGGTCAGTTCCGCGACGCGGCGCTGCGGGTCCAGCGTGTAGTGCGCGGGCGCATGCAGTTGGGCCGCGAGGTCCAGCGCCTGGCGCCAGGTGGCCTGTTGCAGCGGGTCGGTCGCGGTATCGGCGGAGATCACCAGCGGCGTCCGCGCCTCGTCCAGCAGCACGCTGTCGGCCTCGTCCACCACGGCGCAGTGCAGGCCGCGCAGCACCACGTCGGGCGGCGCCGCACCGCCCAGCCGCGCCACGTGCCGATGCAGCGGGTGGCCACCGGGCGGCAGCGCCAGCCGGTCGCGCAGCCAGTCGAAGACGATTTCCTTGTTGGTGACATAGACGATATCGCGGGCGTAGTGCCGGCGGCGCTCCTCGCGCGGCATGCCCTGCACCACGCAGCCCACCGTGAGGCCCAGCGCCTCGTACACCGGGCGCATCGCCGCGGCATCCCGCGCCGCCAGGTAGTCGTTCACCGTCAGCACATGCACCGGCACGCGAGCCAGTGCGGCGGTGGCCGCCGGCAGCGTGGCGGTCAGCGTCTTGCCCTCGCCGGTGCGCATTTCGGCGATGCAGCCATGGCGCATGGCCAGGCCACCCAGCATCTGCGCGTCATACGGGCGCTGGCCCAGGCTGCGGCGGGCGGCTTCGCGCACCGCGGCGAAGGCCGCCACGGTGATGCGCTCGCCGCGCCGCGCGCGCTGGCGCAGGCCGGCAAGCTCGGTGCCGAAGGCGGCGGCGGAAAGCGCCTCCAGCCGGGTGCCTTCCCGCCGCAATGGCCGCAGCAGCGGGCGGAACAGCCATGGCGTGGTGACGCAGGGGCGCACCAGCAGGCCAAGGCCGCGGGCCGCCCAGCGTTCCAGCGGCTTGCCCGGCGCCGGGTCGCGCTGCGGCCGCTCCAGCGCCGAGCCGGCCAGCAGTGGCGGGGTGCTAAACACCGAACTGCCGGAGGAAGGCGCGCCGCAGGTGGCGGTACCAGCGGAACGCCAGCGGTTCCGCCGGGTGCTGGAACAGCACATGCGCGCGGTCCTCGATCCGCCGGTCGCTGAGTTCCGGCGTTGCCAGGTCCAGCCTGAACAGTCGCTCGAAGGCTACCGGCTCGCCATGCGCCTTGGGGTCCAGCGCCAGGGTGCCGCCGCCTTCCACCGTCAGCACCCGGCTGGGCAGGTCGTGCGTGGCCGTGGGGGTCAGGCGGATGACATGCGCCGGCAGCGCGCGCAGCGGGTTCGAGGCAAAGCGCAGTTCCACCGCCTGGGTGCGGTCGCGCACCGCGTCGATGTCGCCTTCCCGCACCAGCACGGTCACGTGCAGCCGCGTGGGATCGGCGACATAGCCCAGCCGGTCGCCGCGCTTCAGGTATTGGCCGACCATGTCCGGCGCATTGGCCAGCAGCAGCGCGCCGGGCTGTTCGGCCAAGATCAGCAGTTCCGCCTTCTGCCGGCGGGCGCGGTCCAGTTGCTCGCGCAGGAAGCGCAGCGTCTCCAGCAGCGCAACGGCCTGGTTGGGGTCGGACAGCGCCGCCTGGTACTCGCGCTCGGCCCGGGCCAGCTCGGCTTCCATCACCGGCACGCGTTCCTCCTGCTCCGGGTCCCGCAACTGCACCAGCGGCGTGCCGGCGGCCACCTGGGCGCCGGGTTCCACCAGCAGCGCGGCGACGAAGCCGGGCGAGCGGGCGCGCAGCACCGCCTCGTCGCCGGCCCAGACCACGCCTTCCGCCAGCGTCGCCAGCGGCGCCGGCACCAGCAGCAGCGCCGCCACCGGCAGCGCCAGCAGCAGCCCGCCCAGGCCATAGATGCGCGCCCGGTGCGGCCGCAGCCGATGGTCCACCAGCGGGCGCCGCACCAGTTTCAGCGCCGGCCAGGCCAGGGTGACCACCAGGGACCACAGCGCCAGCAGGACCCCCACCAGGAAGAACCGGCTGGCGATGACCGCGGCAATGGCCAGGATGACGGTAAGCCGGTAGCAGAACGACGCCACCGCATAGCCCCCGAGCCACCAGGCCTCGGCCGTGGTGGCGGCCTGGGGCACCAACTGCCGGGCGCCGAACAGCCACCGGCCCACCACATAACCCAACTGCGCATTGCCGCGCTGGGCCAGGTTGGGAATGCCGATCAGGTCCGAGAGGATGTAGTAGGCGTCGAACCGCAGCAGCGGGTTGCCATTGAAGAACAGCGTCGAGATCCCGGCCAGCATCACCACGTTGGAGGCCAGCGCCCGCAGCACGCCGGGTTCCGCCAGCACCCACACCAGCATCGCCGCCGCGGCCAGCAGCAGTTCCACCATCATGCCGGCGGCGCCCACCGTGGCGCGCTGCAAGCGGCCGCGGAAGGCCACGGCGGCCGAGGCGTCCACATAGGGCACCGGGTAGAACACCATCATCATCACGCCCAGCTCATGCACCTCGCCGCCCCAGCGCTTCACCGCATAGGCGTGGCCGAGTTCGTGCAGCGCCTTCACCAGGGGATAGACCAGCGCCATCAGCACCAGGTTCTGGCCGCTGAACACCTGGTCGGCGAAGTTGGCGCTCAGCGCCCGCCAGTTCACCGCGCCAACCACCACCGCCGCCAGCACCACCGCCAGCCAGCAGGCGAAGCCCCAGGCACTGAACAACGGCGCCACGAAGCGGGCGGTGGCGTTGAGGAAGCGTTCCGGGTCCAGCAGCGGGATGTAGAACCCCAGCGGCGAGCCGGCGCGTTGCAGCCGGCTGCGGAACCGCGCCTTGCGGCCGCGCTCGTGCAGCCGGGTCACGTCCGGCATGCGCTCGGCCTGGATCAGGTCGGCCTGCTGCAACTGGCCGAGCAGCGCGATGACCTGGCCCTGCGTCGGCATCAGGTCGCCCAGCCGGGCGCAGGCATCTTCCCAGACCTGCTGCATGCTGCGCTGGCCATCAAGCCGGCCGATCACCTCATAGGCTTCCGGGGTGAAGCGATGGAACTGGCCGGTGATGCGGTCCTGCAGCAGGTACCACAGCGCACCGCGGTAGCGCTGCCGCACCACGGCGGCGTGGCTGCGCAACCGCGGCTTCAGCGGCGCCACGCGATACCACTGCGGGCTGAACAGCGCGCCGCTCACCGCCGCCTCACGCCCACCAGGACCAGACCAGCAGGCGGAACCATTCGCGCAGGTCGCGCGACCAGATGGCGATGAACCGCGCCGGCCCGATCTCCACCTTGCCGATGCCCTGCAGGCCCGGCTGCAACTGGCCATCGGCCCGCTCGTCCAGCAGGGCTTCCACCACGAAGGTGCTGCGGCCTTCCTCGGCCACCACGCGCGGTGTCAGCCGGTGCACGGTGAAGGCCAGGCCACGGTCCGGCCGGGCGGAAAGGAACAGCGTGCCGCGCTGGCCCACCGCCACATCGGCGATGCGGCTTTCACGCACCTGCAGGTCGATGCGGTATTCGTCGGTGGGCGCCACCGCGAACAGCACCTCCCCCTTCTGCACCGCGCTGCCCAGCCGCTGGCTCAGGTCACCGGTGGTGACCAGCCCGGCGAAGGGCGCCACGATGCGGGCCCGCTGGATCTGCTGCTGCACCAGCGCCACCTGGGCCTGGTATTGTTCCCGCTCGGCGGTGAGGATGTTGATCCGGGCACGGTCGCGCTCGGCCACGGCGCGCTGGTACTGCGCCTCGGCCCGGGCCAGTTCGCCGCCCAGGCGCAGCCGTTCCAGCAGCAGGTCGCGCTCATCCAGTTGCACCAGCAGGGCGCCGGCCGCCACCTGGTCGCCAGCGCGGACCGGCGCGGCGCGGACATAGCCATCGAACGGCGCGGCGATGGCCTGCTGGGTGCGGCTGGTCAGCGTGGCGGTGGCCGCCAGCCGATAGGTGCCGGTGGCGAAGCTGGCGAACAGCAGCAGCGCCAGCACCAGCAGCCCGGCCAGCTTCCATTCCACATGGCCGCGGCCGAGAAAGCGGCCCAGCAGCGCCCGCAGGGCAATCCACGCCTTCACCGGCAGGGCGGCGTCGTTGCGGCGCTTCTCCTCCAGCGCCACCGCCGCCAGGCTGCCGAGGCTTTCCAGCCAGCCCAGCTCGGCCGGCCCGAACGGCTGGCTGGCCGGGCGTTCCAAGGTCAGCGCCGCCATCGGCCTGCCGGCCTGGAACAGCGGGATGCTGGCCACCGCCTGGCCGGCTTCCTCCTGTGCCAAGCGGTCCTGCGCCTGGTGGATCGGCGCGGCATCCGCCGGCATGGCCCCGGGCACCGCCCCGGGCGCTGTCATGGGCACGGCCAAGGTGGCCCGCTGGTCGCAGGCTTCCTCCATGGCGGCTTCCAGCAGGCGCACCAGGTTCATCTTCCGGCCGAACTGGGCATTGTGGGATATGGCCCGCAGGCGAATGCGGCCGCGCCGCCATTGGCCATAGCTGACCCGCTCGGCGCCGGTGCGGTTGGCCAGGTCGGTGACGAAGGCGAGCGTCGCCGCCTCATGCCCCGGCTGGGCCAGCACCTCGGCCAGCGCTTCAAGGCTGCCGGCCAGGCGCTCCACCTGCTCGCGCGCTTGCCCGGCGCTGGCGCGTTCCAGCAGCAGCGCCAGGCCGGCGGCGCCCCATTCAAGCTGGCGCAGCAGCGGCGCCAGAGCGGCCTCGGAGGTGGCGTTCACCGCGATGGCCACCACCACCGCCACCGCGCCATCCTGCCGTACCGGATAGGCCATGCCATAGAGCCCGGCCTGGTCCAGCGCGCCGAACAGGCCGGCGCCATCCTGGAAGCTGCGCTCGACGAGTTCGACCAGTGCCTCGGCCGCCAATTGGTGCGGCCAGGCGGCGGCGGGGCGATACGCATCGCCATCCCGGCGCACCAGCAGCCCGGCGCGGGCGTTGAGCAGGCGGCACTGGCGTTCCAGCCAGGCCTGCTCGGCGGAGGCCGGCGCCTGGCCCAGCATGGCCGAAGCGGCCGCCTCACTCATGCGAGCCACTGTCCCAGCGGCGGAAGCGGCCGGCCTTGCCCCGGCCGAACAGCCCGGCCAACAGGCCCGGCGCGGCGGGCTTGTCCGCCACCGGGCGGCGCAGCGCCTGCCAGCCGACCAGCCCGGCCATCAGCATCGCCGCCTCGGGCATCTCCTCCTGACGCAGGGCGGGTACCGCCAGGGTCGCTTCCGGCGTGGCCAGCACCAGATCGGGGGCCTCGGCCAGCGCCGCCGCGGCCAGTTCCACCCGGCTGAACCCTTCCGGCATGCCGAGGGTCGGCTCGGTGGTCGGCTCGGACGCCGCGGCCAGCACCAGGGTCTGGTCGGCCGCATCGAACATCTGCTGCAGCAGCCAGGTGGACAGCACGCTGCCGAAGCTTTCCGCCAGCTCCGCCTGGAAGCCGTTTTGCAGGTTGAGGAAGAAGCCAGACCCGGCCGGTACGCCGCCCGGCAGGCTGATCTCCGCCAGGCCCCAGCTCGGGCTCTGCCCATCCAACAGCCCGCCGATGCTGTAGGGCTGCTGGTTGCCGATCCGCACCAGGTCGAGCCCGCCCTGGCCCGAGGTGACGATGGTGGTGACCCGCCCAAGCTGGATGTCGCAATCCACCAGCGGCGTCACCGAGACCGTCACGCGGCCGTAGTTGCCGATCAGCATATCGGTGGCGGTGGAGCCGTAGAAGGTGTTGCTGCCGAAGCCACCGACCAGCAGGTTGTTGCCGCTGCCGGCGTCGAGCGTGTCGGCGCCGCCGCGGAACAGGTCGATGGCGCCGGCGACCACCACGTTGCCGGTACGGGTTACCTGGGCGTGGTCGCCGAAGATGAGGTCGTCGCCGCCGCGACCCTGCAACCGGTCATCCCCGGTGCCGCCCAGCAGCACATCGCTGCCACCGCCGCCAACCAGGGTGTCGTTGCCGCCCAGCTGGGTGCTGTTGGTGGTCGCATCGGTGAACCAGCCCTGGCTGCCGATGGTGATGACGCCGCTGTCGCCGATGAAGACATCGGCGCCGCCGCCCGCCTTGGCGACCAGGTCGCTGCCCACCCCGGCGATGACGAAGCCGCAGCCCGCGTCGAGCAGGATGACGTCATCGCCGCCGGTCAGGGCGGCGACATCGGTGCTGGCGACGACGATGCTGCCATCGGCGAACAGCGTGTAGCTGCCATTGTCACCGATGATGATGGCGTCGCCGTTGCCGGCATGCACCGTATCGGCGCCGAAGCCGGCCAGCACCACGTTGTCGCCGTCACTGGCCTCGATGCTGTCATTGCCGCCCTGGTCCAGGGTGGTGGTGATGGCCGCGACCAGCTTGCCGCCGGCGTCGTAGCTGGCCAGGCCGAAGTCGCCCAGCACGGTGTCGTTGCCGGCGCCCGTGGTGATGCGGTCCCCGCCGGTGCCACCGATGACCAGGTTGTTGCCGCCCGCCAGCGCGATGCTGTCGGCGCCGCCGACCAGGTCGGTGCTGGTGGCCTGCTGGATGATGCCGGCGGCGCTGAAGGTCAGGCTGCCATCGTCGCCCAGCACGATGCCGTTGCCCGACCCGGCGCTGATGCTGTCGCCGCCGGCACCGCCGATGATGGTGCCGTTGCCATCGCCCAGGGCGATGCGGTCGGCGCCACCGATGGTGTCGAGCGAAACCACCAGCAGGACGGTGCCGCCCGGGCTGTAGGTGACATCGGCGCTATCGCCGAACACTGCGGTGTTGCCGTTGCCCGCGCTGATGCTGTCGGCGCCGTAGCCACCGATGATGAGCTTGCTGCCGTCCGCCCCGAGGATACTGTCATCGCCGCCGACACCGGTGGTGAGGGACAGGGCCTCGGTGATGACGCCGGCACTGTTCCAGGTGATGCGCCCGGCATCGCCCACTATGCTGTCGTTGCCATTGCCGGCACTGATGCTGTCGCCACCGGCACCGCCGATGACCAGGTTGGCGCCGTCACCCGCCGCAATGCTGTCGCCCGCGCCGATATCCGTGGTCAGCGACAATGCTTCGGTCAGCGTGCCGGCACTGTTCCAGGTGATGCGCCCTGCATCGCCCATTATGCTGTCGTTGCCATTGCCGGCGCTGATGCT
>CANBXZ010000038.1 GCA_947373495.1 Acetobacteraceae bacterium
CCGTCCCGCCCTGCCCGTTCCCGCGCCAGCCGCAGCGAAAACCGCGCACGGTCCAGGCTGCGGCGCAGATCCGCCACGCTGGCCTGGGACCTGGCCTGTTCCGCCAGCCCGGCGGCCTCCCCGGCCTGTTCCGCCACGCGGCGACAGCCGCAGCCCTGCAGGGTGGCGCGCGCCACATGCAGTTGGGCGCTGGCCTGGGCGGCCTGGTCGCGGCCGGCTTCCAGGCCGGGGCTGGGCGCGGCCAGCAGGTGCTCGGCCTCGGCCAGGGCGGCCAGCCCCAGCCCCAGGCCGCAGCCACCACGCTGGGCCGCGCCCGGCGCCGCCGCCAGCGCCAGCAGCAGGGCCAGGCCGGCGGTGCCCAGCCTCATGCCACCCACCCGCAGGCCGCCATCGCCGCGCGCATATGCGCCGGCACCGCGGCGGTGACGTTGATGGCCGGTTCGGTCGGCAGCGCCAGCGAACGCGCCAGCAGGTGCAGCGCGCCGGCGCCGCCACCGTAACGGGCATCGCCCAGGATCGGATGGCCGAGATGCGCGCAATGGACGCGAATCTGGTGGGTGCGGCCGGTGCGCGGGTGCAACTCCAGCCAGGCCAGGCCATTGCCGCGCCCCAGCACGCGCCATTCGGTGGCGGCGGGCTGGCCCTGTGGGTCCACCACCATGCGCCAGCCGGTGGCCTTGGTGCTCACCTTCAGCAGCGGCGCCTGCACCAGCCCGGCATCGCCCTGCGGCCCGCCGCGCACCACCGCCCAATAGGTCTTGCGCGCCCGGCCCGCGGCGAACAGGGCGCCCAGCATGGCCAGGGCCGGCTTGGTGCGGCCCAGCACCAGGCAGCCGGCGGTGTCCTGGTCCAGCCGATGCGCCGGCTGCGGCACACGCTTTTTGCCCAATTGCAGCGTGGGCAGCAGGTCCTCCAGGCTGGGGCCGCCGCGCGGGCCGGCATGCACCGCCAGCCCGGCCGGCTTGTCGATGACCAGCACCGCGTCATCCCGGTACAGCAGCGCCGGCGCCGGCAGGGTAGGGTGGGGGCCTGGCGCTGGCGCGGGCCTTGCAGGGCCGCCCGGCATCCCCTGCCGGGCCGGGGCACGCGGCCCGCCCCGGGAAGCACCAGGGGGCGCGCCGCCGGCCACGGCCCGGGGAACCCCACGGGCGAAGGAATGCTGTCGTCTCATGTCAGACCCTCCTTCTCGGCCCCCGCTGGTCATCGTGCTGGGCAGCGTGGTGGTGGACCACACCTGGCGGGTGGATGACATCCCCCAGCGCCCGACGAAATCCACCGCGCGGTCCTACAGCATGGGCGTCGGCGGGCTGGCCGCCAATGCCGCCATCGCGGTGGCCCGGCTGGGCGGGCGCGTGGCGTTCTGGGGCCGCGTGGGCGATGACGCCAACGGCCCGGTGGTGGCCGCGGCGCTGGCGGCCGAGGGCATCGACGTGACCGGCCTGCGCCGTTGCCCGGGCGGGCGCACCGCGGTTTCCGCCGTGCTGGTGGACCTGGCCGGCGAACGCGCCACCATCAGCTTCCGCGGCGCCGAGTTGGACGCCGACCCGGCCTGGTTGCCGCTGGACCGCCTGGCCGAAGCCGGCGCCCTGCTGTGCGACCCGCGCTGGCCGCAGGCCGCCGCCCTGGCCCTGGCCGAGGCGCGCGACCACGGCCTGCCCAGCGTGATCGACGCCGAGCGCAGCGAAACCCGAATTCTGCATCAGCTGGTGCCGCTGGTGGACCACGCCATCTTCTCCGAACCCGGGTTGCAGAACTTCGCCGCCGGGGCCCGCCCGGCCGAGGGGCTGCACCGCGCCCTGGCCATGGGCACCGCCCGGGTGGCGGCGGTGACGCGGGGGGAGAATGGCGTGCTGTGGCGCGCGGCGGAGGAGACCACGCCGCGCATCACCCCGGCCTTCAAGGTGGATGCGCGCAACACCACCGGCGCCGGGGATGTGTTCCATGGCGCCTATGCCCTGGCCATCGCCGAGGGCCAGCCGCCGGCCCAGGCCATGCGCTTCGCCGCCGCCGCCGGCGCGCTGCGGGCGGAAGAGGGCGTCACCCCGGACCGGGCCATGGTGGAAGCCCTGCTGGCCGGTTGAAGCTGCCTATCTGGACCTTGCGGCAAGGGCCGCCTAGGCTTCGCCCAACCAAGCAGGGAGCGAACAAGATGACGATCCATTTCGTCGTCCATGACGAGGGCGACAGCGTGGGCGTGGTGGTGGTGGAGGGCCTGAAGGCCGGCCAGCCGCTGGTCGGCTGGATCATGGACCAGGACAAGATGATCGAGTTCACCGCGGTGAACGACATCCCCATCGGCCACAAGCTGGCGGTCCGCGCCATCGGCAAGGACGACACCATCATCAAGTACGGCATCGACATCGGCCGCGCGGTCGCCAACATCGGCGCCGGCGAGCATGCCCATGTCCACAACGTCAAGACGAAGCGCTGGTAGGGGCACGCAAGCATGGCAATGGACCTGAAGAATGCCGGCTTCGAAGGCTGGCGCCGCGAGAATGGCCGCATGGGCGTGCGCAACCACGTCATCATCCTGCCGGTGGATGACCTCTCCAACGCGGCGTGCGAGGCGGTAGCCAACAACATCAAGGGCTGCATGGCGATTCCGCACGCCTATGGCCGGCTGCAATTCGGCTACGACCTGGAACTGCACTTCCGCACCCTGATCGGCACCGGCTGCAACCCCAACGTGGCCGGCGTGGTGGTCATCGGCATCGAGCCGGGCTGGGCGGGGAAGATCGCCGAGGGCATCGCCGCCAGCGGCAAGCCGGTGGAATTCTTCGGCATCGAGCAGCATGGCGACATCAACACCATCGCCCGCGCCAGCCACGCCGCCTACCGCATGGTCAAGCACGCCAGCAAGCTGAAGAAGGTGAAGGCGCCGCTGGTGGAGCTGTGGGTTTCCACCAAGTGCGGCGAGAGCGACACCACCTCCGGCCTCGCCTCCTGCCCGACCAATGGCAACGCCTTCGACAAGCTGTGGGAGAACGGCAACACGCTGGTGTTCGGTGAGACCACCGAGCTGACCGGCGGCGAGCACCTGGTGGCGGCACGCTGCCGCACGCCGGAAATCCGCGCCGGCTTCCAGGCGATGTTCGACCGCTACCAGCGCGTGGTGGAAGCCAACAAGACCAGCGACCTGTCGGACAGCCAGCCGACCAAGGGCAACATCGAGGGCGGCCTGACCACCATCGAGGAAAAGGCGCTCGGCAATATCCAGAAGATCGGCAAGAAGTGCCTGGTGGATGGCGTGCTGGACAAGGCCGAGGCGCCAACCCACAGCGGCCTGTGGTTCATGGACAGCTCCAGCGCCGCGGCCGAGATGGTGACGCTGTGCGGCGCTTCCGGCTACGCGGTGCACTTCTTCCCCACCGGCCAGGGCAATGTCATCGGCAACCCGATCGTGCCGGTCATCAAGATCAGCGCCAACCCGCGCACCGTGCGCACCATGAGCGAGCATATCGACGTGGATGTGACCGGCCTGCTGCAGAAGCGCATGAACATGGATGACGCCGGCGAGGCGCTGCTGGACTGCATGCTGCGCACCGCCGAGGGCGAACTGACCGCGGCCGAATTGCTCGGCCACCGGGAGTTCAGCCTGACCCGCATCTACGAGAGCGCGTGACCGGCGCGGAGGGGGGCGTCAGCCCTCCTCCAGCACCTTCTGGTAGCAGGCGGCGCGGGTATCCCTGTAGCCCAGCCCTTCGTAGAAGCCGCGCGCCTGGTCGTTGTCGGCGCGGACCAGCAACTGCACCTTCCACACGCCGCGCGCCTTCAGCCAGGCTTCCGCCGCCGCCATGATGCCACGGCCGAGCCCGCTGCCCTGGTGTTCCGGCAACGCCGCCACGTAATACACCCAGCCACGATGGCCGTCCTCGCCCACCATGGCACTGGCCAGCACCTGCGTGCCCGCCACCGCCACCAGCAGGGCGCAATGCGGCCGGCTGCGGGCGAAGGCGATATCCCGCGCCGGGTCGTTCCATGGCCGGGCGATGCCGGCGGCATGCCAAAGCGCCACCACCTGGTCCACATCGGCGTCGGTGATCGGGCGGATATCCGCGTGCATGCTGGGGACCGTTCGCCGGCTGTGAAGGGGCCAGCTTCGCCTCAGGCCGGGGCGGGCACAAGCTCGGCCGCCGGCGGTTCCGGCGCCGGCCGCGGCACCACCGGCAGCGCCTCGCCCGCCAGGCTGGTGGCCGCCACCACCGCCTCGGGCAGGCTGGCGGCCACCAGCGCATCCTCGGCCCGCAACGCCTGCACCAGGCCGCCTTCCGGCGCCGCCTGCCAGGCCAGCGCCAGCGCCGGCACGCCGGGCAGCCGGCGGCGTTGGCGGCGCAGCAGGGTGCGCGCCGTGGCGGCGCTGCTGCCACCCTCGATGAAGCAGAAGCACACCAGCCGCGGCGGCGCCGAGGGGCCGGTGCCGGCCGCGCTGCCGATCAGCCCGCCCTGCTGCACGCCGAAGCCCTGCGCCGCCAGCACCTGGGCCATCAGCGCAGCCGCCACATTGTCCAGCGGGCCCCGGCCGCCCAGGCACAGCACCGCCCCCGGCGCCTGCCAGCCGGGCGGCGGCGCGGCCTTGGCGGGTTCGCGGCTTTCCTCCAGGTCCTCCACCAACTCGCCCAGGCTGCCGCGGAAGCGCGCCAGGCGGTCCTCCTCCAGGCTGCCGCGCGCCATGTCCTGCTGGGCCAGGCGCAGCGCCGGCATCGCCACCGCGTCCAGATACGCGGCCAGCGGCCTTTCGCGCAGGCACTTGTCGGCCTGTTCGATCAGCGCATCGGTGTCGCCAGCCAGGGCGCGCTGGTAGAACTGCTCCTCCGGCTCCAGCGCCGGCTGGTCGCCCAGCGCCACCTCCAGGAACTCCAGCCGCTCCACATGGCGGCCCAGCACCACCAGGCACACGGTCAGCGGCACGCTCAGCAGCAGGCCCACCGGGCCCCAGAGCCAGGTCCAGAAGGTGGCGGCGGCCACGATGGCAATGGGCGAAAGCCCGGTGGAATGGCCGAAGATCCAGGGTTCCAGCACCTGGCCCATCAGCAGCTCGGCCACCGCGAACAGCACCAGCACTTCCAGCAGCATGCTCCAGCCCGGGTCCACCGCCACCGCCAGCAGCGCCGGGAAGGCCCCGGCCATGACGCTGCCGATGAACGGGATGAAGCGCGACGCCCCGGCCACCACCCCCCACAGCAGCGGGTTGGGCACGCCGATGAACCACAGGCACACCGCGATGAAGGCGCCGAAGCCGGCGTTCAGGCCGGTCTGCGCCAGGAAATAGCGGGAAAGCCGGTAGGCCGCGTCGTCCATCGCCGCCATGGTGCGATGCAGGTCGCGCGCGCCGGCCAGGCGCAGCAGGCGGTCGCGCAGATCCTCCCGGTACAGCAGGATGAACACCACCAGGATCAGCACCATCGCCAGCGTCGCCAGCGGCCCGAGCAGCGGCGCCAGCAGCGCCTGCAGGGTTTGCAGCGCGTTGGGTTCCGGGCTGTGCAGTTCCACCGGCAGCGGCCGCGGGCCTTCGGCGCGGCTGGCGGTCTCGGCCGGCGGCGCGGTGGGGGCGGCGCTGTGGCGCATTTCGGCCAGGGCGCCGCTGATCCGGTCCACCCAGCCGCCAGCGGCGCGCAGCCCGGCCAGCTTGGCCTGCACCGTGGTCTGGTAGCTGGGCAGGTTTTCCGCCAGCAGGCTGACCTGGCGGCCCAGAACCCCGCCCAGCCCCAGGATCAGGGCGAAGGCCAGCCCCACCGCCAGCAGCACCGCCGGCGGGCGTGGCACATGCAGCCCGCGCAGCCCGCGCACCAGGGGGGCCAGCACGAAGCCCAGCAGCACCGCCAGCACCAGCGGGATGAACAGCTCCCGCCCAAAATACAACACCGCCACCAGCAGCACGACATGCAGCAGGCCAGGGTTGGAAACCGGGCTGGACAAGGACGGGGCGCGCGGGGCGGCAGGGTCGGGCATGCGCCGGGGCACCTTGGGCTCGGCGAGGCAACCCCGCCGGGGGCGAGCCATCCGCGCCTCCTCCGCAGCAACGCAACCGCCTCGGGCGGGTTCACTGGAAGCTGCCGTGGCCGGGCCGGGAAGCGACAATCCGGCACGGCATGCAACTTGAGGTTGCTGCGGCTTGATTTGTTTTTTACTCCCCGTTCCTGTATCCGGTCAGTAACGTTTGAAGCAGTCGGACGACCGAAAAAAGCCAACAAGACTGGACGACATGCTGCGCTTTGTAGACGCCCCGGAATTCGCCGCCCGCCTGCGCCTTGCCATGGGCCAGGTCAGCCTCGGCCGCACCGCCGTCGCGCGGGAGGTCGGGATCGACAAGTCCGTGGTCACCCGCTGGCTGTCGGGCCAGGTACGCCCGGCGGAACACAACCTGCTGGCGCTGACCCAGGCCATCGCGCTGCGCCTGCCGGGCTTCTGCCTGGCGGATTGGAGCCGCCCGGAAGCCGAGTTCGCCCAGGCGCTGGGCATCGCCCCGGCCCCGCCACCGCCCGGCCCGGCGGCGCTGCCCGGCCTGCTGGCCAACGCCACGCAATGGGCCGCGGCGCAGGGGCTGGACAAGGCGCTGGCGCAATATGGCGGGCTGTGGGTGTTCATCTATGATTCGGTGCGCGTCGCCCGCCCCTTCGCGGTGATGGCGGAAATCCGCCCCGGCGCCGGCGTGCTGGAATGCGAAATCCGCGACGACCACAACTGGCATGGCCGCGGCCCGGCCTTCGCGCTGAACAACAAGCTGTGGATCACCTGCGAGGAAGTCTCCCGCCAGGACAGCTTCGGCTTCGCCGTGTTCTGGGGCAGCGCCACCCGCAAGGCCGAGGTGCTGGACGGGCTGGCGATGGTGCGGGAATTCGCCCCCACCGCCTCCCCCGGCGTAACCCACATGGTCGGCTTCCGCCTGGCCGACCTGATGGCGGACGCCACCGCCGCCCAAAGCCGCTGGCTGGCCTGCATCGCCCGGGTCGGGGAGTTGAACATGACCGGCTGGGAAGGCGCCCTGGACCCCGAATTGCTGGAACGCATGCCGCGCAGCGTGCAGGGCGCGCCCACCACCATGCGGCTGCCGGTTGAACACACTCTCGCGATCAGTGACTTCGACCTGGCCGTGGCAGAACCACCCGACGGCCTGCGCCGGCGCACCCTGAAAGACCTGAGAGCGTTGTTTTCCGCGGCTTTGGGCTGATCCCGCAACAAGCCTTGGTCGGGCCCGGCCGGCCGCACGCTCGCGGGTGCGCTGGCCATGCACCGGAACGCACCGCGTTGCACCTTCCGCAGCGCAACAAGGCCCCGCAGCCTTGCCGAAACCGGCGTCGCCTTCGCTCGGTACGGGAAATCAGTCCAATGGGTCATGTCAGCCGCAATGAGCTGCACCAGGGCCAGCGCAAGGGCCAGTTTCTGCGCGGCCTGCTGGCGGATGCGGGAATTGTCGCCGACCTGCTGCCGCTGAGCCGCCTGCCCCCGGCCCTGGCCGGCGCCTTCGGGCCGGACCTGCTGCTGCTGGTCGCACCGGCGGAGCCCGAGGACAGCCTGCTGGCACTGCGGCACCTGCGCGGCACCACCCGGCTGCCGTGCCTGGTGCTGGCGCCGCGGCTGCCCGGGGAGATGGTGGCGGCACTGCTGGAAAGCGGCGCCGATGACGTACTGGACCATGGCGAGAACCCGCGCGTGGCATTGGCCCGGGCCCGGGCGGTGCTGCGCCGCGGCCATTGGGGCCACGCCATGCCCTCGGCCATGCCCCAGGCCATGCCGCCGGCCTGGCACCTTTTGCCCAGCCGGCGGATGCTGCTGCGCCCCTGCGGCAACGACGCCGAACTGACCACCGCCGAATACGACCTGTTCCGGCTGTTGAGCGAGGAACCCGGCCAGGTGGTGAGCCGCGATGCCGTGGCGCAGCATGTGCTGCGCCGGCGGATCACCGCCACCGACCGTTCGGTGGACAACCTGGTGATGCGCCTGCGCCGCAAGCTGGGCCAGGACAGCGCGGTGAAAACCGTGCGCAGCCAGGGCTACATGTTCGCCGGCTTCGACAGCGGCAGCCTGCGGGTCGGCTAGCGCCCTACCCTACCGGGGCCTGCGCTATCGGGCCCCGCGCTATCGGGCCTGCCCGGTATGGCCGCTCACCTCGCCGCCGGCGTCGCGCCGCAGCCGGGTGAAGAACGGCGCCGAGGCTGCCACCACCAGGGCCGAGGCGATGAAGGCCCAGCTGAAATCGGCGGTGGCCAGCCCATGCCGGCCATGCAGCGCGGCGCTCAGTTCCAGGCTGCCGGTGGCCAGCACCACGCCCAGCGCCGGGGAAAGCTGCTGCGCGGTGCCGAAGAAGCTGGTGGCGGCCGAAAGCCGCGGCTGCGGCACATCGGCGAAGGCCAGCGTGTTCAGCGCGGTGAATTGCAGGCTGCGGGACAGCCCGCCCAACGCCAGCAGCAGGAAAATCGCCATCACCGGCCAGGCCGGGCTGAAGGCGGCACACACCGCGATGCCCGCCGCCGCCGCCAGCGCATTGCCCGCCAGCGCGGCACGGAAGCCGAAGCGGCGCAAAATCGGCCGGGCCAGCGGCTTCATCGCCATGGCGCCCAGCGCGGTGGCGAAGGAAACCAGCCCGGCCTCGCTGGCGCTGCGGCCGAAGCCCAGTTGCAGCAGCATCGGCACCAGGAAGGGCGTGGCCCCGGCGCCACCGCGGAACAGGCTGCCGGCCAGCGTCGCCTGGTTGAAGGTGGGAATGGCCAGCAGGGAGAAATCAATCGCCGGCCTGGCCCGGCCCCGGCAATGCCGCACCGCCAGCACCCCCACCGCCAGCCCGGCCGCCAGGGCGGAGGCCGGCATCCAACTGGGGAACACCCCCCGGCCCACGGTCTCGATGCCGAACATCAGCAGCGCCAGCGCCACGCCGATCAACAGCAACCCCTTGATGTCAGGCGGGCCGGGGTCGCTGGCCGGGACATTGGGGATCTTCCACGCCACCATGCCCAGGCCCAGCAGGCCGATCGGCACGTTGATGAAGAACACGCTGCGCCAGCCGAAGGCGTCGGTGAGGAAGCCGCCCAGCGGCGGGCCGCTGATCGGGCCGATCATCGCCGGCATGGTCAGCCAGGTCATGGCCGAGAGCATGTCCTCCTTGGAGACGCGGCGCAGCAGCAGCAGCCGGGCCACCGGCACCATCATGGCGCCGCCGAAGCCCTGGAACACCCGCGCCGCGACCAGTTCGCCAAGGCCGGTGGAACGCCCGCACAGCACGCTGGCGCAGGTGAAGATGGCGATCGCCGCCATGAACACCCGCTTGGCGCCAAAGCGGTCCGCCACCCAGCCGGACAGCGGGATGAACACGGTGATGGAAACCAGGTAGCTGGTGATGGCGACGCCAAGGCGGGCCGGTTCCTCGCCCAGGTCCCGCGCCATGCTGGGCAAGGCGGTGATGATCGCCGCGCTGTCCAGGTTCTGCATGAACAGGGCACTGGCGACGATCGCCGCCATTACCCGCATGTCCACCTGCTTCGGCGGCGGCTGATTGGTCATGCGGTGCAGGCTACGCCGCTCAAGGCCGCACCACCACCCGGCCGGCCGACCGTCGGCTGCTCACTTCCGCCATGGCCTCGCGGAATTGCGCCAGCGGGAAGCCGGCATGCACCTCCGGCCGCAGTTTTCCTGCTGCCCACCAGGCGGTAAGCTGCGCCCACAGCGCCTGGCATTGCGGCGCCCAGTCGTGGCGGTTGTAGCCCGGCGACCAGCCGACATAGGCGCCCCAGTTCACCCCGGCGACGGCGATGTTCTTCAGCAGCAGCAGGTTCACCCCCAACTGCGGAATGGCGCCGGCGGCATAGCCCAGCGTCAGCAGCGTGCCGCCATCGCCCAGGCAGCGCAGCCCCTCGTCGAAGGCGTCGCCGCCCAGCACGTCCAGCACCACATCCACGCCACGGCCGCCGGTCAGGCGCCGCACCTCGTCCTTGAACGGCAGCGCGCTGTCCAGCACCGCGTCGGCGCCGCGTTCACGCAGCATGGCATGCTTGGCGGCGCCGGCGCGGGCGATGACATGGGCGCCGACCGCCTTGGCGATCTCCACCGCCGCCAGCCCAACGCCGCCGGCGGCGCCCTGCACCAGCAGCCATTGGCCGGGCTGCAGCTTCGCCCGCCACAGCAGCGCCGAACCGGCGGTGGGGTAGCTGATGGGAAACGCCACCGCGGCTTCCAGCGGCACGCCATCCGGCACCGGCACCACATGGCAGGCATCCACCACCACTTCCTCGGCCAGGGCGCCCCAGTCCGCCACGGCGAAAACCCGGGTGCCGGGCGGCAGCGGGTTGGCCACGTCCGCCGCGCTTTCCAGCACGGTGCCGGCCACTTCGGTGCCGGGCACGAAGGGCAGCGGCGGGCGGCGCTGGTACTTGCCGGCCACCACCAGCTGGGTGGCGAAGGAAATGCCGGCGGCGGCCACCTTCAGCCGCACCGCGCCGGGGCGCAGCGGCGGCGGCGGGATGTCCTGCAGTTCCAGCTGGTCGAATTCCCGCCAGCTTTCGCAAACCACGGCGCGCATGGGTCAGTCTGCCTTGATGTTGGCGGTGCGGACCAGGTTGCCCCAGCGGGCATATTCACTGGCAATGAAGCGGCCGAATTGCTCGGGCGTGTCCGCCACCGCCACGGCGCCCAGCGCCGCCATGCGGTCCTGCGCTTCCGGCGCCCGCAGCGCCTGGGCCACGGCGCGTTGCAGCGCCCCGGTCACCTCCGGCGGCGTGCGCGGCGGCGCCCAGATGGCGTACCAGGTGGAGATCTCATAGCCCGGCACCCCGGCCTCGGCGATGGTCGGCAGCTCCGGGAAGGCGGCCTGGCGGGTGGCGGTGGTCACCGCCAGGGCACGCAGCTTGCCATCCCGCACCGCGCCGGCGCTGCTCGGCATGCTGTCGAACATCACCTGCACATTGCCGGCCAGCAGGTCCGGCTGGGCCTGGCCGCTGCCGCGATAGGGCACGTGCTGCATCTCCACCCCGGCCAGTTGCTTGAACAGCTCCCCGGCCAGGTGTGGCGCGCCGCCATTGGAGGAGGAGGCATAGGACAGCCGGCCGGGGTTGGCGCGGGCATAGGCCACCAGTTCCGCCACCGAATGCACCGGCAGGCTGGGCGTCACCACCAGCCACAGCGGCACCAGCGCGATGTTGGTCACCGGGGCGAAGTCGGCCAGCGCGTCGAACGGCAGGCGCATCATGTGCGGCACGATGACATGGGCCGAGGCATTGACCAGGAAGGTGGTGCCATCCGGCGCGGCGCGGGCGACCTCATGGCTGCCGATGCTGCCCGCGGCGCCGGCCTTGTTCTCCACCACCACCGGGAAGGGCAGTTCCTTGCTCAACTGCGTCGCCACCACGCGGCCCATGATGTCGGTGGGGCCGCCCGGTGGGTAGGGCACGATGAAGCGGGTGGGGCGGCTGGGCCAGGCGGCCGGGGCCTGTACCCCTTGGGCATGCACCGCCGGTGCGGCCAGGGGCGCCGTGATAAGCCCGGCCATGATACCCCGCCGAGACAACATCATGCTGACGACCCTTCCCTATTGCGTTCGTGCTGCCAGGATAGGACCAAATCGCGTCGAGGAAACCATGCAGCCTTACAAGGGCCTGTTCGTACTGGACACCAGCCAGGGCATCGCCGGCCCCTACTGCGCCACCCAGCTTGCCGCGCTGGGCGCCACGGTGGTGAAGGTGGAACCGCCGGCCGGCGACTGGTCGCGCGGGCTTTCCACCAAGGCCGGCACCCAATCCGTCATGCACACCGCCTTCAACCGCGGCAAGCGCAGCATCATGCTCGACCTGGCCGCCCCGGCAGACCAAGCGAAGCTGGCGGCGCTGGCGGCGCGCGCCGACGTGATGCTGGAAGCCTTCCGCCCCGGCGTGGCCCAGCGCATCGGCATCACCCCGGCAGCCGGCAAGGCGGATGTGGTCTTCGTCTCCATCTCCGGCTTCGGCCAGGCCGGCCCCTACAGCGAACGCCCCTGCACCGACAGCATCGCCCAGGCCTTCACCGGCATGGTGGCGATGAACCAGGGCATGGATGGCGTGCCGCACCGCACCGGGCCGTTCTTCACCGTGGACATGGTCACCGGGCTTTCCGCCATGGTCGCGGTGCAGGCCGCCCTGGCCGAACAGATGCGCGACCGACTGAGCCACGCCGCGCCGCAGCGCCGGGTGCTGGATGTCTCGCTGCACCAGTCCTCGGCCGCGCTGCTGGGCTACAACGTGGCGGAATGGGGCCTGCTCGGCCGCGCCCCCGGCGCGCTGAACACCCCCTCCGGCGCCTATGAGGCGGCCGATGGCCGCTGGGTGATGTTCGGCCTGCTGCGCGAGCCGGACTTCGTCACCCTTTGCCAGGTGTTGGAGCTGGAGGACCTGTCCCAGGACCCGCGCTTCGCCACCTTCCCGCAGCGGTCGCTGAACCGGGAAGCTTTGCTGCCGATCATCCGCGGCGCCTTCCTGCGCCAGCCCAGCGGCTACTGGCTGCCGCGCTTCCACGCCGCCCGCATGCTGTGCGACCAGGTGAACACCCCGCTGGACTGGCTGGCGGATGCGCATGTGCAGGCCACCGCCGCCGCGGTGCCGCTGGAACAGCCGGGCCTGGGCACCCTGCCCTTCCCGGCGCTGCCCGGCCTTGGCCCGTGGAGCGTGCCGGCGCCCGACCTGGGCGAGCATACCGAGGACGTCTTGCGGGAGTTCGGGCTGTGACCACCGGCGAGCAGCCCGAAGCCACCTTGCCCAATCGCCCGCCGCGGCTGGCGGCAGCGGTGCTGGCGCAGACCGACCTGGTGCAGTGGTTGCTGAACTGCGTCGCCTCGGTGGGCGCCGACCCGCCGGGCATAACCCGGGAAGCCTTCGGCCGCGGCGAGAACGCCGCCCAGGCGCAGATCGAGGAGGCCGGCCAGCGGCTGGGCATGCAGGCCAGCATGGATGCCGGCGCCAACCTGACGCTGCGCTGGGCCGCCGAGGCCCCGGCGCTGCCGCCGGTGCTGATCGGCTCCCACCTGGACAGCGTGGTGCAGGGCGGCAACTTCGACGGCGCCGCCGGGGTCATCGCCGGCATCGCCGCGGTGGCGGCCTTGCAGGCTGCCGGGCTGAAGCCGAAGCGGGATATCGAGGTGCTGGCGCTGCGCTGCGAGGAAGCGGTGTGGTTCGGCCTGGGGCTGGTGGGCAGCCGCTGCCTGCTCGGCCGGCTGCCGCCGGGCGCGCTGGAGTTGCGCCACGCCCGCAGCGGCCAGACCCTGGCCGAGAGCATCGACGCCTGTGGCGGCAACGCCGCGCTGCTGCGCGACGGCAAGCCGCTGCGCGACCCGCGCGGCATCGGCGCCTACCTGGAAGTGCATATCGAACAGGCGCCGCAGTTGGTGGAAGCCGGCCAGCCGGCGGCGGTGTGCCTGGCCAACCCGGGCAACCTGCGCCACCCCTTCATCCGCATCAGCGGCGAGGAGGCCCATACCGGCCTGCCGCACCGCTTCCGCCGCGACGCCGCGCTGGCCGGGGCCGAATTCGCGCTGGAGCTGGAAAAGCTGTGGCTGGACGAGGAAGCCGCCGGCCGGCCCATGGCGGTGACCATCGGCCGCTTCCACACCCCGGCGGAGCGCCACAGCCTCACCTCCGTGTCCGGCAGCTTCGAGCTGAGCCTGGACCTGCGCGCCTACAGCGCCCCGCACCTGGTGGCGCTGGAAGCCCGGCTGGGGCGGATTGCGGTGGAGGTGGCGAACCGCCGCGGCGTGCGGATCGAGCTGGGTGAGCGCAGCACCGCCGCCCCCGGGCCGATGCACCCGGTGATGGTGAAGGGCCTGGCCGAGGCCAGCCTGCGCGCCGGGCTGGCGGCGCCGAAGCTGAACAGCCCGGGCAGCCACGACGCCAACAACTTCGCCGCCGCCGGCGTGCCCACCGGCATGCTGCTGGTGCGCAACAGGAATGGCAGCCACAACCCGTACGAGGCGATGGACACCAACGACCTGGTGGCCGCCGTGGGCGTGCTGGCCGAATGGCTCCGGATCAACGCCTGTGAAACGGGAGACGCCCGATGAAGGACGCCCAGGGCCTGGCCTTCACCGCCGCCGGCACCAGCGCGGTGGCCGGCTACGACCATGTGGTTGCGGGCTACCTGAAATACCGCGCCGACACGCCGCAGCGCCTGCAGGCGGCACTGGCCCAGGACCCCGAGGCGCCGATGCTGCGGGTGTTGCAGGGCTGCTTCACCCTGCTGGGCCACAAGGCCGCCGGCCTGCCGGTGGTGCGCGGCAGCCTGGCCGTGGCGCAGCAGCACGCCGCCACCGCCACGGCGCGCGAACAGGCCCATGTCGCCGCCCTGGCCGCCTGGGCCGACAACCAGGTGGGCCTGGCACTGCGGATCTGGCGGCAGATTTTGGGCGAATACCCGCACGACATCCTGGCCTTCCGGCTGCACCACTTCGTCGCCTTCTGGGCCGGCCGGCCGGACTGGATGCTGGAGGCGGTGGACCGGGTGCAGCCGCACTGGGCGGCCGGGATGCCGGGCCATGGCAGCATTTTGGCCTGCCGCGCCTTCGCCAGCGAGGAAAGCGGCCTGTACACCGCCGCCGAGGCCGCCGGGCGGGAAGCCATCGCGCAGGACCCGGCCGACCTGTGGGCGGCGCATGCCGTGGCGCATGTGCTGGAGATGCAGGGCCGCCGCGGCGAGGGCATCGCCTGGATCGCCGGGCTGGAACGCCATTGGGAAGGCGGCAACAACCTGATGCACCACCTGTGGTGGCACCGGGCGATGTATCACCTGGAACGCCAGGAATGGCCCGTGGTGCTGGAACTGTACGACCACCGCTTCCGCAACCTGGCCAGCCCGCTGACCCAGGCGGCGCCCGACCTCTACATCGACGTGCAGAACGCCGCCTCCATGCTGTTCCGCCTGGGCCTGCATGAGGTGCATGTCGGCGGCCGCTGGGCCGAGCTGGCCGACAAGGCCGAGACCCGCATCGGCGACCACCTGAACCCCTTCACCCTGCCGCACTGGATGATGGCGCTGGCGGCGACGAAACGCTGGGACGCGGCCGAGCAGATGCTGGCGGCGCTGGGCGCCGACGCCACGCCGCTGATCCGCCAGGTGGCGCTGCCGGTGTGCCAGGGCGTGCGGCACCACGGCCATGGCGAGTTCCCCGAGGCCGTGGCGGCGCTGCGGCCGGTGCTGCAACGCCTGTACGAACTGGGTGGCAGCCATGCCCAGCAGGATGTGCTGGAACAGCTTTACCTGGACAGCGCGGTGAAGGCCGGGCTGCACGCCGATGGCCACATGCTGCTGGAACGCGTGGCCGGCCGCCACCCGGTGCCGCCGGCCCGCCGCGTGGGCTACAGCGCCGCGGCGAAGGAGTTGCGCTTCTGAGGCAGCCTCACCGCCTGGGCCGGGCGGTCCAGCTGGGCCGCCAGGCTGGTTTCAGAACAATTCCATCAGCTTGGTATGGTCGTCCAGGTCGGCCGGCGTGCCTTCGAAGATCATCCGCCCGCTGCGCATGACGATGACGCGGTCGCTGACCGCGAAGGCCTCGCGCACATTCTGCTCCACCAGCAGAATCGCCACGCCGCGTTCCTGCCGCAGCCGGGCGATCGGCTCGATCAGGTCCTGGAACAGCTTCGGCGCCAGGCCGATGCTCGGCTCGTCCAGCAGCAGCACCTTCGGCTTGGTCAGCAGCGCGCGGGCAATGCTGACCATCTGCTGCTGGCCGCCGGAGAGGGTGCCGGCGGTGCGCTTGTGGAACTCCTTGATGCGCGGCAGCAGTTCCAGCACGTCATCCACCCGGTCGGCGCGTTCCGCCTTGGGCACGCCGGCGGCCCACAGCGCCAGGCCGAAGATCTCCTCCACCGTCAGGTCGGGGAAGACGCCGCGGCCTTCCGGCACCAGCGCCACGCCCACGGCACCCAGCGCCGCCGGGGTGTGCTGCGCCAGTTGCTGGCCGAATACCTTGATGCCACCCGCGCTCGGCCGGTGCAGGCCGAACAGCACGCGCAGCAGCGTGGACTTGCCGGCGCCGTTATGGCCGATCAGGCACAGCCCCTCGCCCGGGGCCAGGGTGAGGGCGACATCCTGCAACACCTCCCGCCCGCCATAGCCGGCGGCCAGGCCGGTGGCTTCCAGCGCCAGCGCCGGCGCGGCCTGGGTCGCGGCGCTCATGCCGCGGCCTCATGGCTGCGGTCGCCGAAGTAGATCGCGGCCAGCTTGGGGTCGTTCATGATGTCCTTCGGTGCCCCTTCGGCCAGCACCAGCCCGCGGTCGAGGAAGGCAATGCGGTCGGCCAGGTCCACCACCACGTCCAGGTTGTGCTCGATCAGGCAGATCGCCACGCCGCGCGCCCGCGCATCCTTCAGCAACTGGCCGAAGCGCAGGCGGGAGGAGAGGTCGAGGCCCGAGGCCGGTTCGTCCAGCAGCCAGATGTCGGCACCAGCGGCCAATATCCGCGCCATGCTGAGGAATTTGCGCTCGGCATAGGCCAGGTCCACCGCGCGTTCCCCGGCCAGGGCGGTCAGGCCGGTGGCATCCAGCGCGGCTTCGGCGGCGGCGTGGCGGGCGCGGCTGTCGCCGCCCTGCCAGAACCAGCAACCGCGTTCGGTGGCGGCCAGCACGTTGTCGCGCACGCTCATCTGGGTGAACAGCCGCAGGTCCTGGAAGCTGCGCGCCACGCCCAGCCGCGCCACCTGCCAGGGCTTCAGGCCGATGACCGACCTGCCGCGGATGAAGGCGCTGCCCTCATCGGCCCGCAGGTTGCCGGTGATGAGGTTGAACACCGTGGTCTTGCCGGCGCCATTCGGGCCAACCAGCGCGGTGACGGCCCCGGCCGGCAGCGCGAGCGAGACGCCCTGCACCGCCTTCACGCCGCCGAAACTGCGGGCCAGGCCCTCGCAACGCAGAGGAGCTTCGCTCATTGGTGCGACTTCCCCTTGTTCTGGTCACCCAGCAGGCCGGCCGGGCGGAACACCATCAGCAGCGTCATGGCCAGGCCGTAGATGATCTGCTGCACCGAACCAACCTCGGTAGGGGGGATGAAGGTGAGGAAGGACAGCGCCGAGGGCAGGCTGAGCAGCAGCACGGCGCCGACCAGCGGGCCGAACAGCGTGCCGGTGCCGCCGACGATGACCATGGCCATCACCAGCACCGACTGGTCGAGCGTGAAGCTCTCCACATTCACGAAGGACATGTGCAGCGCGAACAGCGCCCCGGCCACGCCAGCCCCGGCACAGGCGAAGGCCACCGCCAGCGCCTTGGCCACCGCCACCGGCTTGCCCAGCGCCTCGGCGGCGCTCTCGGCGTCGCGGATCGCCTTCAGCGTACGGCCGAAGCTGCCATTGGCCATGGCATGGATCGCCCACAGCAGCAGCCCGAGCGCGATCAACGCCAGGGGCAGCACGCCGACCTCCACGCCAAACACCCGCGGGCGGGGAATGTTGGTCAGGCCGCCGATGCCGCCGGTCAGCGACTTCACCTCGCTGAACAGCGTCAGCGCCACCATCTGCAAGCCCAGCGAGGCGGCGACGAAGTATTCGCCCCGCACCCGCAGCGCCGGCAAGGCCAGGCAGAGCGACAGCACCCCGGCGATCAACGCCGCCACGCCGCAGGCCAGCAGCGGGTCGGGCGCGACAGTCAGCGCGATCTGCGCCCCGGCATAGGCGCCCAGGCCGAAGAACACCGCATGCGCCACGCTGAAGATGCCGGCATAGCCGACCATGAAGTTCAGCGTGACGGCAAGGATGCCGAAGATGGCCACCAGCGTGGCCAGGTTGGCGAAATAGGCGATCATCGCAGGCCTCCTCCCGCGCGCATCACCGCGCGACCGCCGCGCCGAACATCCCGCTCGGCTTGAACAGGATGAAGCCGAACAGCACCAGGAAGCTGGCGGCCGAGGCCCATTGGGTTTCCAGGAACACCAGCACCACGCTTTCCGCCACGCCCAGCAGCAGCCCGGCCAGCGCCGCGCCGCGCAGGCTGCCGACGCCGCCGACGATGGTGCTGGCCATGGACAGCAGCATCACGTGGTTGCCCACCGCCTCGTTCAGGCCGGTGGTCATGGCGGTGAGGATGGCCGCCGGCGCCACCAGCGCCGAGCCCAGCGCGAAGGCCAGCATCGAAAGCCGCGACGACGACAGGCCATAGGCCCGCAGCAGGTCCGGGTTCTGCGCCAGCGCCCGCAGCCCCACGCCGGCATTGGTGCGGGACAGGAACAGCGTCAGCGCCACGAACATCACCAGCGCGACGATGATCGCCACCCAGAACACATCCGCCAGGAACAACTCCGGCAGCACTTCCGAAGCATTGGAAAGCGGCGTGTCGATACTGGCGAAACCACGGCCGGCGAACACGCCCACCAGGTTCTGCACCACGATGGAAACGCCGAAGGCGGCGACGAAGACGGTGAAGAAACTGCCCTCGTGCCGCTGGATCGGCCGGTACACCAGCCGCTCCATGCCGATGCCAAAGGCCACCGCCACGGCCACCGCCGCCAGCGAGGACAGTGCCGAATTCCAGTTATGCGTCCAGCCATACAGAAAGACATAGCCGGCCAGGGTGAAGGCCGAGCCATGCGCCACGTGGAACACCTTGGTCGCGCCGAAGATCAGCGCGAACCCGGCGGCGGTGAGGGCATAGAGGGCGCCATTCTGCACGCCCCCCAGCAACAGCTGGACGAAAAGCACGTCAGACCAGCTTGGTCAGCGAGCCGTTGTTCCACTGCACCACTTCGATGGCCGCCATCATGTTGCCGGCGTCATCGAATTCCCCGGTGCCGCCCACCAGCGGGAATTTGCGTACCCGCAGCAGCGCGGCGCGCAGCGTGTCGCCATTCACCGGGGTGTTGGTCTTCTCCAGTTCCTGCGCCAGCAGGCCGAACAGCCGGCAGCCATTGTAGTAGTTGGCGTTGTAGACCGTGGGTTCGCGGTTATGCGCCTTCTTGTAGTCCTCGGCGAAGCGGCGGGTCAGCGCGTCGCCGCCGGCATAGTCCACCTTCTGCACGGTGAAGGTCATGCCATTGGCTTCCGGCAGGGTGCGGATGCTTTCCAGGTTCATCGCCGAATAGCTGCACAGCTGCTGCGACACGCCGTTGTTGCGCAGCCCTTTGATGATCTGCGCCTGCTGCGCGCCGAAGCTGGCGATGTACACCGCGTCCGGCCGCACCTGGCGCACCCGGGCCGCCACCGGGCCGAATTGCTGCGCGTCGCGCGGGATGGAGAAGCTGCCCACCAGTTCGCCGCCGGCCTTGGGCAGTTGCTCGCCCAGTTCCTTCAGGATGGCGTCGCCCAACGGGTCGTCCACATACACCAGGGCGAAGCGCTTCTTGCCCTGGCCCACCAGGTACGGCAGCAGGGTCCGCGTCTCCAGGTGCGCCAGCGGAATGACGTTCCAGAAGTACGGGCTCAGGCCCGACAGGTCGGGGCCCACCGCACCGCCATTGATCATCACGGTCTTGGCCCGGTCGCCGATCGGCGCGATGGCCTTGGAAACCGAGGTGAAGGCGGCGAAGGTCCAATGCGCCTTGTCCACGTTCACCAGCTTGGTCATGGCGATCACGCCCTGCTGCGGCAGGGCCTGGCTGTCCTCGCTGATGTAGCGGATCGGCCGCTGCAGCAGGCGGTCCTGCTCGATGTGCTGCAACGCCAGTTGCACGCCGGAGGTGAAGACCGGGCCGTATTCGGCGTTCGGCCCGCTCTGCGGGAAGACGCTGCCGAGCACATAGGGTTCGCCCTGCGCGGCGGCGCCGCGGATGAAGGGGGCGGCGAGCGCGCTGCCCAGCAGGGCGCGGCGGCTGAACTTGGTGCCGATCATGGCCGTTTTTCTCCCGTGGCTTGGTCGCTGGGCACATGCCCCGCGCCGCCGTGATATGTCAACGCCGGCGCGGCGGCGGCACCGCGCCGGGTGAGGCCTGGCTCAGGCGCGGCTGACCCTGGGGCTGACCTTGGGGCTAACCTTGGGGTTAACCTTGGGGCAGGGCGTAGCCGGCCTCATGCCAGGGGCAGCTCACCAGCTTGCCGCTGGTGGAGAGCGTGATGTAGGCGGTCTTCAGCCCCGGGCCGCCGAAGCAGATATTGGTCGGCATGCGCTCCGGCATCTTCGCCACATGCACGATCTCCCCGGCCGGGGAGACCGTGGTGATCTCGCCCGAAACCAGCGTGGCCACCACGATGTTGCCACTGGCCGCCACCGCCAGGCTGTCCAGCCGCCGATAGCCGGGGAACTGGCACAGGACCCGGCCGCCATTGCTGGAAGGCCAGGGCTCCTTCCTCAGCACGCCGGGCGCTTCCACGTCCCAGGCCCACAGCCGCCCGGTCTCGGTCTCGGCGGCATAGAGCACCTTGCCATCCGGCGAGAGGCCGATGCCATTGGCGCCGCCGAACACCGGGTAGGCGCATTCCCGAATCTCGGAGCCATCGGTGCGGGCCCAGTAGATGCCGCCATGGTCGCGGTCCCGCCCGCGCACCTTGCCCAGGTCGGAGAACCAGAAGCCCTCGCGCGGGTCGAAGACGATGTCGTTGGGGCCGCGCAGCATGTGCTCGCCGCAGCGGTCGTACAGCCGGGTGACGCTGCCGGTGGCGGGGTCCACCACCTCGATCCGGCCGGTCTCATAGTCCGCCGGCACCCCGGCCGGGCGCAGCAGGCCAGGCTCCTCGTGCCACAGGAAGCCGCCATTGTTGCACAGGAACAGCTTGCCGTCCGGGCCCAGCGCCATGCCATTGGGGCCACCACCCGGGCGGGCCAGCACCCGCTTTTCCCCGGCCGGGGTCACCGCGGTGATGAGGCCGGAGGCGATCTCCACCAGGGCGATGCTGCCATCGGGCATCGCCACCGGGCCTTCCGGAAAGCGCAGGCCCTC
>CANBXZ010000039.1 GCA_947373495.1 Acetobacteraceae bacterium
GGCCCGCATGATGATCGCCGGCGGCCGGGCGAAGACCGTGCTGGTGGTCTCGGCCGACATGCCGCTGAGCGTTGTCAGCCGCAACGCCTATGTCAACACGCTGGCCGATGCCGGGCCGGTGCACCCGGATATCGAACGCCCCTATGGCCCCTCGGTGCCCTCGCTGTTCGGCATCTGCGCCCGCGCCTACATGGAGCAATACGGCGCCACCGATGCGGACCTGGCCGCAGCGGCGATGCACGACCGCCGCCACGCCATGGCCCACCCCAACGCGCATATGCGCCAGCCGATGACGCTGGAAAGCTACCGCGCCACGCAGATGATCGCCGACCCGCTGCGCCTGCTGGACTGCACCCCGGTTTCGGATGGTGGCGCCGCCGTGGTGGTCACGTCCCTGGACCGCGCGAAGGACCTGCGCCAGCCGGTGGTGCAGGTGCTCGGCGCCGGCTTCTGCGCCGCGCGGCTGCACCTTTCCGCCGCCACCAGCCTGACCGAGTCCGGCGCCGGCCCCTCGCTGCGCGACGCTTTGGCCCAGGCCGGGCGCAGCGCCGCCGATCTGGACCTGGCGCTGGTGTATGACTGCTTCACCATCGCGCTGCTGATGAACATCGAGGCGCTGGGCCTGGCACCACCCGGCGGCGCCGGGGCCGCCTTCCGCGCCGGCGAGTTCAATGCCGAGGGCCGGCTGCCGCTGAACATCCATGGCGGGCTGCTCAGCCATGGCTATCCCGGCCGGGCGGCGGGCATTTCCAACCTGGTGGAAGCGGTGGTGCAGTTGCGCGGCCAGGCCGGCGCGCGCCAGTTGCCGCGCTGCGAGACCACACTCACCCACGGCATGGGCGGCGTCTTCGCCACCCATGGCACGCTGCTGCTGGGCAAGGGCTGAAGCCGATGGCGATGATCCACTCCGCCCCGCGCGGCAACCGCGAAGCCCGGCCGCACTGGGTCGCCGCCCGCGCGGGCCGGCTGGTGATGCCGTTCTGCCAGCCCTGCTCGCACTGGAACTGGCCGCCCGCCGGCGCCTGCCCGCATTGCGCCACGCCGCTGACCTGGCGCGAATGCTCCGGCGCCGGGCGCGTCGTCTCCTTCTCCATCGTCCGCCGCGCGGTGCAGCCGGAATGGAAGGACCATGCGCCCTATGTCGTCGCCGTCATCGAACTGGCCGAGGGCGTGCGCCTGCTCTCCAACGTGGTGGACTGCCCGGCCGAGGCGGTGAGCATGGGCGCCGCGGTGCAGGTGGCGTTCCATGACACCACCGACCCGGAGTTGGGCTTGCCGGTGTTCCGGCTGGCTGGCGGCGGGCCGTGACCGGGGCTGCGCCACCGAACGGCAAAGTTGCGCGCTGAGACAAGGGGTTGGCGCGGCTTCCGCGCCCCAGGGCGAGCGGAACAAGCTCCGGTTCCGCCATCGCCCCGCTCAGATCCAAAGCACCAGGCGCAGGTAGTCCACCAACCGATGGGTGACGATCCAGGCCAGGGAGCGGTAGCCGGCATGGATGCGCGCCACGCCGCTCATGCCCGGCCGCCACCACTCGGGCGGCGTCGCCTCCGCTTCGGCGCGCACCGGGAAGGTGTTCACGCCGTCCTTCACCGCCGCGGCCGGGATCACGCGCGTCACCCGCATCGTCCAGGCAGTGCCGGTGTCGGCGATCAGCGTCACCTCGGTGTCCATGCCCTCATGCACGCGGTGGATGTCGCGTTCATCCACCGCCAGTTCGGCGAACAGCCCGGACAGCGCGGCCACCTTCACCACCAACTCGCCGCGTCGCACCGCGCCGCCCAGGTTCTTGCCCGGCTCGCCCTCCACCACGATGCCGTCGCTGGGCGCCACCACGGCGGCGTTGCGCAGGCGATATTCCACCTGGTCCAGCCGGGCCTGGGTCTGCGCCACCTGGGCCTCGGCGATCCGCATCTCCACCATCTGCCCGGCGGCTAGGCGCTTCTCGGCCTCCCGCGCATATTGGGCGATGTCCGCCAGGTGGGAAACGCGCTCCAGCAGCAACTCCTGCGTGGCCAGCGTGAACAGCGGCGCGCCGGCCTGCACCGTACTGCCCAGCGTCACCGCGCTGGCCTCGATATAGCCGTCGAAGGGGGCGCCGACGAAGGCGATGCGGTCGGTGCGGATCGCCACCGCCGCGTCGATCCGGTACGGCACCGGCAGCGCCAGCAGCAGCAGCGCGGCCAGCGCCAGCGCCCCGGCGAACCAGCGCCCTTCCCGCGAGGTGGCTGCCAGCCGGCGCGGCAGGCTGCGCGCCACCTCCCGCGGCAGCCGGCGCCACAAGGGTGCCGCCTGGCGATGCAGGTCGCGCAGCGGCCGCGCCATCTGGTCGCACAGCAGGCGCAGCGCCCATTGCTCGGACTGCGAGAAGGCGGCCAGCCGGCGTTCCAGCACCACCGCGCCCAACCCCTGGTCACCGATCACCAGCGGCAGGCTGAGCAGATGGCCCGGTCGCATCGCCTCGGCATAGGCCTGGTGGGCGCGGGCGGCGCCGGCCTCGGCCGGCCAGGCCACTTCCTGCCATTGCGTCAGGGCTTCCTGCCCGGCTTCCTCCAGCAGTTCGGTCAGTTCGGTGCGGCGGTCCAGCTTGTCGCCATGGCTGACCGCGCGCAGCCGCAGGCCGGCGCGTTCCTGCCACAGCAGGGAGACCTGCTCGCAGCCGAAGCGCTCGCACAGCTCGTTGGCGAAGACCAGGCCGGCCTGGTCGAAGCGCTCGGCCTCCAGCACCCGCCACAGGGTTTCCAGCAGCGCCTTCTGGCGGTCCAGGTCGCGGGCCAGGCGGCGGCGGTCGCGCGCCAGTTCAAAGCCGCGCGGCGCCATGGCCAGCAGGCCGAGCCAGGGGGCGGTGTGCTCGGCGCGCACCGCGATGGGCACATGGACGCAGAGCAGCAGTTCCTGCGCCGCGCCTTCCGGGCAAACCGAGATCAGCCGCAGGTTCCAATTGCCCTGCCGCGCCACGCCGGAGGCCAGGCGCTGCTGGCGGGCCTGCGCCAGCAAGGCCGGGTCCACCGTGGCGGCCAGGCTGGGCAATGCCTCCGGCCGGGCGGCGGCAGCTTCGGGGGCAGCGGTGAAGACCGCCCAGCCGGCCAGCGGGTCCTGCCCCGGCTCCGCCAGCGGGCGCAGGTACAGCACCGCCAATTGGCCCTGCAGATGGTCCAGCGCGGCCTGGGTCCAGTGGCGCCAGAACTCGGCCGGGGTGCCGGCGAACTCGACCAGGGTTTCCAGCGGCTGCGGCGCCGATGTCAGCGTGTCCATGGTTCAGAACCCGGTCCGGTCTAGGTGCAGGTCCTGGTCCAGGATCCGCTTGCGCTGGGTATAGCTCAAACCCTCGGCCCGGCGCTGCGCCCGCACCAGCAGCGCCGGCGCCAGGCGCTGCGCCAGCCCGGGCGGCAGCCGCCACCAGGCCGCCCGGGCCAGGGCGGGCAGGAAGCGCTGCACCACCTCGTCCTGTGGGCAGAGGTAGAGCCGGTAGGAGCCGGGGTCGCCCTGGCGGGCGCAGCGGCCGATCAACTGGCGGTCGATCCGGCGATAGTCATTCGGCTCGCCGATGATGACATGCAGGCCACCCTGCTCCCGCACCGTCGGGTCCAGCCCGATATCGGTGCCGCGCCCGGCCATGTTGGAGGCGATGGTGATGGCCCCGGCGCGGCCGGCTTCGGCGACGATGCTGCTTTCCTGGGCGTGGTTCACCGCATGCAGCAGGCGGATGCCGGCGGCGCGGGCCGGGCTTTGGGCGGCGAAGCGGGCCAGCAGGGCCTCCCCGCTGCGGACGCTGCGGATGCCGACCAGCACCGCCCTGCCCGCCTCGGCCAGTGCCAGCGCCTCGGCGACGATGGCGTCGAACTTGGCGGCCTCGCTCGGCAGCAGGCGCAGCGGCAGCCGGGCGCGCCGCACCGGCCGATGGGTGGGAATGGCGATGCTGCGCTGGCGGTACACCCCGGCCAACTCGCCCCGTGCCTCGCGCGCCGTGCCGGTGGTGCCGGACAGCAGCGGGAACAGCCGGAAGAAGCGCTGGAAACTGAGCCGGGCGGACACCTCGGCCGGGGGGGTCAGCTCCAGCCCGGCGGTCGCCTCCAGCACCTGTTGCAGGCCGAGCGACAGGGTGCGCTGCTCGGCCAAGCGGCCGGTGAGTTCGTCCACCAGCACCAGCTTGCCCTCGCGCACCACATAGTGCTGGTCGCGCAGCATCAGGTACTTGGCGTGCAGGGCCTGGCCGGCCAATTCGCGGGCGCGTTCCGGGCTGCGCCAGAAGGCCGAGAGCCCGCCGGTCAGCGCGGCCAGCCGGTCCTTGCCGGCGGCGGTCAGTTCCACATGGCGCAGCGCGGGCTTCAGGGTGAAGTCCTCGCCTTCCCGCAATTGGGCCGCGAGCCGCACCGCATCCTGCGCCGCCGCCTGCAGGGAGGCATCGGGGCGCGGGCTGGAGATGATCAGCGGCGTCACCGCCTCGTCCACCAGCACGCTGTCGGCCTCGTCCACGATGACCTGGTGCAGGCCGCGCATCACCGGCTGGGCGCCGCCGGCCACGCCCTGCATGGCGCGCAACGCCAGCGCCACCGGGCTGGGCTGGCGGCCCAGCGCCAGGCGATCCCGCAGGAAGTCGCCCAGCAGGTCCTGCGCGGTGGTGTAGACCACGTCGTGGGCATGGGCGCTGGCGCGGCTGGGCAGCGGGGTTTCCCCGGTGATGGCCGCCACCGAAAGCCCGCAGAGCGCATAGAAGGTGGTGAACAGCTCGGCGTCGCGGCGGGCCAGGTAGTCATTGGCGGTGACGATGTGGCAGGGCCGGCCGCGCCAGGCGGCCACGGCCGCGGCGGTGGCGATGGTCAGTGTCTTGCCCTCGCCGGTCGCCATTTCGGCAATGCCACCTTCGGAGAGCAGCAGCGCCCCCATCACCTGCTCGGGGTGCGGGGTCAGGCCGGTCACCAGGCGCACCGCGGCGATGCTGCCGGCCAGGCAAGGCTCCAGCGCCCCGGCCAGCGGCGCGCTGCGCATGCGCTGGGCCAGCCCGGCCAGGTGGCGGCGCAGCGCGGCTTCCTCCAGCGCGAAGAGCGGCTGCGCGGCGGCCAGCACCCGCAGCGCCCGGCGCCGCAGCCGGGGCACCGGCCGCTGCACCGCGCCGCGCAGCCAGCCACCGGCACGGTGCCCGGCACGGTCCAGCCAGGGCATGGCCTGGGGCTCGCGGTGGGCTTCCAGCAGGAACAGCCGGCTGAGCGGCGCCGGAGCGGCCAGTGGCGACTGGGTCTCGGCCAGCGCCATCAGACCCGGTACCGGCGTTGGAAGAATTGGCGCAGGCCGGTCCAGGCCTGCACCGCCGCCGGGCGCCAGGGTAGCGGAATGCGGATCCAGCCCGAACGGCCGGTGCGCACGCCGTGTTCTCCCCCTGGGGCGCCGCCCTGCCAGTCCGGGTCCTCGATCCGCGCTTCCAGCAGGAAATAGGGCTCCACGCTGCGCCGGCCGCTCGGGTCGTTGGCCTCGACCGCGATCTCGCCCCCCGCCGCCGGGCCCAGCGCGGCCGAGGGCAGTTGCGTGCTGGAATGCGGCACCAGCGTCAGCCGGGTGGCGTGCAGCGACCGGCCGCGCTCGCCTTCCAGCCGCACCTCCAGCCGTTCCTGCCGGGCGCCCGAGAGGATGGCGCCGGCATCCTGGCGGATGACGCCGCGGAACAGGTGGGCGCGGTCATCCACCAGCCGGCCAAGCTCCACCCCACGGCCGAGCCAACTGCCCTGCTTGGTGGCGATGTCCGGCGCCACCCAGATGCCGGCCTGCCCGGCCAGCACCACCAGGCTGGCCAGCTGCGCCTCCAGCGTCGCCTGCATCACCGCCAGGGTGCGCAGGCGTTCCAGCTGGGGTTCCAGGTCCACCGCGCCGCCGTCCAGCGCCTTGTTGGCCTGCAACTGCGCCCGCGCCACCTGCGCCCGCACCCCGACCAGTTCAGCTTCCAGCTCGGGGTTGGCCATGGTCAGCAGCGGGGCGCCGGCTGCCACCCAGCTGCCGCTGCGGGCATGAACCCGTTGCAGCACCCCGGCCGCCCCGGTGAAGACCGGCGCCTGGGCGATGGCCTCGGCCACGCCGTGCAGCACGCGGTTGTCGGGCAGCGGCACCAGCAGCAGCGCCAGCAGCAGCAGCGCCGCCGCCACCGCGCCCTGCCGCAGCGGTCGGCCGTGGCGGGCGCGGAAGAACGGGTCGCGCAGCCGGCCCAGCTGCTGGCCCAGCGGCCGCAGGAAGGAGGTGAAGGCCAGCGCCAGCGCCACCACCAGGCCGATGCCGAAATAGGCATCGGCGATGAACAGCACGATGCCGCCCATCACCATCAGCCGGTAGAGGTTGGAAGCCAGGAAGAAGCCGGCCAGGGCCCATTCGGTGCCGGGCGGGTGCTCGGCGGCCTTTTCATCCTGCGCCTGGCGCAGCGCCAGCGCGCGGAAGCGCCGCCCCGCCGCGCCGCGCGCCTGTTCATACAGGTTCGGCACGCCCACCAGGTCCGACAATATATAGTAGCCGTCGAAGCGCATCAGCGGGTTCAGGTTGAACAGCAGCGTATAGGCGGCGGTGGTGAACATCAGGTTGTGGCAGAGCGCGCTGAGTTCCCCGGCTGGCGAGCGGGTCCAGACCAGGGTGGCGGCGGCGGCCACCAGCAGGTCCATCAGCATGCCGCCGGCGCCGATGGCGGCGCGCTGCCAGCGGCTGCGCAGGCCCCAGCTGGCGGTGACATCCACATAGGGCAGCGGCGTGAACATCAGCAGCATGACGCCGGTGGTCCGCACCTCGGCGCCGAAGCGATGGCTCATGGCGGCATGGCCGAATTCATGCAGCCCCTTGGAGAGGAACACCGCGACGAACAGCAGCGGCAGGTTCTGCGGCTGCAATATGCCGTGGGTCTGTTCCACCGCGCGGGCGCTGTGCAGCAGGAATTCGGCGAAGCCCCAGCCGAGGAAGAGCAGCGCCAGCACGGCAGCGGGGGGGCTGAACAGCAGCCGGACCAGCGGGTCCAGCCGGCGCAGCAGCGGCTGCGGGTCGGCCAGGGGAATCCGCATGAACAGCAGTTCCGAGATGCGGGCGGAGAGCGGCTTGCGCGCCCGCGCCTCGGCGCGTTCCAGCAGGCGGCGCTCGTCGGCACCACCTTCCACGTACAGCATGTTGCCGGCGGAAAGCGCCACCAGCAGCTGGAACACCTCCTCCTGGCCCGGGGTCTCGGTCGGCGTCGCCTCGATCGCCTCGCGCCAGACCTGGTCCACCGTGGCTTCGGGCCGCAGCCGGGTGATGAAGGCCCAACCGGCCGGCGGCACGCGGAAGAAGCCGTTCTTGATCCGCTCATGCAGCACATGCCAGGGCGCGCCATGGCCCTGGTGCAGCCGTACCCGTACCGTGGGGCGCAGCGCCACCCGCAGCGCCGAGACGCGATGCCAATTGTCGGAAAAGGTACGGCTCATGCCGGGCTACCGGGTGGGCACCAGCCGTGCCTGCAGGCCGGGGCGGATGCCGGCGGCCAGGTTGGGCTCCAGTTCCACCTTCACCTCGGCCAGGCCGCTGGCGGCATCCACCACCGGGGAGACGAAGATCACCCGGCCTTCCACCGCCACCGGCTCGGCCCCGGCCTGCACCATCACCCGCGCCGGCGCCCCGGCCTCCAGCCCGCCCAGCGCCGCGATGGGCACGTTGACCACGAACAGGATCTTCGAGAGGTCACACAGGCGGATGGCGGTTTCGTTGATCTGCACGCTTTCCCCGGCATGGCGGATGATGCGGGTGACCACGCCGGGCGAGGGCGCGCGCAGGATGCGCCGGGCCACCATCTCCTGCGCGGTGCGGTAGTCCACCTGCTCGACCAGCTTGGCGTTGCGCAGGCGCTGCACCTCGGCGGCGGCCAGCGCGCTGGCCAGTTCCTTGTTCTCCAGTTCCTCCCGGCTGATGCCGCGGTTCTGGCTGAAGATGGCGCGGGCGGCATTGGCCTGGGTGGCGGCGGTGGCGGCGCGGGCGGTGGCGGCGCGCAGTTCCGCCTCGCTCTGCCAGACCAGGCGGCGGCGCTCCACCTCCAGCTCCTCGGCGACCAGTTCGAAGTTGGCCAGCACGTCGCCGGCCTTCACCACGCTGCCTTCCTGCACCGGCAGCGCGGCGATGCGGCCGCTGACCGGAAACCCCAGGCTGAGGTCGCGCAGGCATTGGGTCACGCCGCGCACGCCGGCTTCCGGCAAGGCGGCCGAGGGGGCGGCCACGGGGCGCGGCAGCGGTTGCGCCGCCGCCGGGACAGCAAGCGCCAGGGCGCCGCAGGCCAGCGCCAGCAGCAGGCCGGGGCGACTCATTCCAGTTCGAGCCGGGTCAGGATATCGCCGCGCGAGAGCGAGGTCACATAGCCGGCGCGGTTCGCCAGCATGACGTTGTCCATCAGTTGCTCCTGCGCCTCCAGCGCCTCGATCTGCCGGCGCATCACCTCCACGCGGGAACGGCGGCCCTGGCGCAGCAGGTCCTCGTCCAGCGTCACCAGCCGGCGCTGCTGGTCGTAGGCGGCCTGCTGCTGCTCGACTATTTCCATGACCCGGTTCAGCACGTTGACGCTGCTGACCACCTCGTTGATGACGCGCTGCTGCACCGCGCGCTGGGCGGTGAGGGTCTGGCTCTGCCGCAGCCGGGCCTGGCTCAGCTCGGCCTGGCGGCGATTGTCGCCGAACATCGGCACCTTCAGCTGAATGCCCACCATCCAGCTGTTGTAGCGGATGCCGCGGCTGCTGGCGTAGTCGTTGATCGGCCGGTAGCGGCTGGTGGTGTTGAGGTCGTCGATGCCGGCGCGGGCGATGAAGTTGAGTTCGGGCAGCGCCTGGTTGCGGGCGAAGCGCACCTCCACGTCGTCCCGCGACAGCCGATTGTCCATGAAGCGGCTTTCCGGCCGGCGGGCCAGGCTTTCGGTGAACAGCGCGGGCAGCTCGCCGGTGCCGAGGTCGGGGCCCATCTCCGGCAGCGGAATGCGCCGCGCGGTCAGCACCAGTTCGTCCGCGGCGGCGTAGCGGCGTGGCCGTTGCGGCCGGCCCCGCGCCGGCTCGCGCGCCGAAAGCCGGGCCTGGAGGTCGCCCATCTGCTCCTCCAGGTCCTGCTGGGCCTGGCGCAGCGCCGCCTGGCGCTGGGCGACCGAGACCTCGATGCCCATCACCTCGCCGCTGGAGCGCAGGCCGCTGCCTTGCTGGGCGCGCAGGTCGCGGGCCAGGGTCTGGGTCAGTTCCACGATCCGGGCGCGGATGCGCACCCGGCCTTCCGCCCGCTGCGTCGCCAGGTAGGCCGAGATGCCCTCCACCATGCGCTGGGCGGAAACCTGGCGCACCGCCTCGCGTGCCATCTCGCGTTCATACTCCGCGACATGGATCGGCCGGTTGGTGGCATCCATGCCGAAATTCGCCAGCAGCGGCTGGGTGATGCGCATGCCGAGCCACGCCTTGTACTCCGGCGAGCGGGAGCCGACGATGTGCTGCAGCGAGTTCTGGATGCGGCCGACATTGTAGCCCAGCTCGACATCCGCGCCCGACGGCGCCTTGACCGAGATGCTGTTGTTGAACTGGGCGATCTGCGAACTGTAGGTCGCCTGGTTGGCGCGTTGCAGGATCTCGTTCGAGGTATTGAGCACGTAGCTGGAATCATAGCTCGTGGTCATGTTGAAGACCGGCTCGTAAAGCCCCTCGGCGCCGCGCACCCGCTCCCGCGAGATTTCGGCCTCAAGCCGCTGCACCAAAATCTGCTCGTCGGCGCCATGCAGCAGGCGGACGAAATTGCGCAGCGTCAGCGGCTCGGCCGGCTGGCCTCCCGCCGCAGGCAGGCTCAGCCCCGGCACCGGCCGATGCGGCGCGGGCGGCGGCGCGCCGGCGCGCAGCGCGGCCGGCTGCGGGGACTCGATCCGCACGGCCGCCGGCTGCGGCATGCCCACCCGGTCGACCGGCATGGCCTGGCCGGGCAGCGGCTGCGCCAGGGCGGGCACCGCCAGGCCCAGCAGCAGGGCGGCAACCACCCCCTGGCCCAGCGCCGGCCAGGCCGCCGCGGCGCCGCGTTGCCATGGCGTACCGGTTCGGCCGGGGCCGCACGGGGCGCCGCACGGGGCGGTGCTGAGCGGGCCGGCGGTGGTGGGGGTCTCGCTCATGGCAAGTCCTTCTGGGTAAAGCTGGGCGCGGTCATTCGGCGGCCGCCAGGAGAAGGGTCGCGGCCGGCAGCAGCGGGGCATCCAGCCCATCATCCGCCGCCTCCAGGATGCGCGCCAGCTGCGGCCGGCCAGCCGCTGGGGTTTCGTCCAGACTGGCCTGCGGCTGGTTGCCGATGCCTTCCAGGTCCCGGAACAGCTGGCGCACGGTGCGGTCCACCGCGTCGGTCGGCAGGGCGGTATCGCCGTTCGGCCCCGCACCGAGGTTGAGCATCGGCTGCTCCAGTTGGCGCAGCTGCTCCTCGATCCAGCGGCCGAGCTGGGCTTGGCCGGGCAGGCTGGCCGGCTGCGACGGCAGGCCGCCGGCGCCGGGCTGGTCCAGGCCCAGCAGGGTCAGGATGGACTGCTCGGGCTGCGGTTCCGGCGCCGCCACCCGGATCGGCCGGCTGGCCTCGACGCGGCCCAGCCGGCCGAAATTCTGCCCGAGCCATTGCGTGGACCAGGGCGGCGCCGCGTCCCCGGCCATGGCGCCCGGCAGCGGCAGCGCCGCGTCGTAGCGGTTCGGGTTCATCAGGTAGGCCAATTCGGCGGCACCGACGCCCTCGGTCTGCAGCAAGGGCGCGTTGGTGCTGGAGATGAACACGCCCTGGCGGATGCCATTCACCACCAGCCGCGGGAAGGCGCCCTGCCGGTCTGCCAGGTACAGCACCGCGTCCCGGCTGATGGCGCCACTGCTGAACAGCGTGATGTCGCCGGTGCCGCGGTTGACCACGCCCAGCGCGCCCACCTGCATGTCGCTGTCGCCGCGCAGCGTGATGCCGCCGGAGGTCTCCACGCTGGCGTTCAGCACCCGGGCCGAGATGTTCAGGTCCTGGAATGGCAGGCCGATGCCGTAGACCGCGGCCAGGTTGAGCAGCGGCGCCAGCACCAGGGCCTGCTCGGCCGCGGTGTTGTCCAACAGGGCGCCGCCGGTGCTGGTGAGCGTGGCGCTGATGCCGGCCGCCACGCGGTTCAGCAGCATGTTGCCGGCGGTGGTGATGGTGACGGTGGCGGTGCCGAGGATCAGCGCGTTGCTGTCGGCCTGGGTCAGGCCGCCAGCCGCGACCACGACGCTCACCAGCCCGCCGGAGAGGATGGCGGCATCCGCCATGGCCAGTTGGCCCTGGCCGATGCCGAGCAGCAGCGCGCCGCCCGGCACGTCCACCACCGCCTCGCCGCCCAGCACCACGTCGCCGGTGACCTGCGCCACCAGCACGCCGGCGCCGGCACCGACCACCAGGGCGGACTGGCCGCTCATCAGCAGCCGGCCGCCAACCGCCAGCGCCATGCTGCCGCCGACATCGATGCGGGCCTGCCCGGACAGGGTAAGGTCGCCGGAGACCTGCAACGGCGAGAGGTCGCCGCCGATATCCACCAGCATGCCGTCCACCAGGCGGACATTGCCGTGCACCCGCAGTTCGGCATCGGCATCGGCGTGGATGGTGGCGATGCCGGCATTCACCAGGTCGCCGGCCGAGAGCGTGATGTCGAGCGTCTGGCCCGACAGCAGCGCGCCGGTGGCCAGCGAGAGGTTGCCGGCGTCGATGCCCAGCGTCAGCGCGCCATCCGCCCGCATCCGCGCGCCGGTGGTCAAGGTGACCGGGCCGGCGATGGCGGCGTCGAGCCGGCCGGCGGTGGTGATGGCGGCCTGGCTGGCCAGCGAGAGCGCGCCCTGCGGCACCCGCAGGTTCAGGCTGGCGGCGCTGATGCTGGCGCGGGTGCCGAGGCTGGCGTCGCCATTGCCGGCCAGGACGTCCAGCGCGCCGGCGGCATCGACCACGGCGCCGTCGGACAGCGCCAGGCCGCCCTGCGGCATCCGCAGCGACATCTCAGCCCGCGAGGCCAGGGTGGCGCCGCTGCCGGCCAGCAGGTTGCCACTGGCCACGTCGAGGGTAACCGGCCCGGCCGCGCTGAACAGCGCCTGGCTGCCCATGCTGAAGTCGCCATGGCCGACGCTGACGCTGGCCGCGCCGCCCACCCGGGCGGCGGCGGCGGTGGTCAGGCTGACCGGCCCGGCCGAGGTGATGCGAAGGTCGCCGCTGGTGCCGACCTCGGCGCGGTCGGCGAAGGTAACGGCGCCAGCCCCGGTGGTGATGCTGAGCTGGCTGGCCTGGACCGAGGCATCGCTGCCGAAGCCGACATCGCCCAGCGCGGCGCTGATGCTGGCCGCGCCGGTGACGCTGGCGGTGGCCCCGCTGGCGAAGCCGACCGCCTGGCCGGCGGTGATGGTCGCCGGGCCGGCGACATGCAGGCTGGCCTGGCCGCCGAAGCGGACCGAGCCGAGGGTTGCGGTCAGCAGCAGGCTGGCGGCGTCCAGTTCCGCGTGGTTGCCGAAGCTGATGTCGCCCGCCGCCGCGGTAAGGCTGGCGGCACCGCTGATGTCGGCCAAGCCGCCATCGGCGAAGCTGATGGCCCCGGCGGCCTGCACCGTGGCGTCGCCACCGACGCGGACGCTCGATTCCCCGCCGAAGCCGACCGAGCCGGTGACGGCGGTGAGTGCCAGGGTCTCGGCGCTCACCTGCGCCTGGTTGCCGAAGCCGATATCGCCGCCGGTGGCGGTGATGTCGAGCGTGGTACCGACCTGGACCTTGGCGCCATCCGAGGCGGTGAAGCCGCCGGCCGCGAGCGTGGCGGTGAGGCCGTGCTTCGCGATGACCTGGGCGCCGGCGCCGAAGGCGATGTCGCCGGCGTTGGAGACCAGGCTGAGCCGGTCCGCGCTCATGCCGCCGGTGACGGTCAGGTCGGCTTCCATCAGCACCGAGCCGACCGTGGCGGCGCTGAAGCCCTGGACGGTGGTGTCCCGCAGCAGGTGGAGATAGGCGGCGCCGATGCGGGCCTGCACCTGGTCCAGCAGCGCCGCCGAGATGTCGATGGCGCCGATATCGGTGATGTTGCCGATGGACTGCGCGGCCATGCCGGCGATGCGGCCACCGTTGAGCACGGCGATGTTCGGCCGGCTGGGCAGTTCGTCGGCGGTATTGTCCAGGATGTTGCCGTTGCTGGAGCTCAGCGTCAGCGTGCCGCCATCCACCACCAGGTGGCTCAGCAGGATATCGCTGCTGGCGCTGATGCTGGCATCGCCGGCGACCGTCATGTCCACCGCATCCACCATGACCAGCCGGCCGATCTCCACCGCCAGCACGGTGCTGGCGGCGCTGAGCGGGCCGGTCAGGGTCAGGTCGCCATCGGCGACGGTGAGGTGCAGCGGCCCGGCCAGCGTGACGGTGCCCAGCGTGAGGGCCTGGGTGGCGAAGAGGTAGACGCCAAGCTCGCCGCCCAGCAGTTGGTCCAGCCGGTCCACCGCGATGCTGACCGTGCCGCCCTTCGCCGAGGTACCGACACCGCGGGCGTTGATGCGCAGCGCCGTGCCGGTGCCGGTGGCGTAGATGTTCTCCACCGCGCTGTTGGCGCCGTTCAGCACCCGGCCCTCGGTGGAAGTCAGCGAGATGATGCCGCTCTCGGTGGAGAGTTGCGTCAGGGAGATGTCGTCGCGGGTGGCGATGGTGAGGTCGCCAACCGCGGCAACGCTGCCCTTGCTGGTCATGCCGAGGCCACCGGCGGCGACAGTCAGGGTGGTGCTGCCGACCGTCATGGCACCGTCCAGCGTCAGGCTGCCGGTGTCGAGCAGCAGCGAGAAGGCGCCGCTGCCGGTGCTGGTGGCGCCGAGCCGCAGGCCGCTGGCGCCCGGATAGGTGCTGGCGACCAGCCAGGCGTCGCCCGCCGTGGTGGTGACGCCGGCCAGTCGGCTGGCCAGCAGCGTGATGGCGCTGGCGGCGCTGCCGATGCTGGTGCCGGTCAGCGTCAGCGCCCCGCTGCCGGTCAGGTTGGTGCCGGGCGCGGTCAGGCCGTTGAGGATGGCGCCGCCGGCCACGACGCTGGTGGTGCCGCCGCCGAACACCACGGTGCCGAGCGTGATGTCGCCCTTGGCCGCCAGGCTGAGCGCGTTGACCGTGCTGAGCGAGGCATCGGCGCCCATGGTGACCTTGCCGCCGAGCGCGCTGATCTGCGCCGCCCGCGCCTTGACCTGGCCTTGCAGCAGGATGTCACCGCTCTGCGCGGTGAGTTCGACGGTGCCGTTGCTGGTCAGGTCGTGCAGCGTGATGCCGCCGGTCAGGCCCAGCCGCAGGTCGCCGTTGTGGGCATCGGCCTTCAGCACCGTGGCGGTGTCGATGTCGATGTCGCCATCGGTGGCGGCGGAGCCGATCTGCTGTGCTTCCAGGCTGACGCCCTTGCTGGCGTTGCTGGTGGTCAGCAGGGCGTTCTCGCGCGCCGCCGTACCATCCAGGATGGCGCCGGCGGTGCTGAGCAGGGTGATGTTGCCGCCGAGGCTGCTGAGGTCGGTCAGCGTGATGTCGCCGCTGGTGGTCACCGCGATATCGCCATCGGCGGTGATGGAGGCACGGCCGGACTGGGTGAAGCCGCCGGCACCCGCCACCAGCGCCAGCGTCCCGACTTCGGAGGCGCCGGTCATCGTGACGGTGCCGCTGGTCTGCTCGAAGGCAACGGCGGCGGCGGTGCTGAAGCTGCCGATGCTGACGCTGCGGCGGGAGACGATGTTGATGCCGGTGGCGCCGGGGCCGCGGGCGGTACTGGCCAGTTCGGACATGGCCGGCGTGTCGACCACCAGCGCCGTGGCCAGGGTGCCGATATTCGCCGCCGTCAGCCCAAGCGCGCCATTGGTGACGACCAGGTTGCTGCCGGCATCGCCCAGGGTGTTGAGGATATTGCCGGCGGTGCTGAGCGTGATGTTGCCATCGGCGGCGCTGATCCGGGTCAGCAGGATATCGCCGGAGGCGCGGATGGCCACCGTGCCGGCCGAGACCAGGCTGGCGCCGGCTTCCTCGACAAAGCGGCCATGCTCGACCGTGATCTGCACCGAGCCGGCGCGGATCGGCCCCTGCACGAACAGGTCGTCGGCCATCACGTCCAGCACCAGCGCGGTGGAGATGTCCACGCCGCTCAGCACCGGGTCCAGCGTGAAGGCGACATAGGCCGCGCCGGCTTCGGCCTGCAACTGGCTGACCCGGGCAACCGCGACACGCAGCATGCCGGCGCCCGGCGCGCCGATGGAGCCGGCGCTGATGGCGAGCGTGCCCTTGGTGGCGATGTTGAGGGCGCCGGGTGCTGCGGTGGTGATGGCGCCGTCGCTGGCCAGCGTGATGCGTTGGCCGGCGCCGGCGATGCTGTCGCCCACCAGTTGCGCCAGCGACAGGCCAGCGGTGGCGGCCAGCGAGACATCGCCCAGCACGGTGATGCTGGCCGACGCCGCCATGTCGAACCGGCCGGCGAGGCCCACCGTCAGCGTGGCGGCGCTGAGCGCCTGGGTCAGCTTGGCGCTGGCGGTGGCGGAAGTGAGCGTCAACGCGCCACCGACCTGCACGCTGTCCAGCATCACGCCGGGCGTGCCGGCGGCGGTCTTGAGGTCCACCCAGGCATCGCCGGTGATGCTGAGCAAGGTGATGGTCGCGGCGTCCAGGCCCAGCGCGTTGCCGGCGCTGCCCAGGCTGGCGGCGGTGATGCCGAGGCTGCCGGCAACCAGGTTGGCTTGCGGGGCCACCGCGGTCAGCGCCTGGCCGGCCGCCTGCACCGTCAGCGTGGCCAGGGCCGAGAGGCTGCCGATGGCGGCGCTGCCGGTGGTGGTCAGCAGCAGGTTGCGCGTGGCCGCCACGCTGGCGTCGCTGGCCATGGCCAGGCCGGCGCTGCCGACGGTGAGGCTGGCGTCGCGCCCGGCGGTGGCAGTACCGGTCAGCCGCAGCAGGCTGGCCGCGGCAGTGGCGATGCCGAGGTCCTGCCCGGCCGACAGGTCGGCGAGGCGCAGGTCGCTGGCGCCGAGGAAGCCGGCGACGACCAGGCTGAGGCTGCCGCCCGCGCTGAGCGTGCCGACGCTGCCGGCATTGACGTTGATGTCGCCGGCCTGGGTGGTGCCGTGGTCGGCGGCGTCGGCCCGCAGCGTCACCGCCAGGTCACTGCCGCTGGCCAGGGTGACGCGGCCCTGGGTGATGATGTTGGCGGCCTCGTCGGTGCGCGCATCCGTCAGCGCGCCGCCGCTGCTGGTGATGCTGATGGCGCCCTGCACCGCCTGCACCCGGCCCAGCGCGATGCCGCCGGTGGCGCTGAGCACGACGCCGGCGGCAAGGCTGCCGCCGCTGGCGGTGCTGCTGAGCACACGGCTGCCGGCCATGGTGATGCCGCCGCCGGTCACGCCGATGGCGATGCCCTGGGCGGTGATGTCCGCGCCCAGCGCCAGGTCGCCGCCGCTGGCGACCAGCGCGAAGGCATCGCGCACCGCGACGGTGCCCAGCGTCGCCTGGCTGGCGCTGACCGCGATGGTGGCGGCGCCCGATGTGGCGCTGATGGCATCCAGCGCCACCGCGCCGGCATTGCTGACGGCAAGCCAGAGGTCGCCGCCGGTGGCGGTGGCATCCGCCAGGTGGCCGGCGCCCAGGCGGAAGGCCTGGGTCGCGGTGCCGATGCTGGCGGCGTGCAGCGTCACCGCACCGCTGCCGGCCAGGTTGGTGGCGCCGGCCGTCACCTCGGCGGTGCTCAACTGGCTCAGCAGCGCGCCACCGATGGTCAGGCTGGTGGCCAGCGCGCCGGCGTCGATCCGGCTGATCCGCGCCTCCCCGCCGGCCGAGAGCGTCAGCGGGCCGGTGCTGGCGGTGGCGATGGTGCCGGCGGCCATGGTCAGGTCGCCGCTGGTGCCGAGGTCGAGGCTGGCGCCGCCGATATCGCCCGCCAGCAGCAAGGTGCCGCCAGCGCGCAGCACCGCGGCGCCGCTGGCATCCAGCAGGGTGATGGTCAGGGCGTTGCTGTCGGTGACGCGGATATCCGCGCCGGTCACGCTCAGCGTGGCCAGGTCGTTGCCGGCGTTGGTCAGCGTCACCGACTGGCGGGTCGGCCCGGCGATGGCGGTGAGGGCCAGGCTGCCCTGCACCCGCAACGCGCCCGTCTGGCTGACCGCGCCGGCCGCGCGGACCACCGCATTGCCGCCGATGCCGAGCGCCCCGAGGCTGAGCGCGCCGCCGGTGGTGAGGATGAGCGCCCCGGCCAGGCTGCCGTCCAGCGTCAGCGCCGTGCTGTCCACCAGCACCACATCCTGCGCCTGGGTCAAATGGACGGCGCCCAGCGCATTGCCGGCGTTGCCGAGTTGGATATCGCCCGCGGCTGAGAGCCGCAGCGTGGCGATGGCCAGGCTGCTGGCGTCGCGCTGGCTGATGCCACCAGCCGCGGTCAGGCTGGCGGTGGCGGCGACGGTGATGCCGCCCAGGCGCAGGCTGCCGGCATCCACCAGCACCAGGTTGGCGGCCGTGGCCAGCAGCGCGCCGCCGAGCGTGATGCCGCCATCCAGCGTCACGTCCTGGCCGCTGGCATCGAGGTTGAGGTCGCCGGCCACGGCCAGCCTGCCGCTGTCGGTCACGGCGCCGCCGGCAGACAGGGCCAGGGTGCCACCGATGACCAGGGGGCCGAGGTCGAGTGCACCGCCAACCGTCAGTTGCGCGGCATGATCCACGCTGCCCCGCAACGCGAGGCCGGTGGCATCGCGCAGCACCAGCGTATCGGCGGCCAGCAACTGCACGGTGGCGAAGTCATTGGCCGCGTTGTCCAGCGTCACCGCCTGGTTGCGCTGGCCGCCGCCGCTGCCGGTATGGGCATCCAGCGTCAAGCTGCCGCCGACCACCGCGCTGGTGCCGGCCTGCTGGGTGATGCTGCCCGCGGCGGTCAGGCTGACCGCGCCGCCAACGGCCACATTGGCCAGCAGCAGCGCCTGGTTGTTGACCAGCACGACCGGGCCGGCACCGGCCAGCGCGACGCTGCCGGCCAGCAGGTTGGTGCCGCCCAACTGGATGGCACCGCTGGTGGCGGTGAAGCTGGCGTTGCCGGCCACCGCCAGCGGTGCCGTCTCGGTGATGCCGCCGCTGCTGGTGCCGAGCGACAGGTCGCGGCTGAGGGCGAGGCCGGCCAGCGTGACCAGCCCACCGGCCGCCACCGACAGGTCCCGCCCGGCGCCGGAGATGATGAGGCCGGTGCTGTCCACCAGCCGCGCATCGCGCACCGCGTCCAGCACCACGGCGCCGAAGCGGTTGGCCACCTCGGCCAGCGTGATGTCCTGCGCCACGCCATTGGCCAGGGCGCGCAGCCGCAGCGTGCCGCCCGCCGCCAGTTGGATGGCGCCGCCCGCGGCCTCGGTGATGCTGCCGGCCACGTTCAGCGTGACATCGCCGGTGGTGGCGACGGTGCCGAGCGTCAGCGCGCTGCGCGTGGTCAGGCGCACCGCCTGCGCCGTGCCGATGCCGAGCACGCCGCCGAAGCTGTTGCTGCCGGTCAGGGTAATGGCCGCCCCGGCAGCCAGGGTGACGTTGCCGCTGACGACCAGCGCGCCATCCTGGGTGAGGGAGCCGGCCGTGGCCGTGGCGATGAGCGCGGCGGCATCGGCGATGCCGGCCAGCACCAGGTTGCTGCCCGCCGTGGCGGTGACCGCGCCCGCCTGCGAGACCGACAACCGCAGCGCGCCAGCATCGCGCAGCGTGGCGCTGCCGGCGGCGATGATCGTGACACCCTGGACGAAGCGATTGGCCGCATGGGCCAGGGAGACGGCGAAGCCGGCATCGCTGACGCTGGTGGTACCGCCGATGTTGAGCGCGCCATTGCCCTGCAGCGTGCCGGCGGCGTTCAGCACCAGGGTGCCGGTGGCGTTGATGGCGCCGAGCGTCATGGCGTTGGCGTCGGTCAGGCTGACATGGCGCGCCGCCTGCACGGAGACGGCGCCGCCGAAGTCGTTGGCGCCGGCCAGTATCACGTCGGCGGTGCCGGCGTTGAAGCCGGTGGTGCCGCCGACCACCAGCGGGCCGGTGCCGCCGATGCCGGCCGCCATGGCCAGCAGCGCGCCGCCAACCCGGGTGGCACCGAAGCTCAGCGCGCCAGCGGCGGTGAGGGTCAGCGCACCCGCCAGTTGGCCGGACAGCGCCAGGGCGCCGGCATCCACCAGCGTCACGTCATGTGCCGAGACGATGGCGACGCCGCCGGCGAAGTGGTTGCCCGCGTGGTCCAGCACGGCGTCGTTGGCGCCGAGGGTCAGCGTGGTCAGGCCGCCGACCGTGGCCGGGCCGGTATCGGTCACCATGCCGCCGGCGGTGAGGCCGAGGGAGCCGCCGACCGCAAGGCCGGCCAGCGCCAGGGCGGCGCCGCTGGTCAGGCTGGCATCGCCATCCGCGCTGAGGGTGGCGGTCACGTCGTCGCGGTCGCGCAGGGTCAGGGCGCTGCCGGCGGCCACCAGGGTGCGGAAGTCGTTGCCGGCTTCGGCAAGGGTGACGGCGTAGTGGCGCGTCGCGGCGCCGCTGCCGGATTGCGCGGTGAAGCTGGCGGTGCTGCCGGCGCCGTCCACCACAATGGCGCTGCCGGCCTGCTGGGTGATGGCACCGCCGGCCACCAGCGTGAAGTTGCCCGAGGTGGCGATGTTGCCGAGCCGGATGCCGGTGCCGTCGGCCAACTGCACATCGCGCGCCGCCAGCACGACCAGGCCGGCAATGGCGTTGGTGCCACCCAGCGCCACGTCGTGGCCGGCAGCGTCGAGGGTCAACGTGCCGCCCACCGCAAGGCCGGCGGCGCCGGTGATGTCACCACCGGCACTGGCCAGGCTGAGGTTGCCGCCGGCCTGGCTGGCACCGAGTTGCAGCGTGCCGGCCGCGGCCAGGCTGGCATTGCGCCCCGCAAGCACGCGGACCGGGCCGCCGAACTGGTTGGCCAGCGCGCCCACCAGCGCATCACGGCCGGCGCTGAACACCGCGCCACCGGCAAGGGTCAGCGCGGTGCCGCCGGCCTGGGTGATGTCCGTGCCGGCGGTGGCGCTCAGCGAGGCGGCGGTCAGGTTGCCGAG
>CANBXZ010000040.1 GCA_947373495.1 Acetobacteraceae bacterium
TAAACGCCGCCGCCTTGACGGAGGCGGCTGATGGCGCGGCGACGGAATGTGTTGCTCATGGTGGTGGACCAGTGGCGCGCGGATTTCGTGCCGAAGCTGGGCGCCGATTTTTTGCGCACGCCGACCCTCGACCGGCCATGTGCCGAAGGTGTGACCTTCGCCAGCCAGGTGACCAACGCGGTGCCCTGCGGCCCGGCGCATGCCAGCCGGCTGACCGGGCTGCACCAGAACGCGACCTTCACCGCCAAGCGCCGGTCCTTGCCGTGGCGGGCGGCGCAGAGCTTCGGCATGGACTTCTCTCACCGCAATTGGGGCGCCTGAGCCATGCGTCGCCGCACCTTGCTGACTGCGCCGCTTGCGGCGCTGCCGCTGCCCGCCCTGGCGCAGGCCGATCAACGCCCCACGCTCAGGGTGGCGGTGCAGAAGCTATCCAACTCCAACACCCTGGAAACCCCACGCGAGCAGTCGAATGTCGGCTTCCGCCTGTCGCCCAGCTATGCCGAGCCGCTGATTGGCAGCGACTGGCAGGGCGATCTCTCACCAGTGCCGGGGCTGGCCACTGAATGGCGTCGGGTGGATGACCGCACCGTGGAGTTCACGCTGCGCGAGGGCGTGCGCTTCCATGATGGCCGCACCATGACGGCCGAGGATGTGGTGTTCAGCTTCACCGAACGTCTGCACGGCAGCCTGGAGCATGCGGTACCGCCTGAGGTTCCGGCAGTGGCGGCGCGGACCTTTCCGGGCTTCGAGCGGATGGAGATCGTGCGCCCCGGCGTGGTGCGCTTCATCAATCGCGTGCCGGATGTGACGCTGGAAGGCCGGCTGGCGCAGAATATCGGCGTGGTGCTGTCCCAGCACGCCTGGAACGGCAGCGCCGATTGGATGGCCTGGGCGCGTCGCCCGGTTGGTACCGGCCCCTACCGCGTGGCCGAATACCGGCCGGACCATTCTCTGCTGCTGGAAGCGCATGACGACTACTGGGGCAACCGGCCACCGGCACGGCGCATCCGCTTCCTGGAAGTCGCGGAGGTCTCCAGCCGGATCAACGGGCTCTTCGCCGGCGAGTTCGACTTCGCTTGCGACATACCGCCCGACCAAGTGCCGGTGGTGGAAGGCAATCCGCGCTTCGAGGTGCTGGGCGCACCCATCAACAACATCCGCCTGCTGGCCTTCGATCAGACACATCCGCAGTTGGCCAACCCGCTGGTCCGTCGCGCCTTGAGTCATGCCATCGACCGGCAGTTGATCGTGGAGACACTCTGGGCCGGCCGCACCCGCATCCCGAAGGGGATGCAGTTGGAGTATTTCGGCGAGACCTTCATCGCCGACTGGAACGTACCGGCCTACGACCCTGCCGAGGCGCGCCGTCTGCTGCGCCAGGCCGGCTACAAGGGCGAGCCAATCCCGTATCGGCTACTGAACAACTACTATACCAACCAGGTCTCAAACGCGCAGATCATGGTGGAGATGTGGCGCGCGGTTGGCGTCAACGTCGTGGTGGAAATGAAGGAGAACTTCTCCCAAACTGTCCAGCCAGGCCCGACGCGCGCCCTGCATGATTGGTCCAGCACCTCGCTCTTCGCCGACCCGGTTTCCGGCCTGGTCCGAAGCCTGGGGCCGCAGGGCGACATGGCGCTCGCCGGTGAATGGCGCAACGCCGAATTCCACACGCTGTGCGGCGTGCTGGAAAGCTCAACGAACCGCGCCACCCGCCGCGCCGCGCATCGACGCATGCTGGAGATTGCCGAGCGCGAGGATCCTGCCTGCATGGTGCTGCATCAGGCCGCGAATTTTACCGCTAAACGGCGCGATATCCAGTGGCGGGCTGCCCAAGCCTGGACCATGGATTTTCGCGCCACCAACCTGAGGTTCCCGAGCTGATGTCCGCGTCTCTCGTGTAACGCACCGGCCTCAACGTGGCGTTTGGTGCTGCCATGGTGGCGCATGGCATCAGCCTTGCCATCAAGCCCGGTGGCCAGCAGGACATCACGCTCATCAAGGCGGTGGCGCGGGCCTTCCGGTGGCGGCGGATGCTGGAGAGCGGGCGATGCAGCACCATCGACGAGATCATCGCGGCGGAGAAGATCAACGACAGCTACGCCAGCCAACTGCTGCGGCTGACGTAGCTGGTGCCGGAGTTCGTCGAGGCGACGCGATCCGCCAGCCTGGTCAGACTTCCTCTCAGGCCGCCTTGGCCGCTGCCCGCGCCATGAGCTTTTCTTCTTCAGTCCAGACCTTGCGCTCGCGCTTTTCTTGCGGCTTGAGTTGCTTGACCGGAGCCCCGCCCAGCACGGGTGGACGCATGGTCGAGTTCCGCGCCGCCTCCGAGTGCCACGGGTGCTCGACCTGCACGGTCAGGGTACGGCCGATTTCCCGCTCCACATCATGCAGCCAGGCACGTTGCTCGGCGTCGCAGAGCGTGATGGCGAAGCCGCTGCGTCCCGCGCGGCCCGTACGGCCAATGCGGTGAACATAGCTTTCCGGCAGGCTCGGCAGGTCATGGTTGAAGACATGCGTCACGGTATCAACGTCGATGCCGCGTGCCGCGATATCCGTCGCCACCAAAACCTGCACCCTGGTGGCGCGGAAGGCCTCCAGCGCGCGCTCCCGCTGGCCCTGCGACTTGTTGCCGTGCAGCGCCTCAGCTGTGATGCCTGCTTCGGTGATGAGGGCGCAGACTTCGTTGGCGATGTTCTTCTGCAGGGTGAAGACCACGGCCTGGCCGATCCCCGGCGCCTGCAGCAGCGCCAGCAGCGCAGCCTTCTTATCGGCCGCATCAACGAACATGACCGACTGCTCGATCCGGTCGACGGTGGTTGAGGGCGGAGCGATCTCGACCTTCTCAGGGTCGCGCAGCAGGTTCTCGGCCAGCGCAGCGATGGACTTGGGCATCGTTGCCGAGAAAAGCAGGGTGTGCCGGTCTTTCGGCAGCGTGGCCACGATGCGCTCGATCGGCTTGGCGAAGCCCATATCGAGCATCTGGTCAGCCTCATCCAGCACCAGCGCCTCAAGCTGCGACAGGTCGCAGAGGCCCTGGTTGATCAGGTCCAGCAACCGCCCTGGCGTGGCCACGATGATGTCCACGCCTGCCCTGAGCGCATTGACCTGATGGACCTGGCTGACGCCGCCGAAGATCGTCGTGACGCTCGGTTGCAGATGACGTCCGAAACTCTCGAAGCCGTTGGCGATCTGGGAGACCAGTTCGCGTGTGGGCGCCAGGACCAGGACGCGGGCGCCGCGCTTGGGCGTTGGGCGAGGCGCCGCGGCCAGGCGATGCAGCAGCGGCAGGACGAAGGCCGCGGTCTTGCCTGTGCCGGTCTGGGCCATGCCCAGCAGGTCGCGGCCCGCCAGCAGCAGGGGGATCGATTGGGCCTGGATAGGGGTGGGCGTGGAATAACCCTCCTCGGCCAGTGCGCGCAGCAGGAGGGGCGTAAGGGAGAGGTCGGCGAAAGTCATGGGCATGGTCAAGCGGCGCCTCCGGCGCTTTAAAAGGCTGCGCCGATTTGGGCTTCGCTGATTTGGATAGCGGGCGTTTACGGGTGATGCTGCACTGCGTCAACGCTTGGCGCAGGCGCAGGCGCAGGCGCAGGCGCAGGGGCAGAGGAGAGGCGCGGCGGACGTAACGCTGGTGAAGGCAGTGGCCTGTGCCTTCCGGTGGCGGCGGATGCTGGAGTTCGAGCGGTACACCACCATCGACGAGATCGCCGCAGCGGAGAAGATCAACGACAGCTACGTCAGCCGGATGCTGCGGCTGACGTAGCTGGCGCCGGACATCGTGGAGCCGGTCCTGGACGGGCAGCAGCCGGAGGGGATGACGCTGACGAGGCTGCTGAAGGGAGTGGACAAACTGGAGGACCCGGTGAGTGACGTGGGACGTTTGCAGCCGCATTGCCGCCGTAGCCCCTACTGCCGGAGCGCTGCAACCGGCGACAGGACGACCGGTGACGGGGCTGGTCCTTCACTTGCCTATAGCCGGCGTGGTGCATGAGGTCGGGGCTTCGTGAGCCAGTCGCACGGGCCGTGGTTTGCGCGACTGTTGCGAGCAGCGCGAGGCGTCGCGGCTTCATGCGTTTCGACCAGGAGCTTTTTTAGGTGAGAGGTTCAGCTGACGGGGGCGTACCTTTGTTTCGCAAACTCGGTACGCTTTTCAAGCAGGTGCGATTCGAACCAGGCCATTCCGCAGCCACGCCAAAGCCATTGTAATAACAGGGTTTTTGAAGAGCGGACCAAATCGGCCAAGTCAACAGGTCCGGAGAGAATGGGCCGTCGGAGAGCCGAATTCGGCGGTCGTTCCGCCGCTGCCGGTCAACAGGTCCGGCGGCAAACCCTGGCCTAACATGGGTTTTTCACGCCGGCTGGCCGCAGCGGAGAGCCAGACGTCGGCTGAATCTGGCGGGACGTTCATTACTCGAACCGTCAGTACGCCGACGATGATGCCTCGCGTGAAGAAGATCAGTTCACGTATAGGGGGGAATACACCCAACAACGGGAAAGAGGCCGGCGAGCAACTGCTACCTAGGCGCCTAACCTCGGTTAAGGCTTTTGCACCTAACCTCTTGAAAAATCTGGCGGACCCGACACGATTCGAACGTGCGACCTTTGCCTTCGGAGGGCAACGCTCTATCCAGCTGAGCTACGGGTCCGGAAATCGCTCCATAGCCCGGCTGGCGCGCGGAAGAAAGCCCCGGTTTGTGGCAGGGGCATCATATCAGGCCCAGTGCGCGCAATTCCTGCCGCAACTTGGCCGGCAAAGCTTCCAGCCCTTCGGCCGCGGTGCCGGCGCGCAGGTCGGGCGGGGCGGCTTCGGGGGCCAGGTAGCGCCAGCCCTGGAAGGGCTTGGTGGCCCGCGCCGCCACCGAAACCAACTCCGGGTCCAGCACCAGGGCGGCGCAACTGCTGCCGTCGTCCCAGCTTTCCTCACGGATATCCAGAATGCGTTGCCGCACCTGCAACCAGCCCGCCACCACCCAGTAGATGCTGCCGCCGTCGAGGATCTCGGCCACGCGCTTGGGCTTCATCCGGGTCTGGTGGCGCAGCGGCGGGTCGGCCACGGCGCGACGAGCCTGAATGGCGGCCAACTCCGCCACATCCTTCGGGCCGACCGAGAGCTTGATCATGTGCAGGGTCATGGCGGGGCCTCCGGCAGTGGCATACCCGCCCGCGCCCAGGCCGGATAGGCGCCACCATGCCAGGGCAGCACCGGGTTCGCCGCCGGGCCGGCGCCGGGCAGCACGCCTGCCGGCAGGGCGGCGCGCAGGCCGGGCGGCCAGGCCAGCGCCAGCGCCGCCACCGGCTCGGCCCAGGCAGCGGCCAGCCCGGCCTGGGCCAGCAGCAGGGTCCAGGCAGCCAGGCCCGGTACCTCGCCCGGCAGCAACGCCGGCGCCAGGCCGGGCAGCGCGGCGCCGAGCAACGCAGCTTCCTCCGCGGCCAGCGGCAGCAGCGGCCAGGCTTCCAATGCGCCGAAGCCGCTGGCGTCCTGACCGCCGGCCAGCACCAGCGCGTCCAGCCCGCCGGCGCGCAGCAATGCGCCCAGTTCGGCCGGGCTTTCCACCACCACCACCGGGCTGATGCCCAGCGCCTGGGCGGTGGCGCGCACCACCGCCTCGGCCGCGCCGCCGGCCGGGCCGCAGCCTACCCGCAAGCCGTCCAGCGCGCGCCAGCCGGCCAGCCCGGGGCGGGCATGCGGCAGTACCGGCAGGCCATATACCGGCGCCAGCGCGCGCAGCCGCCGCAGCCGGCGGGGCGCGAAGCCGCCGGTGCCGCTGGCCGCCGCGGCCACCCAGTCCAGCCCGGCGATGGCGAATTGTACCTGGCCGGCTTCCAGCAGATGCAGGTTCTCGGTGCTGCCAAGCGTATGGCGCGGCGCCAGGCGTACCGGTGCCTCGCCACCCAGCGCGGCACACAGCGCGGCGCCGTAGCGTTCCGCCCCGCTGCCGCGCGGGCCGGTGGCCAGGCGCAGCAGCGGCACGGTGGCGGGCGTGGCCACGGCGGGCGTGGCCAGGCTTGGGGCGGCCAGGCCTGGGGCGGCCAGCGCAGCCAGGCCCAGCGCCAGCGTGGCCCGCCGGCCCGGCCCTGGCCCCGCCGGGGCGAAATTCGTGTACACGTCACTCATCGCAACAGCCTACCCCGCACGGCCCATGCAAGCCCATGACGACCTGATCTACGACCTGGGCACCAACCAGGGCGAGGACACCGCCTTCTACCTGGCCAAGGGCTTCCGCGTGGTGGGCGTGGAGGCGAACCCGGTGCTGCATGCCGCGCTCGCGGCCCGGCTGGCCGAGCCCATCGCCAGCGGCCGGCTGGTGCTGCTGAACCTCGGCATCTGGTCGGCGCCGGGCAGCCTGACCTTCTACGCCAATGAGGACAACGACCACTGGTCCTCCTTCGACCCTGCCTATGGCACCCGCCAGGGCACCCGCTACCAGACGCTGCAGGTGCCCTGCATCACGGTGCTGGACCTGCTGCGCCGCCACGGCATGCCGCGCTACCTGAAGATCGACATCGAGGGCGCCGACCGCCTGGTGCTGGCGCAACTGCGCCAGCTGGCGCGCCAGCCGCGCTACATCTCGGTGGAGGAATACGGGGTGGAGGCGCTGCACGACCTGGCGGCGCTGGGCTACAGCCGGTTCAAGCTGCTGCCCCAGGGCAATAAATCCTGGGCCGAGGCGCCGCAGCCACCGCGCGAGGGCCACTACGCCAGGCGCTGGTCGGATGGCCGGGACAGCGGCCTGTTCGGCGCCGAGCTACCCGGGGAATGGCTGGACCATCGGGCGGCGCTGGCCGCCTTCGGCAGCGGCATCCGGGATGCCAGCGGCGCCTATATCGGCCCCGCGGGCGAGTGGTGGGACATCCACGCCACCCGCTGAGCCCGGCCGCCGCCCGGCCGCCGCCCAGACCCGCCGCCCCGTCCGCCGCCATGGCTTGACCCTGTGGCTTGACCCTGTGGCGCTTCGGGCCGAAGCAACCGGCATGACGACCTTGCCCGCCCCGTTCTGGCGCACCGCCCTGGCCGCCGCCTGCGCCCCCTGTTCCGGCATCGGGCTGGCCCGCTTCGCCTATGTGCCGCTGTTCCCGGCCATGGTTGCCGCTGGCTGGGTGAATGGCGGTGGTGCCGGCCTGCTCGGGGCCGCCAACATGACCGGCTACCTGCTGGGCGTGCTGGGCGCGCGACGGCTGGGCTTCGTGCTCGGCACCGCGCGCACGCTGGACCTGGGCATGCTGCTGGTGGTGCTGAGCTTCGCGCTGTGCGGCTTCAATGGCGGGCTGTGGTGGTTCCTGCCCTGGCGGCTGCTGGCCGGCGTGGCTGGCGGGCTGCTGATGGGCCTGGCCGGGCCCGCCACCCAGGCCAGCGTGGCGCCGGACCGCCGGGGCCTGGCGGGGGGCATCGTGATCGGCGGGGTCGGGGCCGGGGTTTCCATCGCCGCCCTGGTGGTGCCGCTGCTGGTACCGCAGGGCGTGCAACTGGCGTGGTTTGGCCTGGCCGGGCTGGTGCTGGGGCTGTGGGCGCTGGCGCACCGGCATTGGCCCACGGCGCCGGTGGGGCCGGCGGCGGTGGCCGGGCAGGCGCGGCCGCGGGCGGCGCATATGGTGCTGGCCTATGGGCTTTCCGGCGGTGGGCTGGTGCCCCCGATGATCTACATGGCGGACCTGGCGGTGCGCGGGCGTGGCCTGCCGCTGGCCTGGGCTTCCGGCGTGTGGCTGCTGTTCGGCCTGGGCGGCATCCTCGGCACCCTGAGCAGCGGCACGGCGGCGGACCGGCTGGGCGGCACCCGCAGCTACCGGCTGTGGCTGGTGCTGCAGGTGGTGGCGCTGGCGCTGTGCCTGCCCAACTCGGCCTGGCTGCTGGTGCCGGCGGCGCTGCTTTCCGGCTTTGCCGCCATGGGGGTGACCGCGGTGGTGCTGGCGCTGGCGCGCGAACGCGCCGGGGCGGCGGCCGGCGCGGTGTGGGCGCGCACCACGGCCTGCTTCGCCGTCATCCAGGCGGTGGTGGCCTTTGCCCTGGCGCAATTGTTCGCCAGCAGCGGGGAAAGCCACCTGGCGGTGTTCAGCGTCGGGCTGGCGCTGAGCGTCGCGGCACTGGCGGTGCAATGGGCGGAACCGAAGTAGCGCCTGAAGCCGGGCCGGCGGGTTTTTGGCGGCCATGGCCACGCGCTGGCTTGCAGGCTGGCGGTACTGCCGTTACTTCCTTCTATGTCATTCAAAAATCTACATAATCCATCGCCATCTCTTCATCTAAACAGCTGTGCAGCTATGGTGATGCTGCTGCTCGCCCTGGCCATGCCGGCACTGGCGCAGCACGGCAGCGGCCGCGGCGCCGGGCTGCCGCTGGGCCAGGAAGGCGATGCGCTGTTCCCGGGCCTGGACCGGATGCAGCGCGAAGGCGAGGCCGCGGGCTGGCTGCTGCACGGCCAGGCCACCTTCGTGGAGCAAGGCCATCCCGGCTTCCGCTCGCCCTATCGGGGCGAGAACAGCATGCAGGCCCATGCCATGCAGCGGAACACCTTCTCGGCCGACCTGATCCTGGGCCGCCGGCTGTGGGAGGGGGCCGAGGTCATCCTCAACCCGCAGGTCATTCGCGGCTACGGGCTTTCCGGCACGCGCGGCGCCGCCGCCTTCCCGAATGGGGAGGCGTTTCGCGTCGGCAGCGAAACCCCGGCCGGCTTCGTACCGCGCGCCTTCTTCCGCCAGACCATCGGCCTCAGCGCCGACCAGGTGGCGCAGGACAGCGACCCGCTGCGCTTCGCCGGTACGGTGGCGCGGGAGCGGCTGACCATCACCGCCGGCAAGTTCGCGGTGTTCGATATCTTCGACGACAACCGCTACGCCCACGACCCGCGCAGCCAGTTCCTGAACTGGGCCTTCGTGAGCGCCGGTGCCTTCGACTGGGTGAACGACGCCAAGGGCTTCACCAACGGCCTGGCGCTGGAATGGGACAATGGCGACTGGGGCCTGCGCGCCGGGGCGTTCCAGGTTTCACGGCGGATCAACTCGCTCTCGCTCGACCCGCAGCCGCTGCGTGGCCACCAGCTGCTGCTGCAGCTGGACCGCTTCTGGCAATGGGGCGGGCGGGATGGCGCGGTACGGCTGATCGGCGGCTATTCCCGCACCCGCTCCAGCAGTTGGGCGGAACTGCTGGCCGGCGACCTGGAGGCCACCCAGTCCCAGCCGCAGGGCCGCTACGCCGCCAAGCGCATGGCGGTGCTGAACCTGGAACAGGAAGTGGCCGCGGGCGTCGGTGTCTTCGCCCGGCTGAGCTGGAATGACGGCCGCACCCAGCAATGGATGTATTCGGAAATGGACCGCGCCGCCTCGGCCGGCGTGGTGCTGGATGGCGCGCTGTGGGGGCGCGGTGCCGCCACGCTGCACAGCGCCGGCGACACGGTGGGCCTGGCGGTGAACCTGGCCGGGCTTTCGGCGGCGCACCGGCGCTTCACCGAGGCCGGCGGCATCGGCTTCCTCATCGGCGAGGGCCGGCTGCGCTACAAGCCGGAACTGGCGGTGGAGAGCTACTACGACCGCCACATCAGCCATGGGCTGCATGCGGCGGCCAATGTGCAGGTCATCGCCAACCCGGCCTACAATGCCGACCGCGGGCCGATCCTGCTGCTCGGCCTGCGGCTGCGCAGCGCGTTCTGAGGCTGGCGCCTCAGCCCACCCGTTCCCACACCAGTTCGCGTGAGACGCTGGTGCCGGCGCGGGCCAGCGCGGGCGGCGAGAGCACCAGGCGCTCGCCTTCCCATTTCACCTGGCGCACCTGCTCGGTGCCCAGCAGCGCCGGCAGGCTGGCATCCACCTTGGTGGTCAGGGTGGTGCCGTCGAAGTTCCAGGCGCCGCAGTAGCTGTTGTATTCGCGCGGCGTGCCCGGCGGCAGGCTGGCCTGGTTGTCCACCAGCACCGCCATCATGCGGCCGGTATGGGCCCCGGTGGACCAGAACCGCACCAGCCCCTGGCCTTCCACGCCGAAGCGTGGCGCCACGCGATGCCCGGCCGGGTCGGTCGCCCGTTCCTCCACCAGTCGCCAGACGCCGTTGATGTCACCCATGCCTGTCACTCCTGCCTGATGCCGGCGGCGCGTACCACCTGCGCCCAGGTCGCCGTATCGGCTGCTATCTGTGCCTTGAACTCGTCCGGGCCAATCTCCAGCGGGTCCAGCCCGGCGGCCAGGATGCGCTGGTGCACCGCGGGTTCGCGCAATACCGCCAGCATGTCCGCGTGCAGCTTGGCCACCAGCGCCGGTGGCAGCCCGGCCGGGGCCAGCCAGCCATACCAGGAACCGGCCTGCACCCGGGGGTAGCCCAGCTCCGTCGTCGTCGGCAGTTCCGGCAACTCCCGCCAGCGCTGCGGCGCCGCCACCATGATGCCGCGCATCTGGCCGCTGCGGATCATCGGCGTGGCCACGGTGGAGTTCAGGAAGCCGCCATTCACCTGGCCGGAAACCACCGAGGCCTGGGCCGGGGCGGCGCCGTTGAACGGCACATGCGTCAGCTCGATGCCCGCTTCCAGCGCGAACAGCGCGGTGGCCAGGTGGCTGGCATTGCCCACCCCGGCGGAGGACATGGTCAGCCCGCCCGGCCGCGCCTTGGCCGCGGCGATGAACTCCGCCAGCGTATGGATCGGCAGCGCCGGGTTCACCACCAGCACCATCGGGTGGAAGCCGGCATTGATGATGGGGGTGAAGTCCCGCACCGGGTCGAATGGCAGCCGCGGCATCAGCGCCGGGTTCATCACATGCGCGGTGGCGGCCAGCAGCAGGGTGTAGCCGTCGGGCGCCGCGCGGGCGACGATCTCGGTGCCGATGGCGCTGCCGGCGCCGGGGCGGTTTTCCACCACCACCGCCTGGCCCCAGCGGCGGAACAGCCCTTCCGCCAGCACCCGGCTGATGATGTCGGAAGGTCCGCCCGGCGCGTAGGGCACCACGATGCGCACCTGGCGTTCCGGGAAGCTGGCCTGCGCCCGCGCCCCGAAGGGTGCGAGCGCCAGCGCGCCGAGCAGCGTGCGCCTAGCCGTGGACACGCGGTGCACCACTGCGCCGCCAGGCGCTCATCTGGATGGCGCTGGTGTGGACATGCACCACCACCGGGCGGTTCTTCACCGCGAAGGCGCGGGCGATGCCTGCCTCGATCTCGGCCTCGCTGGAGATGGTGATGCCCTCGGCGCCGAATACCCGGGCCCAGGCGGCGAAGTCCGGATTGGTCAGCTTCACCGCCTTCTCGTACGGCCGGTTCGGGTAGCGCACCTCATGGTGCATGCCGATGGTGCCGTAGCGCTTGTTGTCGCTGATGATGATGATCGGCGCGCCGCCATACTGCATGGCGGTCGCGATCTCGTTGCCGTTCATCAGCGCGCCGCCGTCGCCGCAGAAGCCGATGGCCTGCTTGCCGGGGCGCCGCAGCGAGGCAGCCACCGCCATCGGCACGCCCGAGCCCATGGCGCCGACCACCGAGGACAGGAAGTTCATGCCCGGCTTGAACGGAATGTAGCGATGGATGAAGGAGGAGAAGTTGCCGGCATCCGACGTCAGCGCCGCATCCGGCGCCAAATGCTTGGCGATCTCCACGCAGACGGCGGCGAAGTTCACCCCGTCCGGCGTGGCTTCCCATTCCGGCGCCATCAGCTTGTTGTGGATGGCGTTCAGCCCGGCGACCCAGCCGCGGCGCTTGGCGGCATCGGCCGGGGCGCCGCGTTGCAGCAGGCTGCGGATGACGCTGGCCGGTTCGGCGGCAATGCCCAGTTCCACGTTGAACACGCGGCCGATCTCGTCCGGGTTCGGCCACACATGCACCACCGGCAGCTGCGGGTCGGGCGCCATCGGGAAGGTGTAGCTCTGGCTGACGCTGTCGGTGATGCGTTCGCCGAGGGAGACGATGAGGTCCGCCTTCTTCAACTCGTCCAGCAGCTGCTTCGGCACGCGAATGCCCATGTAGCCGCCGTAGTTGGGGTGCCCGGCGTCGAACAGCTGCGGCCGGCGATGCGTCGGGCTGACCGGCAGCATCCATTGCTCGGCCAGCTGCTGCAACTCGCCCAGGGTCTCCAGGCTGGCATTGGCCAGCGCGCCGCCCACCCACACCAGCGGCCGTTCGGCCTTGGCCAGCATGGCGGCCAACTGGTCCAGGTCCTCCGGCCGGGCACCGCCGTACACGCGCGGGCGCGGCTTGCTCAGCGGCGCGTCGGTCAACTCGTCGAAGATGTCTTCCGGCAGGATGACGGCGACCGGGCCGGGCGTGCCGCTTTCGGCCAGGTGGAAGGCGCGGGCGATGCTCTCGCTGGCCTGCACCACCTCGTTGACCTCGATCACGTCCTTGGTCACGTCGCTGAGGAACTTGCTGTAGTTCTGTTCCTGCAGGGCGAGGCGGCCGAAATCCTTGCGCTCCACCTGGCCGCACAGAATGACCAGCGGCGTGGCGTCGTGATGCGCGGTGTGGATCGCCACCATGGCGTTGGACAGCCCCGGGCCACGGCTGACCAGCAGCACGCCGGCGCGACCGCCCTGCATGCGGCCATCGGCCACCGCCATGAAGCCGGCGCCGCCTTCATGCCGGCAGACCACCAGCTCCACATCCGGCACTTCGGTCAGCGCGTCGGTCAGCCCCAGGAAGCTTTCGCCCGGCACCATCCAGATCTTGTCGACGTTGTGGGCCAGCAGGCTTTCGGCCAGCAGGCGTCCGACGGTCTTGCTCATCTTGGTGTTCCCCTTGGTGGTTTTGTCTATTCAACCCTGATGCCGGCGGCGGCGACAAGGCGCTGCCACTGCGGCACTTCCGCATCCAGGCGCTGGCGCAGCCGCGTCGGGCCATCCAGCAGCATCTCGGCGCCCATCTGGGCGAAGCGCGCCTGCACCGCCGGCAGCGCGCGCAGCCCGGCCAGCGTGGCGGCCAGGCGCTGCACCACGGCTTCCGGCAGGCCGGTCGGGCCGGCGATGCCGTACCAGTTCAGCGCCTCGAACCCCGGCAGGAATTCCGCCGCTGCCGGCACCTGCGGCAGGGTGGCCACGCGCTGGCCCTGGGTGGTGGCCAGGTACTTGGCGCGGCCGCCCTGCACGTGCGGCAGGGTTTCGATGGTGGAGGCGAAGACCAGGTCGATCTCCCCGGTCAGCACCGCGGTCATCGCCGGCGCGGCGCCGCGGTAGCTCACATGCGTCATCTCCACCCCCGCCGCCTGCGCGAACAGCGCGCCGGACAGGTGGTTGGAGGAGCCGACGCCGCCGCTGCCATAGGTCAACTGTCCCGGCCGCCGCCGTGCTTCCTGCAGCAGGGCGGGAATGTCGTTGACCGGGCTGTCGGCCTTGATCGTCACCATGGTCGGCACATCCGCCACCACGGTGATCGGCGTCAGCACCCGCCGCGTGTCCAGCCCGGCATTCGGGTACAGCGCCGGGATCGAGCCCAGCGAGGAGGAGGTCAGCACGAAGGTGCTGCCATCCGGCGTCGCCTGCGCCACCGCCCGCAGGCCGATGGAGCCCCCCGCGCCCGGCCGATTGTCGATGACGAAGGGCTGGCCAAGCTGCTCGCGCAGCAACTCCGCCAGCATGCGGCCGATATTGTCGATCGGCCCGCCGGCGCCGAAGGGGATGACCAGGCGCACCGGCTTGTCGGGCCAGGCCGCCTGCGCCCCGGCCGTGCGCACCAGCAACGGGGTGGCCAGCAGCGGGGTGGCCAGCAGCGCGCGGCGGCCGATCATATCGGCGCGACCAGGTTCTTCGGCGCCTCGCCGGCGATGAAGCGGGCCAGATTGGCGCAGAAGATGGCGGCGACGCGTTCCGGCAGGCCGTCGCTGGCGGCGGCGCTGTGCGGGCTGACGATGACGTTCGGTACCTCCCAGAATGGGCTTTCCGGCGCCAGGGGTTCCAGCGCGAACACGTCGAGGAAGGCGCCGGAAAGCCGGCCACCCCGCAACGCCGCCAGCAGCGCTTCCTCCACCACGATGCCGCCGCGGGAGACATTGACCAGGTGCGCCTTGTCCGGCAGCAGCGCGAAGGCGCGGGCGTCGATGATGTTGCGGGTGGTTTCCGTCATCGGGCAGGCCAGCACCAGCCACTGCACGCCGGGCAGCACCGCATGCAACTGGTCGAAGCCGACGATGGCGTCGAAGCCCGGGGGCGTGGCGGCGGTGACATCCCGCCGCATGCCGGTGACGCGCAGGCCGAAGGCCTGGCACAGCCGGCCGATTTCCTGGCCGATCGGCCCGGTGCCCAGCACCAGCGCGTGCTGGCCATCCACGTCGCGCGGTTCCTCCCCCAGGTACAGCGATTCCCAGCGGTGTTCCCGCTGCTGCTGCGCCACGCGGGGGAATTGCCGGGCCAGCGCCATCAGCCCGGTGATGGCGGTTTGCGCCACCGCGGGGGCACTGGCGCCGGCGCTGTTGGAAAGCCGCAGGCCACGCGCCAGCATGTCCTGGTACACCTGCATGTCGGTGCCGGCGGAGAAGGTCTGCACCCAGCGCAGCGTGGGCACGTCCTTCAGATATTCGATGAAGCGCACGAAGCGCGGATTCTGCTTGTGGCGGCTGCCGCCCACGAACAGGTCGCGGGTGATGAAGGCCACCGCGGCGCCCTCGGCATCCGGCAGCGGGCCATGCTCGGCCACCGGCACCAGGTCCACCGCGGGGGAGACGGCGCGAATGCGGGCGCCGAAGCGCGCCGCACCCACGTCGGAGATGAGGACCCTGGTCACCATCGGCCGGTCCCCACCCTTGTCGATTGCCTGCTCAGTCACGGAAGGAAGGGTCGATCCGGTCCAGCTTGCGCAGCAGCGCGGCCCAGTCCATCACGCCGAACGGCCGGCGGGTCTTCGGCTGGTAGGCGTGGAAGGTCTTCTCCACGATCGCCTGCGGCACGTCGACCAGCTTGGCGCCGGTGGCCATGGCGGCCAGCTGCGTCAGGCAGGAAAGCTCCATCCGGTGCAGGTCGTTCCAGCATTCCTGGATGGTGGCACCGGCGGTCAGCAGGCCGTGGTTGCGCAGGATCATCGCCTTGTTGGTCGGGCCCAGGTCGCGCACCAGGCGCTCCTGCTCCGACAGGTCCAGCACCACGCCGTTGAAGTCGTGGTAGCTGATATGGGCGAAGCGCATGCTGGTCTGGGTGTTGGCCAGCAGGCCGCATTCCAGCGTGGAAACCGCCATGCCCGGCCAGGTATGGGTGTGCGCCACGCAATGCAGGTCCGGCCGTGCCTTGTGGATGGCGCTGTGGATGACGAAGCCGGCGCGGTTCACGCCATAGTCCAGCCCCTCGGGGAATTCCGGCTTCAGCAGGATATTGCCGTCGTGGTCGATCTTGACCAGTGAGGAGGCGGTGATCTCCTCATACAGCATGCCATAGGCGTTGATCAGGAAGGCCTCGGGCTCGCCCGGCACGCGTACCGAGATGTGGTTCGCGATCAGGTCGCTCATGCCGTAGAGGTCGGTCAGGCGATAGGCCGCGGCCAGGTCCACACGGGCCTGCCATTCTTCCGCGCTGACCTTGTTGCGCAGCGAGGGGACCAGGTTCACGCCATCGGGCATCGTCGTTCTCTCCTTCGGTATGGTCGAAATCGTAGCGGCGGGCGGTGCGGCCGACCAGGGGGTGACCAAGGTGGCAAGGTTCAGCCGTTGTAGAACGGCCGCCCGGCATCGCGCAGCCACAGCCGCACCAGGTGGCGCTTGCGTTCGGGCTCGGGCCAGTCGGTGAAGCCGGTGCGCTTGTGCCCCAGCAGCCGGTTGGAAACGATCTGCACCTGGCCCTGCTGGAACTGGAAGTCGAACCGCATGCGGTCCTCCACCATGATGCTGTCGAACGCCTCCAGCGCGTCCCGCGTCTCGGCGTCCATGTCCTCTCCGGCCAGCTTGTAGCCGTTGACGATCTGGAACTTCGAGATGCGGCCAAGCAGCACCTCATTCCGCCATTCGAAGATCGGGGCGCGATGCACCATCACATCGCCGGCGGCATGTTCGCGCTGGCGGTCGAAGATGAAGGGGCGGTACAGCCGTTCCAGCAATGCCGGGTGGCGGCGGCGCATTTCATTGTGCGCGGCGTGGAAGCTGACCAGGCCGGAAATCCCGCCCCGCATGGCGGTTTGCAGGCAGAACAGCGCGACGAAATCCGGCGGGCAGATGTTGTAGCTGTTGTCCACGTGGAAGTTCTGGTCGGCATTGGTCACGTCCGGCCGCACCCCGTTGCCGGGCGGCTTGCCCAGGTCGGTCACGCCATAGACCATGGTGCCGTCCCACTTCTGCGCCACCGGCCGCGCCAGCAGGCTGGCCAGCAACCAATAGAGCTTGGTCGCGATCTCCCGCCCGACGCGTTCCACCGGCAGCCGGTCCAGCACCACGAAGCCGGGGGCCACGGCCAGCAGGTGGTCGGCCTGGCGCATCAGCGCGCGGCAATGCTCCAGGGCGAAGTCGCGCGGGTGCAGCGCCAGGATGGGCAGCGGGTTGTCGGCCAGCAGCGCGGCCACCGCCTCCAATTCCTCCAGCGCCGCCGGGGGAATGGGCAGCAGGCCGGCATCGGCCGGCAACGCGGCGCCTTGCCAGGCCAGGCCGCCGCTCAACTCCCGTTGCATCACCAGGGCCATTGCCGCCTCCTTGGACCGCGGCAGGCTAGTCCCGGTTCCCGGGCGTGGCTAGTTGCGGCGGCCGGGGCTCAGAACCAGGCGGAAAGGAACAGCAGCAGCACGAACAGCGCCGCCTTGCCCAGCGCCGCCAGCCGGCCATCGGCGGCATCATCGCCGGTGTCGGCCCGGTTGGCGTCCGGCCGCATCTCGGGTGCGAAGTCGAAGCTGACGCGGCGCAGCCAGCCCAGCCGCGGCGAAGGCGAGGCCAGGGCCGGCTGGAACAGCGCCACCCCCGGCTGGCGCAGCGGCCCGACCAGCGCCAGCCCGGTGACGAAGCCACCGATATGCGCCCACCAGGCGACATCCTGCTCGCCCCCCGGGGCGCTGTGCAGCGCCTGCAGCAGGTTCATGCCGAACCAGGCGGCGACGAACCAGCTGGCCGGCACCAGCACCGGCACCCGGGCAAAGGCCAGCAGGAACAGCTTGGCCCGCGGGTACAGCAGCAGGTAGGCCGCCATCAGCCCGGCGATGGCGCCGCTGGCGCCCACCAGGGGCACCTCCGGGTCCGTGCCCAGCAGCGCGTGCAGCGCGCCGCCGGCCAGCCCGGCCAGCAGGTACAGCAGCAGGAAGCGGCCATGGCCCAGCGCGTCCTCCACATTGTCGCCGAAGACGAACAGCACCAGCAGGTTGCCGCCCAGGTGCAGCCAGCCGCCATGCAGGAACATGTAGCCCAGCAGATGCGGCCATTGCGCCGGGCTGCCCGGGTTGGCGCGCCATTGGCCCGGCCACAGCGCCAGTTGCTGTTCCAGCGTGCTGCCCGGCGCCAACTGCACCAGGAAGCCCAGCAGGCAGGCGGCCATCAGCCCCCAGGTCACCCAGGCATGGCGCAGGCGGGACAGGGGCAGGTCATCGGCGAGCAGCATGCCACGACGGTAACGAAGCCGTGCGCGGCGCGCCACCATTGCCTATTGATGTTCGGGCACGCCCTGCGGGTCGCCGCTGCCGGCGCGATAGCGGTGGGTGGAGCCGCCATAGGCCACAACCTCCCCGGCGGGGTTGAACACCTGAGTCTGGCAGAAGAACACGTTGCGCCCGGCGGTCACCACCCGGCCCTCGGCCATGAGCCGGTCGCCGATTTTGGCCTGGCCGGTGAAGCGGCAGTCCAGGTCCAGCGTCACCGCCCGGCGCACCCGGCCGGGGTAGGGGCAGAACAGCCCGGCGAAGGCCGCCGCCTGGTCGATGATGGACAGCAGCAGCCCGCCATGGACAATGCCGCTGCGATTGGCGTGGTGGTGCTGGGTGTCGCAGACCAGCCTGGCGTAGCCGTCCCGCCATTCGGCCACCCGCACGCCCAGGTGGTCGTGGAACGGGGAGCTGGTGTGGGGATAGTCCGGGAACTCGTTCATGCCCGGCGGATGCCGCGCCGGGCCGCCGCGGTCAAGCGATCTGCAGATCCTGCAGCGACTGCTCCAGCGCCTGGAAGCTGGGCATCAGGCCCGAAGGCACCATCTTGCGCCCGGTCTCCACCGCCACCTGCGGCGCATTGCCATGCAGGTGCGCCACCAGCACGGAACGGATGACGTCGAAGTAGCGGCATTCCTCCTCCACCACGCCCTTCAGCCGGGCTGCCATCGGGCCCATCATGCCATAGGCCAGCAGGATGCCGAGGAAGGTGCCGACCAGCGCGCCGCCGATCATGCCGCCCAGTACCGCCGGCGGCTGGTCGATGCTGGCCATGGTCTTGATGACGCCGAGCACGGCGGCGACGATGCCCAGCGCCGGCAGCGCATCCGCGATCGACTGGATCGCGTGGCTGGGGTGCAGCTCCTCCTCCTTCATCTTCTTCAGCTCGCGGCCCATCACATCCTCGATCTGGTGCGGGTCGTCGGCGTTCATGCCCACCATGCGCAGGTAGTCGCAGATCAGGTGGACCGCGTGATGGTCCTTGGCGATGCGCGGGAACTTGGTGAAGGCGGCGCTTTCCTCAGGCTTTTCGATATGGGTTTCCAGCGCCATGGCGCCCTTGGTCTGGGCCAGCCGGACGAAGAAATACAGCAGGCTCAGAATCTCCACGTAGTCCGCCTTGGTGTAGCGCGCGCCCTTGATGAGCTTGGCGAAGCCGGCCAGCGTATGCTTGATGTCGTGCATGCTGTTGGACATGACGAAGCTGCCGATGGCGGCGCCGCCGATGGTGATCATCTCATGCGGCAACGAGTGCAGGATGATGTCGAACTTGCCACCGGCGAGGATATAGCCGCCGAAGACGCAGACCAGCAGGAAGATCAGGCCGCCGATCGTGGTCATGGTTGGCCCTCGGGCGCGGTGCGCAGCAGGGTGATGGCCACGCGCCGGTTGGCGGCGGCGCCGGGTTCCTGCGGCAGCAGCGGGTCGCGTTCGGCATGGCCGGAAACGCTGCGCAGCCGCGCCGGGTTGATGCCGTTTTCGGTCAGCAGCCGGCGCACCGCATTGGCGCGGTCGGCCGAAAGGTCCCAGTTGCTGCGGCCTTCGCCGCGAAACGGCGAATTGTCGGTATGGCCGGCAATGGCCAGCCCGTTGGGCAGCCGCGCCGCCACCTGCGCCACCTTCAGGATCAGGGCCCGCGCCCGGTCGTTCGGCACCGCGGAGGACAGCGGGAACATCGGCTGGCGCTCGGCGTCCAGGATCTGGATGCGCAGGCCCTCCGGCACCTGTTCCACCCGCAGCTGCCGCGCCAGGTCGGCCAGGGCCGGGTCGGCCAGCACCGCGGCGCGCAGTTCCTCGGCGGCCTGGTCGAAGGCGGCGCGTTCGCGGCGGCCCAACTCGGCGCGCAGCGCGGCATCCGCCAGCCGGGCGGCTTCCTGCGCCTGGCCGGATTGCGCCAACCCAGCCTGAGCTTGGCCAAGCTGGGCTTGGCCGGCCTGGGCCTCGCCGGCCCGCAGTTCCCCGGCGCGTTGCTCGCCCAGGCGCTGTTCGCCGGC
>CANBXZ010000041.1 GCA_947373495.1 Acetobacteraceae bacterium
CTGACGCCGCCCCGCCCGGCCTGCTACCCTGCGCCGCATGTCCCATCGCGCCGCGCTGTTCCTCGACTTCGACAATGTCTTCACCGCGCTGATCGAGCGTGATGTCGCCGCCGCCGCGGCCTTCGTGCAGGACCCGTTGCGCTGGATCACCTGGCTGGAAAGCCTGGGTGCCCCGGCCGGGGCGGACCGCCAGCGCCGCATCCTCATCCGCCGCTGCTACCTGAACCCGATCGCCAAGGTGCTGGTGCCCGGGGAGGATCGGCCGCGCTATTTCAGCAGCTTCCGCAACGCCTTCGTGCGCGCCGGCTTCCAGATGGTGGACTGCCCGCCGCTGACCCTGGGCGGCAAGACCAGCGCCGACATGGTGATGGTGATGGATATCCTCGACACCCTGGCCCACCCCACCGGCTTCGAGGATTTCGTCATCCTGTCCTCGGATGCCGATTTCACCCCGGTGCTGCTGCGGTTGCGGGCGCATGACCGGCGCGGCATCGTCATCGCCACCGGCAGCGCCGCGGATGCCTATCGCGCCGCCGCCGACACCGTCATTCGCTATGAGGAGTTCGCCACCGGCGCGCTGGGCCTGGCCGGGCCAACCGCCGCCGGGGCACTGCGCGAGGCCATTCTGGCCGAGGTGCGCGCCCTGGTGGCCGCGGCGCCGGAACCGCTGCCGCAGGCCTGGGTGGCGCAGCAGGTCATCAAGCGGCTGGGGCGGGAGGTGCTGGAGAGCGACTGGGCCGGCGCCGGCGGCTTCCGCGCCCTGTTGATGGAAGCCGCGCCGCAGCCCGGCCTGGCGCTGGACCGCAGCGGTGGCGGCTGGCTGCTGGACCCGGCTCGCCACCCCCTGGCCCCGATGCCGGCGCCCAATGCCGCGGCCAACACCGCGCCCGCTGGCCTGGGCGCCTCAAGCCTGGCTGACCTGGGCGACGCCCCGCCAGCCCCCGAAGCCGCCCCGGCCGCCGACCCGCGCCTGGTGCGCATGGCCGCGCTGGTGCGCCGGCTGCTCGGGCTGCTGGGCAATATCCCCATGCTGGGGCCGGACCGGCTGGACTTTCTGTTCGAGCAATTGGCCGCGCGGCTGCCGGTTGAAGACCCCACCGCGCAGGAGATCCGCACCGGCATCAGCGAAGCCGCCCGCGCCGAGGGGCTGGAGGTTTCGCCCGGCGCGGTGAACGCGGTGATGCACCGCATCGGCCTGGCCGGCTTCGACTGGCAGGCGCCGACGGTGGCCACAACGCCGTACCGGCTGCGCGTCGCGTTGCTGGACAATATCCGCCAGCAATTGCGGCAGCAGAAGCTGGAACTGGGCACCGAGGATGCCGGCCTGCTGGCCGAATGGGTCGGCCTGGGGCCGGATGCGCCCGAGGAGATGCCCGGGGGGATGCCCGGGGGGATGCCCGAGGCGGCAGCCACGGATGCGGCGGCAGCCGAGGGCTCCGACGCCCCGCCTGGTGCTGCGCCGGGCCACGCCGTGCCGTTTGCCGCCGGGCCCATCGAAGCCCTGGCGAGCCCGGCCCTGACCCCTACCCCGGCCGCGCCGCTGCCCGCCTTCGCCCCGCCGCCGGAACCCCCAACCTCGCCCCCAACCTCGCCGCCAACCTCTGGCCCGGACGTCGACCCGCAGGCGGCGCTGACCTCCGCCTGGCCCTGAGGCTGGCGCCATCCCTCTGTTGGCCGGGCCGGTTTCCGGGCAGGATGCCGGCAGGAAACGCCGGAGCAACAAACCATGCCCGCCACACGTCGCAGCCTGCTTGCCGCGCCTTTCGTGCTCGCCGCCACCGGCGCCAGGGCGCAGGGGGTCTTTCCCAACCGTCCGGTGCGCATCGTGGTGCCCTACACCACCGGCGGCGTGTCGGACATCACCGCCCGGCTCATCGCCGAACCGCTGGCCGCCGCCTGGGGCCAGCCGGTCACGGTGGAAAACCGTGCCGGGGCGGATGGCATCGTCGGCACCGAGGTGGTGGCCCGTGCCGCGGCCGATGGCCATACGCTGGGCCTGGTTTCGGTGGCGCACCCGGTGAACGCCGCCTTCTACAAGCTGCCGTTCAACACCATGGGCGACTTCAGCTTCATCACCCAGTGCAGCGCCACGCCGCTGTGCCTGTGCGCCGCGCCGGGCTTTGCCGCCTCCACCCCGATGGAACTGGTGGACCACGCGAAGAGGAACCCCGGCGTCACCTTCGCCGGCACCGGCGGCGTGGTGCGGCTGGCGCCGGTGCTGTTCGCCCAGCGCGCCGGGGTGGAGATGACCTATGTGCCCTATCGCGGCAGCACCCAGGCGCATCCGGACCTGATGAGCGGCCGGGTGGACATCATGTTCGACACCGTGCCCGCGGTGCTGCCGCATATCCAGGGCGGCAAGCTGAAGGCGCTGGCCACCACCGGGCTGCACCGGGCACCACAACTGCCGGATGTACCCACTTTGGCCGAAGCCGGCATGCCGGGGTTCGAGGCCAGCACCTGGGGCATGGTGATCGCCCCGGCCGGGCTGCCGGAAGCGGTGCTGGCGAAGCTGACGGCGGACTGCAACGCCGCGCTGCGCCAGCCCCTGGTGCTGGACCGGCATCGTACCCTGGGCGCCGAGGTGGTGACCAGCAACCCGGCTGAACTACGCCGTTTCGTCCAGGCGGAACTGGAAAAATGGGGGGATGCCGCGCGCAAGGCCGGGATTCAGCCGCAATAGGCCAGGGCATGCCGCGCCCGGTCTTGGGGGGCCGGGTGGCGCGGGCCCGGGGGTCGGGGCCAGTGTTGGCGGCGTGGCACCGCCGCGCTGCCGAGACACGGTCCAGGCTCCAATTTGCTACTATAGGTTGAAGAAATCCTTGCAGCACTGCTAAATGGTGAATGCTTGCGCTGAGGGCCGCACTTGGCGCTGGCGTCCGTTGCGAAAGTGGGGGGAAGCCACGCTGCCCCTGGCAGCGCCCGGCATCTTCCGGGGCATCTGCGGTTGAGGACCCGTTTGGGTATGCAGGCCTGTTTGCGCATCGCGGCGACATGCCGCGCCTGGTGGGGCCATGCCCAGCGCCCGTTGCTGGCTGGCATGCTGTTGGGCTGCCTGGGCTTCGGGCTGTTGCTGGTCATGGTGGTGAGCATCACGCTCGACCACACCCGGAAAGCCGCCGAGCGCGATGCGCTCGCACGCGTGGACAGCGCCACCCAAGCCGTGGTGCAGCTGATGCGCCGCAACCTGGAAGGCATCGACCTTTATTTTGAACTGCTGCGCGACCTGGCGCAGGCGCGGGCGGACAACAGCGACATCCTGCCCGGCGTGGAACACCGCCTGCGCAGCTTCGCCGCCGCCCAGCGCTTCGGGGTTTATCATATCACCCTGCTGGACCCCGACGCGCAGATCCGCTGGACCAACCTGACTGGGGCCATCAACGAGTCGGCCCGGGACCGTATGCCCCACGCCGGCAACCTGGAGCGTGACCAGGGATTGTTCATCGGCACGCCGGTAGTGGGCCGGATCAGTGGTCGCCTGGGCATTCTGTTCACCAGCCGCCTGACCCTGGCCGATGGCAGCTATGCCGGCGTCGGCGCGCTGTCGGTGGACCCCAATGCCCTGGCCATGCAGTTGAATGCGCTGCGGTCGCTGCCGCATGAACGCATCAATCTGTGGCGGGAACAGGGGGAAAGACTGGCCACCTCGGATGTCGGGGTCCTGCCCGACATCCACATGGCCGCCAGCCTGCGCCCGGGCCCGGATGGCCGGCTGCTGGTGCGCCAGCACGGGGCCCGCACCGCGGAGGACCGCTTCTTCGCCATCCGCAAGCTGGAGGGGGTGCCGATGTTCTTCTCGGTCTCCCGGCTGGCGGAACCCGAATTGGCCGGGTACCGCGCCTTGCAGGGCGCTGTGCTCTGGGCGGCCGGGCTGCTCTACCTGCTGGCCCTGATGGGCACCGGCCTGGCCTGGATGCTGCTGTCCCGCCGCCGTGCCCGCCAGGTGGAGATGGAGGCGCAGCGCATCGAACTGGCCCGGGTGCTGGATGGCGTGCAGGCCGCGGTGGCGCTGATTCAGGTGGACGCCGATGGCCGGCACCGCCGCACCTACATCAGTGCCGGCGCGGCGCGGCTGTTGCGGGTACCGCGGCAGAAGCTGCTGGCCGAGGTCGGCTTCAATATCCGCATGCAGCCGGACCTGAGCGTGGCGGAACGGCATGCCCAGTTGGCCGAGCTGCGCACCACCGGCCAGGTGACGTTCGAGCGGCAAACCCTGTGCGGCGACGGCACGCTGCGCTGGATGCGCTATGCCCGCAGCGTCATCGGCCGGCACGACGACGTGCTGGAGGTGGTCTCGCTGGTGACCGACATCGAGCAGATGAAGGCCGCCGAGGCCGCCGCCATCTCCTCCGCCCGGCTGGCCACGCTGGGGGAGCTTTCGGCCAACCTGGCGCATGAGATGAACCAGCCGCTGACGGTAATTGCGCTGAGCGCGGAAACCGCGCGGATGATGGCGCAGCAGGATGAGAAGGCGGCCCTGCTGGCCGGGCTGGACCGCATTCTGGTGATGGTGGCCCGCACCAGGCTCATCACCGACCACCTGCGCAACTTCGCCCGCACCGAGGAGCCCGAGTTGGACAGCGTGCGGCTGGATGAGGTGCTGGCCGGCGCGCTGATGTTGACCGCCGGGTCGCTGGCGCAGGCGCATATCGTGGTGGAGCGGGCGTTGCCGCCCGGCCTGCCTGCGGTGCTGGGCCGCCAGGTGATGCTGGAGCAGGTGCTGATGAACCTGTTGCTGAACGCGCGCGACGCCATGGCCGCCACGCCGGCCGGGCAGCGGCTGGTTCGCATCGCCGCCAGCGTGGAGCCCGAGGTGGTGCACCTGACCGTGGCCGACAGCGGCCCGGGCGTGGCGCCGCACCTGCTGCCCCGCCTGTTCGAGCCGTTCTTCACCACCAAGCCGGCCGGCCAGGGCACCGGGCTGGGGCTTTCGATCTGCCATGGCGTGCTGCAGGCCTGTGGCGGCAGCATTCTGGCGGCGAACCGCCCGGAAGGGGGTGCCCTGTTCACCCTGACCCTGCAGCGGGCCGACCAGCAGGCGCGGGCCGAGCTCGAGGAGCCGGCGCTGCCATAGGTGGGGCGCCGACGCCACGCGGGGGCAACCCGAAGGGCGGCATCGGTCATGGCCCAGGCGGGCCTGAACCGCGTGTGTACGGTATCAGGCGAGCCCGCGCCGGCGCCTGATCCTGCTGGAGGGGATCAGGCGCCGGCCGTTTGCTTCAGCAAGACAGTTCTGCCGTTCGGTGCCGCAGCCCTGGCGGGATTCGCGCTAAACCTGTTCCACCGCGCCGCCGGCGGCCAGCCAGTCCTTGAAGCCGCCCAGGTTGCGCACGTCGGTATAGCCCAGTTCCTTCAGCGTCTTGCCGGCCAGCGCGGCGCGACCGCCGGAAGCGCAATAGGTGATGACGGTCTTGCCCGCGGCCAGCGCAGGGTCGCGCGCGCCTTCCGGGTCGGTGCGGAACTCCAGCAGGCCGCGCGGAATGGCCAGCGCGCCCGGCACCTTGCCGGAAGCGGTCAGCTCAGGCGGCTCCCGCAGGTCGATGAATACGGCCTGGCCGGCGGCATGCAGCGCGCGGGCCTCGGCGGCGCCGATGCGCGGCACTTCGGCTTCGGCGGCGGCCAGCAACTGCTTCACGGTGGTGGGCATGGCGGTTTCTCCCGGGTTGGAATGGCATGATAGCAAAGTTTCGCCGGCCGCCACCGGGGTGAGCACCGGCGCCAGCGCCGCCCGCCACTGCGCCAGCTTGGCCGCGGCCGGCAGGCCGGCATGGGCCGGGCTGGTGGAAGGCAGCCGCACCAGCGGCAGCCTGGCCAGCGCCGGGCTGCCGGGCAGCACCAGGCGGCGGTACAGCGCCTCCGCCGTGGCGCCGTTGCAGGCCACCAGGCGCAGGCTGGGGTGGGCGGCGACGAAGCCGGCGATGTCGTTGGCGCGAATGCTGTCGCGGCGGATCGCGGCGTCCAGGCTGCCCGGGCGCTCGGCGGAATGGCAGACATCCCACAGCGCCACCCCGGCCGCCGCCAGCCGGGCCAGCCGGGCGGCATAGGGCAACTCCGGCGTTGCCCCGGCCAACTGGCCCATGATCCACCAGAAGCGGTTGCGCGGCAGGCCGTAGTATTCGCCCCGGCGCAGCGATTCCGTGCCCGGCAGCGTGCCCAGCAGCAGCACCCGCGGGGCCGGGCCACTGGCCGGCGGAAAGCCCTGGCTGGGCAAGCGGCCTCAGCTGGCCAGGGCCAGCCCCAGCAGGGCGGCGGCGGCAACCATCAGCGTGGTGAAGGTGAGGCTGGCGCCCAGCACGCGCCAGGCCATGCCATGCCCGGCCATGCCCAGCGGATGCGCCAGCCGCGCCGCCAGCAGCGCGCTGCCCAGCGCGTGCACCGCCCAGCCCGGCAGGCCGTTGGCTTCCAGCAGCCCGAGCAGCACCAGCAGCATGGGTACGTATTCGATGAAGTTGGCATGGGTGCGGATGCGCTGTTCCAGTTCGGCATCGCCGCCGCTGCCCAGGGAAACCCCGCGCGCGCGCCGTACCAGCACCACGCGGAAGGACAGCACCAGCAGCAACAGCCCCAGCAGGCCGGCATAGAGCGCGGTGATCGGCAGAGCCATGGCGCAAACCCCCTGTACCGGCCCCGGCTGCTCACCCCATATGGGCGGCATGGTCGAACCGATTGCCCTCTACATCCATTGGCCGTTCTGTTTGAGCAAGTGCCCGTATTGCGACTTCAACAGCCATGTCCGGGACCGCATCGACCAGGGGCGCTTCGCCGCCGCCCTGCTGGCGGAACTGCGGTTCGAGGCCGGTCGCCTGGGTCGCCGCCCGCTGGCCAGCATTTTCTTCGGCGGCGGCACCCCCAGCCTGATGGCGCCGGAAACCGCGGCCGCCCTGGTGGCCGAGGCGTACCGCCTGTTCGACCCGCTGCCGGACTGCGAGGTGACGCTGGAGGCCAACCCCACCAGCGTGGAGGCGGCCCGGCTGCGGGACTTCCGCGCCGCCGGGGTCAACCGGCTCTCGCTGGGCGTGCAGTCGCTGAACGCCGAGGCGCTGGCCTTCCTCGGCCGGCGGCATTCGGCCGGGGAGGCGGTGGCGGCGCTGGAACTGGCGCGGGACATCTTCCCCCGACTTTCGTTCGACCTGATCTATGCCCGCCCCGGCCAGGGCGAAGCCGCCTGGCGGGCCGAGGTGCGCCAGGCCCTGGCGCTGGCCGCCGACCACCTGAGCCTGTACCAGCTGACCATCGAGCCCGGCACGCGCTTCGCCACCGAATACGCCCGTGGCGCCTTCGCCCTGCCCGACGATGACGCGGCCGCCGCGCTGTACGCCGCCACGGTGGAGGAAGCCGCCGGCTTCAACTTGGCCCCCTATGAGGTCAGCAACTACGCCCAGCCCGGCGCCGAAAGCCGGCACAACCTGGCCTATTGGCGCTATGGCGACTACCTGGGCATCGGCCCCGGCGCGCACCAGCGCCTGCTGCTGGGCGGCGAGATGCTGGCCATGCGGCGGCATCGCGCGCCGGAGGAATGGGCCACGCTGGTGGAAGCCCAGGGCCATGGCGTGACCGGCACCGAGACGCTTTCCCCGCGCGACCGTGCCCGCGAGGCGCTGCTGATGGGGCTGCGCCTGGCCGAGGGCGTCGACCCGGCGCGGATCGAGGCCCGCGCCGGCATGCCGCTGGCCGCGGCGCTGGACGCGCCGATGGTGCGGGCCTGCGTCGAGGCAGGCTACCTGGCATGGCGCGATGGCCGGCTGCTGGCCACGGCGGAAGGCCGGATGCGGCTGGACGCCATGCTGCCGCGGATTTTGCTGTAGCGCCGCGGGCAACCGGACCGTGATCGTTTCCGCCCGCAACCCGCCCGCCGCGGCGTTTCCGACGGCGCCCTTCACGCCGGGCGGTGCAACGGCCCCGGGCGATGATGCTCCGGGGCCCTGGCTGTTCCGTGTGTTGCCGGGGTGGCGAAATGCCCTTGCACCGCCTTGCCGGCCGGTTCAAACATCAGTGGCGCCCCCCGCTGACCTCTGGAAGTGATAAACTGCGATGCAGGTCTACCTGCCCATCGCCGGGATTTCCGTTGATGCCATGCTGCTGGTCGGCATCGGCTTCCTGGTCGGCTGGCTGTCCGGGTTGTTCGGTGTGGGTGGCGGCTTCCTGCTGACCCCGGCGCTCATCCTGATAGGCATTCCCGCCCCGGTGGCGGTGGCGTCCGGCGCCAACCAGACCTTGGGGGCCTCGGTCTCCGGCCTCATGGCGCAATGGCGGCGCGGCAATGTGGACGCCAAGATGGGTGCGGTGCTGACCGCGGGGGGCTTCGTCGGCTCCCTGGCCGGGGTACAATTGTTCGCGCTGCTGCGCCGGGTGGGCCAGGTGGACCTGGCGGTTTCCATCTTCTACGTCGTGGTGCTGGGCACCGTCGGCGCGCTGATGGTGATGGAGAGCGTCCGCGCCATCCTGCGCCGCCGTGGCGCGAAGAAGAAGCGCCTGCACGAGCATTTCTGGATGCATGGCCTGCCGCTGAAGATGCGGTTCCGCAAGTCCCGCCTGTATATCAGCGTCATCCCGCCGGTGCTGGCCGGCTTCGGCATCGGCGTGCTGTCGGCGATCATGGGCGTGGGCGGCGGCTTCATGCTGGTGCCGGTGATGATCTACATGCTGGGCATGCCCACCGCGGTGGTGATCGGCACCAGCCTGTTCCAGGTGACCTTCGTGACCGCGAATGTGACGCTGCTGCAGGCGGTGCAGGTGGGCAGCGTGGATATCGTGCTGACCATGCTGCTGCTGCTGGGCGGCGTGATCGGGGCGCAGTTCGGCGCCAAGATGGGCACCAAGCTGCGCGGCGAGGAAACCCGCGCCCTGCTGGGCGCCCTGGTGCTTTCGGTGGCGCTGAGCCTGCTGTGGGGCCTGGTGCGCCAGCCCGAGGCGCTGTTCGCGATCGGGCCGGCCCTGTGAGGCCCACGGGAATGGCCATGCGGATGGCCGCGCGGTTATTGCCGCTGTGCGCGCTGCTGGCCGCCCTGCTGGCCGGCGCCCCGGCCCGGGCGCAGGACCAGCCGCTGGTGGCGGCGCTGTCCACCCAGGAAGTCCGCATCAGCACCGCCTTCACCGGCGAGGCGATCATGGTGTTCGGCAGCACCGACCAGCCGATCGGCCCGGGTGGCGACGAGATCATCGTGGTGGCGCGCGGCCCGACCCGGCCGCTGGTGGTGCGGCGCAAGGTCAAGGCGCTGCTGTTCTGGATCAACGGCCCTTCCGCCCGGTTCGACCAGGTGCCGGGCTTCTACGCCATTGCCGGCACCCGCCCGGCCTGGCAGTTGCTGCCGGAAGCGGCGCGGCAGGATAACGGCCTGGGGCTGGACGCCTTGCCGCTGACCTCCACCGGCAGCCGCTCCCCGGCATTCCGCGCCGCGCTGCTGGAGTTGGAGAAGGCCAGCGGCCTGTGGCTGGAGGATGCCGCCCCGGTGGAGATCCGCGGCGGCCGGCTGTTCAACGTGGCCCTGCCGCTGCCCGCCACCGTGCCCACCGGGGACTATCGGGTGGAGGTGCTGCTGATCCGGTCCCGCCGGATTGCCGCGCGGGAGGAGATGAGCTTCCGGGTGGAACGCGTGGGCACCGCCGACCAGATTGCCGATGTCGCCGAGGACCATGCATTCTTCTACGGTATCGCCTGTATCCTGCTGGCTGCCCTGGCAGGTTGGCTGGGCAGCGTATTGTTCCGGAGGGACTGATGCCCGATTCCGAGGAGAGGGCCGCTGCGCCGGCCAAGCGGGACCGCGTGTTCCTGGTGGTGGTGGATGACAGCCCCGAGCGCGAGATTTCGCTGAAATATGCCGCGCTGCGCGCCCGCAAGGGCGGCGGCCGGGTGGCCCTGCTGCGGGTGCTGGAACCCATGGGCCAGGTGGAATGGGCCGGCGTGGGCGTGATGATGCAGGAGGAAGCGCGCGAGGATGCGGAGAAGATGCTCTCCGGCCTGGCGACGCGGGTGCAGGAGATTACCGGCGGCCTGCCGATCCTGCTGATCCGCGAGGGCGACCCGCGCGACGAGTTGCTGGCGCTGGTGGAGGAAGACCCGCGCATTTCCATCCTGGTGCTGGCCGCCGCCGCCGGCAGCGGCGGGCCGGGGCCGCTGATCTCGGCGCTGACCGGCCGCTACGCCCACCGGCTGCGGGTGCCGATGACCATCGTGCCCGGCAACCTGGACGACAAGGAACTGGAACGGGTGACCTGAGCGGGGTGCCCCGGCCTCAGGCCAGCAAATGGCCGAAGCGGCGGGCCTTGGTTTCCAGGTAGCCGTCATTGACCCCGTTGGGCGCGATCTGGTGCGCCTCGCGGCCTTCCACCTCGACGCCGCAGGCCACCAGGGCACGGACCTTTTCCGGGTTGTTGGTCAGCAGTCGCACCCGCGGGATATGCAGCTCCCGCAGCATGGTGGCGGCGACCAGGAAGTTGCGCTCGTCGGCGCCCCAGCCCAGGGCACGGTTGGCGTCCAGCGTGTCCAGCCCGGTATCCTGCAGGGCATAGGCGCGCAGCTTGTTCACCAGGCCGATGCCGCGGCCTTCCTGCGCCAGGTACAGCAGCACGCCATCACCCTCGGCGGCCATGCGGGCGATGGCGCCGCGCAGCTGCGGGCCGCAGTCGCAGCGCAGGCTGCCAAGCAGGTCCCCGGTGAAGCATTCCGAATGAATCCGTGCCAGCGGGGCACCGCCGGCCAGCGCCAGGGCCTCGGGCTGGCCAACCAGGATGGCCAGGTGCTCGATGCCCCCATCGGCGGCGCGGAACGCCACGATGCGCGCGTCGGGCGCTTCCGCCAGCGGCACCGCGGCCTCGGCCACGCGCTTCAGGCTGGTGGCGACGGAAGCCGGGTAGGCGGCGACATCCTCGGCCGCCACGGCCAGCAACTGCGCCGGGGCCAGCGCCGGGGCGGGGGCCACCACCAGGGCCGGCAGCAACCGGCCCAGCTTGGCCAGCGCCAGGGCCAGCGCGCCCAGGGCAGGGGCTGGCACCGGCACCGGCGGCTGGGGCAGCAGGCGCTCGGCCGTGGGGTCGGCCAGGCTGCGCAGCAGGGCGGGGTCCATCAGGCTGGCCGGGGCGGCGAGGGCCACCACCGCGGCCGGCTCGGCCTCCAGCTCCGGCAGCAGGGCGGTGGCGCGGGCGGCGGCCAGCAGCAGCAGCGCCGGCCCGGCGGCCAGGCCGTTCAGTTCCGCCAGGCCGCTGGCGCCCACGGTTTCCATGGCCACCAGCAGCAGCCCCGCATCGCCGGCGCCGCCCTGCAACAGCACCGGGGCACCGCGCCGCAGCTCCGCCGCCGCCCGATGCACGCGCCGCAGCGCCAACGCCTGGCGGTCCGGGCCCATCGCGGCGGCCGGGGAGGAGCCTTGGGCGGAGGCAGGTGTGGGGGACATCGTCTCGGGAGTGGTGTCGGGCACGTCGGGCGTCAGCCGGTTCATACTGGGGCGTTCCATACAGCAGCCATGCCGCACCGCGAATGTGGCGTCGAGAGGGCGATTGCCAGGGGGCAGGGGGGAATAATCCTTCCTCGCGTCGTTGTCAGATTTCCAGTTCTCACGGCCTGATCAAGCCCCTTGCCCCGGAAAAGCCACGGGTGCCATGGTAGAGGCAGGGACGTCGCCGGCTGTTGCGTCGCGGCACTTGGCGTTGACGTGTTGAGTTCGCGGCCCTTATGGCAAGGGTTACGGCAAGCCAGGGAACAAGAATGGCAGGTGCGCGCCCCCTACTCATCGTGGATGACGACGCCGCGCTGCGGTCAACCTTGGCCGAGCAGCTTGAGGTGGATGGCGAGTTCGCCCCCGCCGAGGCCGGCACCGCCGCCGAGGCCGAGGCGATGCTGACCGCCGCGGATGCCCGGTTCGACGCGGTATTGCTGGATATCGGCCTGCCCGACGGAGATGGCCGCGACCTGTGCGCCCGGCTGCGCAAGCTGGGGCTGAAGGTACCCATCATCATGCTGACCGGCGCGGATGCCGAGCAGGATGTGGTGCGTGGCCTGGATGCCGGCGCCAATGACTACATCGCCAAGCCATTCCGGCTGAACGAGCTGCTGGCCCGGGTGCGGGCGCAGTTGCGGGTGTTCGACAATTCGGAAGACGCGGTCTTCACCATCGGGCCCTACAGCTTCCGCCCCAGCGCCAAGCTGCTGCTGGAAGTGCCCCGCAACAAGAAGATCCGGCTGACCGAGAAGGAAGCCGCCATCCTGAAGTACCTGTACCGGTCCGGCGGCAAGCCGGTGGGCCGGCAGGTGCTGCTGAACGAGGTGTGGGGCTACAACAGCGCCGTGACCACCCACACGCTGGAAACCCACATCTACCGGCTGCGGCAGAAGATCGAGCCGGACCCGGGCAATGCCCGGTTGCTGCTGACCGAAGGCGGCGGCTACCGGCTGGATTCCCAGGCCGGGCGCGTGGCGGCCTGAAACCCTGGGCATGGCGGGGCTACCCCCGCCGTGCCTGGCCTTGCCGTGCCCCTGCCAGCAGCACCAGCGCCGCGGCCAATTGCAGCGCCGCCGCGGCGGCCGGGGCGGACCAGGCGCCGCCCCACTGGAACAGCAAGCCGAAGCCGGCCGGGGCGAAGGCGTAGAACCCCTGGTTCACCGCGGTCAGCAACGCCATCACCTGCGGCACCTCCGCCGGCGGCCATTCGGCCTGGGCGATGAGCGGTTGCAGCGACAGCAGGTTGCCGATGCCCAGGCCGAACAACAGGCTGCCGGCCACCAGCAGCCCCGCCTGCTGGCCATCGGCCGCCGCCAGCGCGGCCGAGCCGACCACCTGCACCAGCAGGTTGGCCGCCGTGGCCAGCCGCCGGTCCAGGCCGGGCGGCAGCGCCCAGCCCACCAGGCTGCGGCCCAGCACGGCGCCCAGCGTGGCCAGGCTTACCACCAGGCCAGCCTCGGCTTCCCCCAGCGCCGGCGCCAGCAGTGAATACAATACGGTGATCAACCCGATCTGCGCCGCCAGCCCCAGCGCCAGCGCGGCCGACAGGCTGCGGAAGCGCGGCTGGCGCCACAGGCTGGTGGTGGCGGCCGGCAGGCGGGGCCGCGGCGGTGGCGGCGCGGTGCCACCATCCACCTGCTGGCCCAGGCTGGCGGGGGTGGCGGCCAGGTAGTGCCCGGCCAGCCACCAGCCCAGGGCCGCCGTAGCCAGCCCCACCGCCAGCGCCGCCCGGCCGAAACCGACCCAGCCGATCAGCACCGCCCAGAGCGGCACAAATAAAATCCCGCCGGCCGAGGCACCATTATAGGCCATGGCCAGGGCCAGCGGCCGGCGCCGGTCGAACCAGGGGGAAACCCATACGTTGATGGCCGCCGCGCTGGTCAGCGCCCAGCCGATGGCGGTGAGCAGGGCGGCCGGCAGCAGCATCCAGGGCTGGGTGGCGGCGCCCCAGGCGGCGACTCCAAGCGCCGAGGCCAGCACTCCGGCCCGGGTGGCGCCCACCACGCCGCAGCGCCGGTGCAGCGCCGGCAACCGCGCCACAAGCAGGGCAGAGGCCAGGAAATGCAGGGTGATGGCCGCGCCCACCAACCCCGGGGACCAGCCCTGCCGGGCATGCAGCGCATGCAGGAAGACCGAGGGCCCGTAGAAGCCGATGCCCCAGGCCAACAGCGCCAGAACGAAGCTGGCCGCCACCACCCGCCAGCCGAAGAACGCCGCCATGCCTGCCTGAATCCTGCCCCGGGGAGGGCAGGATAGCCCAAGTGCCACGGTCAGGCTTCGGGCAGGATAAAACAGATCGGCAAGAATCATGGCCTCCGCTCGGTTGCTGGGCCGAGAACGCTATGGTAAGGCCCCCGCGCCGACGAGAGATGAGAGTTTCTCGCCCGGACTTGCGTACAGGCGCGTCACCGTCGCGCCGGGGCGCGCCACCAAGGAACAGGACCGGGACTGACGTGGCCTCTGCCGAGATTTCCAACACCGCCCCGAACCCGAGCGGGCTTGCCGACCGCTATGCCCAGGCGATCCTGGGTCTGGCCGACGACAAGCGCCAGCAGGACCCGGGTGCGCTCGACCGCATTGCCGCCGATCTGGAAGGGCTGTTCAGCCTTTGGCAGGACGACCGCGGCTTCCGGGCCTTCGTGGCCGACCCGCGGCTGGACAGCCAGGCGCAGAAGCGCGGCGCCTTCGCCGTGCTGGACCGCGCCGGCATCGGCGCCGAGGTCCGCAATCTGGTCGGCGTGCTGATCGCCAACCGCCGGTTGGGCAAGCTGCCGGACGTGGCGGCCGCCTTCGGCCGCATCCTGGCCGCCCGCCGTGGCCAGCAGACCGCCGATGTCATTACCGCGCACGCGTTGAACGACGTGCAGCGCGCCCAGATCACCGCTCGCCTGACCGAAGCCGGCTATTCCGGCGTCAAGCTGGTCGAGCGTGTTGACGAATCCATCCTTGGCGGCCTGGTCGTTCGGATCGGGTCTCGCCTTTACGACAACAGCATCAAATCCAAGCTGCAGCGCCTGCAGTACGCCATGAAGGGGGCCGCCTGACCATGGAGATCCGTCCCGCGGAAATCTCGGAAATCCTCAAGCAGCAGATCGCCGGCTTCGACGCCGACGCGAATGTGGCTGAGGTCGGCACCGTTCTGACCGTGGGCGACGGCATTGCCCGCGTCTACGGCCTGCAGAACGTGATGGCCGGTGAGCTGGTGTCCTTCCCGGCCTCGGGCCTGAAGGGCATGGCGCTGAACCTCGAATCCGACAATGTCGGCGTGGTGATCTTCGGCGCCGACAAGACCGTGCGCGAAGGCGACGTGGTCGAGCGGACCGGCACCATCGTGGACGTGCCCGTCGGCCGTGGCCTGCTGGGCCGCGTGGTCGATGGCCTGGGCAACCCGATCGACGGCAAGGGCCCGATCGTGGACGCCACGCGCATGCGCGTTGAGGTGAAGGCGCCGGGCATCATCCCGCGCAAGTCGGTGCATGAGCCGATGCAGACCGGCATCAAGGCGATCGACGCCATGACCCCGGTCGGGCGCGGCCAGCGGGAGCTCATCATCGGCGACCGCAAGACCGGCAAGACCGCCGTCATCATCGACACCATCATCAACCAGAAGGGCATCAACGCCGGCACGGATGAGAGCAAGAAGCTCTACACCATCTATGTCGCCATTGGTCAGAAGCGCTCCACGGTTGCCCAGCTGGTGAAGACGCTGGAAGAAAACGGCGCGATGGAATACTCCATCATCGTCGCTGCCACGGCTTCCGACCCGGCGCCGATGCAGTTCCTGGCGCCCTACACCGGCTGCACCATGGGCGAGTTCTTCCGCGACAACGGCATGCACGCGGTCATCTTCTACGACGATCTGTCGAAGCAGGCCGTGGCCTACCGCCAGATGTCGCTGCTGCTGCGCCGCCCGCCGGGCCGCGAAGCCTACCCGGGCGACGTGTTCTACCTGCACTCGCGCCTGCTTGAGCGCGCGGCGAAGATGAACGACGACTTCGGCAATGGCTCGCTGACCGCGCTGCCGGTCATCGAGACCCAGGCCGGCGACGTTTCCGCCTACCTCCCGACCAACGTGATCTCGATCACCGACGGCCAGATCTTCCTGGAGACCGAGCTGTTCTTCAAGGGCATCCGCCCCGCGGTGAACGTCGGCCTCTCGGTTTCGCGCGTCGGTTCCGCCGCGCAGATCAAGGCGATGAAGCAGGTGGCCGGCAAGATCAAGCTGGAGCTGGCGCAGTACCGCGAAATGGCGGCCTTCGCCCAGTTCTCCTCGGACCTCGACGCCTCGACCCAGGCGCTGCTGGCCCGTGGTGCGCGCCTGACCGAGCTGCTGAAGCAGCCGCAGTACCGCCCGGTTCCGGTCGAGGAGCAGGTGATCAGCCTGTTCGCCGGCACCCGCGGCTACCTGGACAAGCTGCCGGTCAGCGCCGTTGGCGAGTTCGAGCGCCGCATGCTGAGCGAGCTGAAGTCCAGCCAGCCGGGCATTGTCGAGGCGATCCGCAATGACCGCGAAATCAAGAAGGGCACGGAAGACCAGCTGGTCGCGTTCCTGGACGGTTTCGCCAAGTCCTTCGCCGCCTGATCAACCCGGAGCATAGGAGCCGGGCGCCATGGCAAGCCTGAAAGACCTACGTGGTCGCATCAACAGCGTGAAATCCACCCGGAAGATCACGCAGGCGATGAAGATGGTGGCAGCGGCCAAGCTGCGCCGCGCCCAGGCGCAGGCGGAAGCCGCGCGCCCCTACGCGGAGCGGATGGAGCAGATCCTCGCGTCGCTGGGTGCCGCCGTGGCCGGGGCGCCTGGCGCGCCCCGCCTGCTGGTGGGCAGCGGTGCGGACAAGGTGCATCTGCTGGTGGTCGTCACCGCGGATCGTGGCCTGGCCGGGCCGTTCAATACCCAGGTTGGCCGGTTGGCCCGGGCGCGCATCCGCACGCTCGAAGCCGAGGGCAAGCAGGTGAAGGTGCTGACGGTGGGCCGCAAGGGCGCGGCCTTCCTGAAGCGCGAATTCGCCAGCCGCATCGTGGCCGAGGTGACCTTCGCCAACAAGAAGCGTGTTGAGTTCGAGGATGCCGAGGCGGTGGCGCAGACCATCGCCGGCATGCTGGACCAGGGCGGCTTTGATGTGTGCAGCCTGCTGTACAACCGCTTCCGGAACGTGATCAGCCAGATCCCGACCGAACAGCGCCTGATCCCGGCGCCGCTGCCCGAGGGCCCGGCCCAGGCGGCGAGCGGCCCGCAGGCGCAATATGAATACGAGCCGACCGAGGAGGAAATCCTTGCGACGCTGCTGCCGCGCAACCTGGCCATTCAGCTGTACCGGGCGATCCTGGAAAGCGCGGCCGGCGAGCATGGTGCCCGGATGAACGCGATGGACAATGCCACGCGCAACGCCGGCGAGATGATCAACAAGCTGACGCTGAACTACAACCGTACACGCCAGGCCAATATCACTCGGGAGCTGATCGAGATCATCTCCGGGGCCGAAGCGGTTTAAGGAAAGGTACGCACCATGAAGAACAACGTCGGGAAGATTTCCCAGATCCTGGGCGCCGTGGTGGACGTGCAGTTCCCCGCTGAGCTGCCTGCCATCCTGAACAGCCTCACCACCAAGAACGGCGATGTCACGCTGGTCCTGGAAGTGGCGCAGCACCTGGGTGAACGCACCGTCCGCTGCATCGCCATGGACATGACCGACGGCCTGATCCGCGGCCAGGACGTGGTGGACACCGGCGTCGGCATCTCGGTGCCGGTGGGTGAAGGCACGCTGGGCCGCATCATGAACGTCATCGGCGAGCCGATCGACGAGCGTGGCCCGGTGCCGCACGAGAAGAAGTACACGATCCACCGCGAAGCCCCGAACTTCGAGGACCAGGCGACCTCCGCCGAGATCCTCGTCACCGGCATCAAGGTGATCGACCTGCTGGCGCCCTACATCAAGGGCGGCAAGATCGGCCTGTTCGGCGGCGCCGGCGTGGGCAAGACGGTGACCATCCAGGAGCTGATCAACAACATCGCCAAGGGCCATGGCGGCGTTTCGGTCTTCGCCGGCGTGGGTGAGCGTACCCGCGAGGGCAACGACCTGTACCACGAAATGGTTGATGCCGGCGTCATCAAGCTGAACGACGACGGCACCACCACCGGCTCCAAGGTGGCGCTGGTGTACGGCCAGATGAATGAGCCGCCGGGCGCCCGCGCCCGCGTCGCGCTCTCGGGCCTGTCGGTGGCGGAATACTTCCGCGACGAACAGGGCCAGGACGTGCTGTTCTTCATCGACAACATCTTCCGCTTCACCCAGGCGGGTGCGGAAGTGTCGGCGCTGCTGGGCCGCATCCCCTCCGCGGTGGGTTACCAGCCGACGCTGGCCACCGACATGGGCGCGCTGCAGGAACGCATCACCTCGACGAAGAAGGGCTCCATCACCTCGGTGCAGGCCATCTACGTGCCGGCCGATGACTTGACTGACCCGGCGCCCGCCACCTCCTTCGCCCACCTGGACGCGACCACGACGCTGAACCGCTCGATCGCGGAACTCGGCATCTTCCCGGCCGTGGACCCGCTGGACAGCACCAGCCGCGCGCTCGACCCCCGCGTTGTGGGTGAGGAACACTACAAGGTGGCGCGCGACGTGCAGCGCATCCTGCAGACCTACAAGAGCCTGCAGGACATCATCGCCATCCTGGGCATGGATGAACTGAGCGAAGAAGATAAGTTGGTCGTGGCCCGCGCCCGCAAGCTGCAGCGCTTCCTCAGCCAGCCGTTCCACGTGGCCGAAGTGTTCACCGGCACCCCGGGCGTGTTCGTGAAGCTGGAAGACACCGTGCGTTCCTTCGGTGCCATCTGCTCTGGCGAATACGACCATCTGCCGGAAGCCGCCTTCTACATGGTTGGTACCATTGAAGAAGCGGTGAAGAAGGCCGAGACGCTGAAGCAGTCTGCGTAACATTGCCGGCAAGCACCAGGCGCGCGACGTGGCGCGCCTGGCCTGGGCCAGGCCACTGGCGGGCCCCCCAGCGGGTCCCCAGTTGGGCCACGGCGGCTGGCTGGACCATCCGCCGCAAGGGTACGGAGAAATAGAATGGCTACCTTCCTGCTCGAACTCGTCTCGCCGGAAAAGCTGCTGCTGTCCCGCCAGGTGGAGATGACGACCATCCCCGCCGTGGAAGGCGAGATGGGCGTGCTGGCCGGCCATGCGCCGATGATCGTGGCCCTGAAGGGCGGCGTCATCCGGGTGCGTGAAGGCGGCAATGAGACCGTGGCGCTGTTCGTCGCCGGCGGTTTCGCCGAGGTCTCGCCCGACCGCGTGACGGTGCTGGCCGACGACGCCACGCCGCTGGCGCAGCTTTCCCGCGCCACCAGCGAACGCAAGCTGGCCGAGGCCGAAGCCGCCCTGGCCGCGGCGGCGGATGCCGAGCCGGAAAAGCGTGAAGCCGCGCAGTTGCGCGTGCTGTCGGCCCAGGCCGCGGTTGCGGCGGCTGAAGCCGCCTGACCTGCCCGGCCGGCGACGCCCGGCCGAGCAGCCCGCCCGCCCGCGAAGCCTTGCTCGCGGTTCTTCCCGTGGTGCTTTCCGGGGTTCCTCCCGGGCGCGCCGCTCGGCTTTCCCCGGGCCTCTTCCTTGGGGCTTGCCCCCAGGGTGATGGCGATGCCGCCACGCCGGCATATTTTTCTTGGCCGGCCCGCCCTGGCCCTGTCCCGGTGCTTGATCCCGGGGCACTTCCGCAGAACATTCCCTTTCAGCCGGCGTTGTGGTGCCGGCCGGGTGTACAGGGGACCGGGCCGCTTGGCCTGACGGGGACGCGATGAAGCATTGGCGCATCGATCAGGTGGCGTGGGAGCAGTTGGATCGGTCCAAGATCAACCCCGAGGTCGTGCCGCTGGTGAAGGCGGCCGCCATGGTTG
>CANBXZ010000042.1 GCA_947373495.1 Acetobacteraceae bacterium
GGCCGGGGGCGCTGACCTTCGCCTCCTCCGGCGTGGGCAGCGTGCAGCACATTCAGGCGGAACAGCTTTGCGTCGCCGCCGGCATGCAGGGCGTGCACGTGCCCTATCGCGGCAGCGCGCCCACCATGACCGACCTGGCCTCGGGCCAGATCGACTTCGTCATCGATGGCGTTGGCGTCTCACGGCCGTTGATCGAGGCCGGGCGGTTGCGCGCCCTGGCCACCAGCAATGCGCGGCGGCTGCCGGGCCAGCCCAACCTGCCGACGCTGGCCGAGGCCGGCATCGAGGGGGTGCTGCCGGGGTCCTGGTTCGGCTTCGTCGCGCCCGCCAGCATGCCGGAGGCCACGGTGGCGGCGCTGCACCAGGCCTGCGTCGCCGCGTTGCCCACCCCCGATGTGATGCGGGCGCTGGACAATGCCTCGGCCGAGGCCATCGGCAGCAGCCCGGCGCAGTTCCGGGACTTCGTGCAGGGCCAGATCACCCGCTTCCGCGACCTGGCGAAGCGCACCAGCATCAACATGGAATAGCGCCGCCGCCTCAGCGCAGCGGCCGGCGTGTCTGCCAGATTCCGGCCGCGGCGGCATCGGCCGTGGTGGCCGTGGCCTGGCCCATGGCGATGAGCCCCAGCGCGATGGTGGCCTGCACTGTCGCGGCCTCCGCCGGGGCCGCGCCGCCGGCCCAGAGCTGGGCCAGGTCGGTGCCATTGGCGCGGGCGCTGCTCAGTGCGGGCAGCGCCAGCTCGGTGCATTGGCCCTCGGCCAGCAGGTGCGCGGCCACTGGCTTGGCCGGGTTGCGCTCGGCCTCGCCGCCGCCGCCCTTCAGCACCAGCAGCCGTTGCCGGCCCAGCGCCTGGGCGGTGTTCAGGTGCAGCGTGATGTAGGGCGGGTGGAACACGCCATCCACGCTGGCCGGCGCGTCCATCGGGTTGACCAGCCGTGCCACGGTATTGATGGGCGAGCGCAGCCCGAGCAGCGCCCGCAGCCCCAGCAGCCGGTCCAGCCCCGGGCACAGTGCGGTCAGCGGCAGGTAGGCGAAGTTGCGCGTGGCCAGTTGGTGCAGCGCGTCGTCCCGGTTCGCCGCCGGGCGCAGGCCCAGCATGGCCAGGCCAACATCGGTGGGCATGCCGCTGGAAAAGGCGTTGCTGCCATGCATCAGCACCCGATGCCCGGCCTGGGCCAGCGCCAGCGCCGCCAGCAGGTACCAGGGCGCGCCGCGGGTGCGGCCGGCGCCGTAGCTGGGCCAGTCCAGGTCCACCGGCCCCGGCGCGGCATGGGTGGCGGCGCGGGCGGCTTCCACCAGCCCGGCGATCTCCCCGGGGTCCTCGCCACGGTAGCGCAGCAGCATCAGGAAGGCGCCGACCTGGTGCGGGTCCGCGTCGCCCTGCAACACCATGCGCAGCGCCACGCGGGCTTCGTCCCGGGTCAGCGCGCGGGAACGGCCGGGGCCGCGCCCCAGCGTGCGGACATACTGGGCGAAGGGGTGTTCGGGACCTTCGTCCTCGGCTTCAGGCGGCTTCATGCAGGGCAGTATCGCCCAGCGCATCGCGCCGCGCCATGCCGACGACCTCGCCGATCAGCACCAGGGTGGGGCCGTCGCCCCCGCCGGCGGTCACTTGTGCGGCAATATCGCCCAGCGTGCCGAACAGGCGCTGTTCATGCGGCAGGGTGGCGTTCTGCACCGCCGCCGCCGGGGTGGCGGCGGCCATGCCGGCGGCCAGCAGGCGGGCGGTCAGCAAGGGCAGGGTGCGCACGCCCATGTACACCGCCAGCGTGCCGCCACGGGCCAGCGCCGCCCAGTCATGTTCCGGCAACGCGTCCGCGTGGTTGTGCGCGGTCAGCATGGTCAGGCTGCGCGAGACGCCACGATGCGTCAGCGGCACCTGCAGCGCCGCACCCACCGCCAGCGCGGTGGTGATGCCGGGCACCACCTCCACCGGCACGCCGGCTTCGCGCAGGCTTTCCAGTTCCTCGCCGCCGCGGCCGAACACGAAGGGGTCGCCACCCTTCAGCCGCACCACATGCCGGCCGGCGCGGGCGTGGGTGAGGATCAGGCGGTTGATGGCTTCCTGCTGCATCGAATGGCGGCCGCAGCGCTTGCCCACATCCACCAGGCGCGCCCCTGGCCTGGCCAGGGCCAGCACCTCGGCGCCCACCAGCTTGTCGTACAGCACCACATCAGCCTCGGCGATCAGGCGCGCGGCCTTCAGCGTCAGCAGTTCCGGGTCGCCCGGGCCGGCGCCCACCAGGCTGGCGCGGCCCTTCATGCCCGTAGCGCCAGCAGCACGCGGCCTTCCTGCACCTGCACCGGGGTGCGCTTCACGCAGCCCACATCCGGCGCCTGGGCCTCGCCGCTGTTCAGGTCGATGACCCAGTTGTGCAGCGGGCAGGTCACCGCCTGGCCGTGGACGATGCCCTGGGACAGCGGGCCGCCCTTGTGCGGGCAATGGTCGTCCAGCGCGAAGACGATATCCTCGCTGGTGCGGAACAACGCGATATCGCCCGTGGCGGTGGCGACCACCCGGCTGCCGAGGCGGGGAATATCCTCCAGGCGGGCCACTTCAACCCAATGCGTGCCCTGGGCGCCGCTGACAACGCTGCCATCCATGTCGCTCACTCCGCCGGCACCAGGGTCTTGAAGGTATTCGCCACATGGCCGCCCGCGGCCCAGGGGTCGAACTGCGCGAAGCCCTGCGCGAACAGGAAACGCGCATGCAGCGCCTTGCGGTTGGCGGCATCCTGCACCACCTGCGCCTTCACGTAGTCCAGGCCGACGCGTTCCACATAGGGCGCGGTACGGTCCAGATAGTAGGCTTCCTCGCGGTACAGTTGCAGGAAGGCGCCGCAGTATTCCAGCACCTCCTCGGGTGTCTCCACCTTGCACAGCAAATCCGTGCCGCGCAGGTGGATGCCGCCATTGCCGCCGATATGCAGTTCCCACCCACTGTCCACGGCGATGACGCCGAAGTCCTTGATGGTGGCCTCGGCGCAGTTGCGCGGGCAGCCACTGACCGCCAGTTTCACCTTGTGCGGGTGCCAACTGCCCCAGGTCATCTTCTCCAGCGCCACGCCCATGCTGGTGCTGTCCTGGGTGCCGAAGCGGCACCAGGTGGAACCGACGCAGGTCTTCACCGTGCGCAGCGCCTTGCCGTAGGCGTGGCCGGAAACCATGCCGGCGGCATTGAGGTCGGCCCAGACCGCCGGCAGGTCTTCCCGCTTCACCCCCAGCAGGTCGATGCGCTGGCCGCCGGTGACCTTCATCTCCGGGATGCCGAACTTGTCGGCCACGTCGGCGATGGCGCGCAGCTCCGTGGGGTTGGTCTGGCCGCCCCACATGCGCGGGATGACGCTGTAGGTGCCATCCTTCTGGATATTGGCGTGGTTGCGTTCGTTGACGAAGCGGCTCTGCTGGTCGTCCACGTATTCACCGGGCCAGGCGCACAACAGGTAGAAGTTCAGCGCCGGGCGGCAGCTGTGGCACCCATCCGGCCGCAGCCAGCCGAGGTGCTGCATCACCTTCGGGATGGTCTTCAGCCCATCGGCGACGATCGCGCGGCGGACGAAGGCGTGGCCATGCGTGGTGCACTTGCACATCGGCCTCGGGCCGGCAGCCTTGGCATCCACGCCCGCGGTCAGCGCCAGCAGGCCCTCCACCAGCGGGGTGCAGGAACCGCAGGAAGCACTGGCCTTGGTGTGGGCGCGCACGCCGTCCAGCGTGGTCAGCTTCAACTCGGTGATCTTGCCGGTGATGGTGCCCTTGCACACGCCGTTGCAGCCGCAGATCTCGGCGCTGTCGGCCAGCGCGGCGACCTTGGCCGTCGGGTCCACCGTGCCGGTGAGCGACGCCGCCGCTTCGCCGAGGATCAGCCGGTCGCGGATGGCCTCGATATCGGTGCCCTCGCGCATCTGCTGGAAGTACCAGGGGCCGTCCTTGACCTCGCCATACAGCACGGTGCCGACGATGCGGTTGTCGCGCAGCACCAGCTTGCGATAGGTGCCGCGCTTCTTGTCCTGGTAGATCAGCTCCTCGTCCTCCTCGGCGGCGGCGGCAAGCGCGCCAGCCGAGAAGACGTCGATGCCGGTGATCTTCAGCTTGGTCGAAAGCGGCGGGGTGACATAGATGGCGTCCTCATCCCCGGCCAACCGGGCGGCGCAGACCTTGGCCTGTTCCCAAATGGGCAGCACCAGGCCGAAGACCTGGCCGCGATGCTCGATGCATTCACCCACCGCATAGATATCCGCATCCGCCGTGGCCATGTCGTCGCCCACCACGATGCCGCGGTTCACCTCCAGGCCGCAGGCGCGGGCCAGGTCGATGTTCGGGCGAATGCCGATGGCGACCACGACGATATCGGCCGGCACCTCGCGGCCATCGGCCAGCTTCACGCCGGTGGCGTGGTCGGTGCCGGTGATCTCCTCGGTCTGGCCATTGGTGAAGAAGGCAATGCCGCGTTCGTCCAGGTCGCGCTGCAGCAGGGTGCCGGCGGCGACGTCGAGCTGGCGTTCCATCAGCGTCGGCATCAGGTGCACCACGGCCACGCTCATGCCGCGGCGGCGCAGGCCCCAGGCGGCTTCCAGCCCCAGCAGGCCGCCGCCGATGACGACGGCGCGCTGGTGGGTTTCGCTGGCCGCGATCATTTGGCCGACATCGGCGATGTCGCGGAAGGTGCAGACACCGGGCAGGGTCAGCCCCGGCAGCGGCGGCACCAGCGGCTTGGAGCCGGTGGCCAGCAGCAGCCGGTCATACGGCGCCACCAGGCCGGAGGAACTGGTGACGGTGCGGGCAACGCGGTCGATCGCCACCACCGGGTCGCTGGTGATCAGGCGGATCTTGTTCTCTTCATACCAGGCGCGGCTGTTGATGACGATTTCGTCCAGCGTCTTTTCCCCGGCCAGCACGGAGGACAGGGCGATGCGGTCGTAATTCGGGTGCGGTTCGGCGCCGAACACGGTGATGTCGTAGCGATGCGGCGTGCGGGCCAGCAATTCGCTGACCGTCCGCATGCCCGCCATGCCATTGCCAATAACCACCAGCCGCTGCCGTTGGGGAGAAAGCATGTTCATGCGCGTATGGGTCCGGATGGCCGCCGTTGCCGACAGCAGGCGAACCATCATTGGTCCGCGGGTTCTGGACAGCGCCCAGACCATGCCGCCCTTGGCACACCTGGTTCCCGCTCTGCCGTGAAGGGCAGGGCTGCGGGCCTATGTTGCACTGCAAACCGCATGCCAGGGTTTTAGGCGCCTAAGGCGTCACAATCGCCCAAGAAGCAGGCCGTGGCTGCCTGAGCTGCCCGCATATCGCGCAGCTGCCCTTCCGTGGCGCGGGGTGTCAGCCGGGCCGCGCGGGTCTAGGCTGCCCGGCACGGAGGTTCCCCATGCCGCAGCGCCGCCCCGCCGCCATCGCCATTCGCTTCCTGCTGGTCCACATCGCGGTTGGCTACGTGCTGGCCAGCCTGCTGGTGCTGGCGCTGTTCTGGGCCGACCCGGGCGGCGTTGGCCACCTGCTGCGGCGCGAACCCAGCCACCCCTGGCCGGCCCTGCTGCTGTGGTTCTTCTGCGGCCTCACGCTCAGCGGTGTGCAGATGGCGCTGGCGGTGATGCTGGAAGGCCGGCCGCCGGATGATGACGGCCCCGGCGGTGGCAGCCGCGAGATGGACCTGGAACTGATACCGATACCGGTCGCCCGCGGGCGCTAGAGCGTGATCGGCGCCGACTGAAGCGCCGACCACGCTCCAGCGTCCTGCCCGCCGGGTTCGTCCGACCTCGGGCGAACCCGGCGGGCAAGCGGGCCACGGTGAAACGACGGCCAGCGGCCTATTCCAGCACCATGCCGGCATAGCCCTGCGCCGCCACCGCGTCGCAATGCGCCCGATAGGCCGGCGCGCCGCCCTGGTATTGCAGGATACGGCGCACATCCCGCCCCGGCACGTTGGTGTTGATGCCGGTCGCCCAGGAATTGATCTGGGCGTACATCATGCCCTCGGCCAGCGTGTCGATATGCGCGGTCCATTCCGCCTCGGCCGCCGGCGTGGCCTCGAACCTGGTGCAGCCTTGCTGCCGGGCGGTGCGCAGCAGGTCGGTCACCCAGTCCACATTCTGTTCGATGCAGCGCGGAATGTTGCAGCGGGTGGAGGCGTTGTGCGGCCCGACAATGGTCAGCATGTTGGGGAAGCCGGCCGATTGCAGCCCGAGATAGGTCTTCGGCCCCTCCGCCCACTTGTCCTTCAGGCGCAGGCCGTCGCTGCCCTGGAACTCGATGCGGTCGAAGGCGCCGGTGATGGCGTCGAAGCCGGTGGCGTAGATGATGATGTCGAAGGCACGCTCGGTGTCGCTGGTGCGGATGCCGGTTTCGGTGATGCTCTCGATCGGCGTCTCGTGCACGTCCACCAGGCTGACATGCGGCAGGTTGAAGGCTTCATAGTAGCGGGTTTCCTGCGGCACGCGCCGGGTGCCGAAGCCGTGGCACTTCGGGATCAGCCGTTCCGCCATCACCGGGTCCTGCACCCGCCGGCGGATCTGCCGGGCGATGAAGTCGCTCAGCAGCGCATTGGCCGCCGGGTCGGTCAGGATGTCCCGGAAGTTGGCCTGCCAGATGCCGAAGCCGGGTTCACCGTACAGCTTTTCCCAGAACGCCTCGCGTTCCTCGGCGGTAACCTCGAAGGTGCCGCGCGGGTCGGCGTCGTGGATGTAGCAGCCCGGCGTGGTGCGCAGCAGCGCGAACAGTTCCGGGTAGCTGGCCTTGATCCGCTGCTGTTCCTCCGCCGAAATCGGCCGGTTGTTCAGCGGCGTGCACCAGTTGGGCGTGCGCTGGAAGACGCAGAGTTCGGCCACCAGCGGCGCGATGGTCTGCACCACCTGCACGCCCGTGGCGCCCACGCCGATCACCGCCACGCGCTTGCCGGCGAAGTCCACCGGCGCTTCCGGCCAGCGATAGGTGTGGAAGGACTGGCCGCGGAAGCGGTCCACCCCCGGCAGGCGGGGCAGCGTATCCGCCGAAAGCGGCCCCAGCGCGGTGATGAGGAAGCGCGCCTGGTGGCGCTCGCCAGTGTCCAGCGTCACGGTCCATTGGCGGGTGGCTTCGTCGAAGCTGGCGGCGCGGACGTGGCTGTTGAACTGAATGTCCCGCCGCAGGTCGAAGCGGTCCGCCACATGGTTCAGGTAGCGCAGCGTTTCCGGCTGGGCGGCGAAATGCTCGCTCCAGCTCCAGTCCTGCAGCAACTCCTCCGAGAAGGAGAAGCCGTAGGTGTAGCTTTCGGAATCGAAGCGGGCGCCGGGGTAGCGGTTCCAGTACCAGGTGCCGCCCACATCGCTGCCGGTTTCGAACACCTTCACCCGCATGCCCAACTGCCGCAGCCGGTACAACTGGTACATGCCGGCGATGCCGGCGCCGATGATGATGGCGTCGGGGCTGGCTGCGGCGGCTTCGGCAACGGGCATCTGGTTCATTCTCCACGGCGGGGCGGTTGGGGCGGCGCGCCGCCCGGCTTGGTCAGTTGAACAGGAATTCCTGGTAGCCATTGGCGGCCACCGCCTCGATCCGGCGGCGATAGTCCACCGCGCCGCCGTAATAGCCCAGCACGCGGCGGATATCGCGACCCTCCACGTTGCGGTTCACCCCGGTTTGCCAGGAGTTCACCTGGCTGAACAACAGCCCGGCCGCGGCCTTGTCCACGTGCTGGCACCAGGCTTCCACCGCCTCGGGCCGGGCTTCCACCCGCGCCAGGCCGTGCTTGTGCATATGCGCCACCAGGCCGGTCAGCCAGTCCACGATCTCCTCGATGTTGCGGGGGATGTTGCCGCGCGCGGTATGCGGCCCCAGCACCATCAGCATGTTGGGGAAGCCTTCCGCCAGCATGCCGAGGAAGGTGCGTGGCGTGCCGGTCCAGGCCTGGCGCAGGCTGCGGCCGCCGGGGCCGCGGATGTCCATGCGGTCATAGGGGCCGGTCACGCCATCGAAGCCGGTGGCGTAGATCAGCAGGTCGAAGGCGTGTTCCTCCGCGCTGGTCTGGATGCCGCGCGGGGTTATCCGCTCGATCGGGGTGTCGTTGATGTCCACCAGCCGGACGTTGTCCTGGTTGTACACCTCATAATAGCCGCTCTCCAGCGGCAGGCGCCGGGTGCCGAAGCCGTGGTTCTTCGGGATCAGCCGTTCCGCCGTGGCGGGGTCCTTCACCCGCTCGCGGATCTTGCGCGCCATGTAGGCGCTGGCCAGGTCGTTCGCCGCCTGGTCGGTCAGCACGTCGCGGAAGTTGCCGACCCAGATGCCGAAGCCGGGTTCGCCGTACAGCTTTTCCCAGAACGCCTCGCGCTCCTCCGGCGTCACGTCGAACACGCTGCGCGGGTCGGTCTGGTGGATGAAGCAGGTGCTGGTCTGGCGGCAGCGTTCGAAGATCTCGGCGTAGCTGGCCTTGATCTCGCGCTGTTCCTCGGGGGTTATCCGGCGGTTGTGCAGCGGCGCGGCCCAGTTGGGGGTGCGCTGGAACACCGTCAGGTGGCCGACATCCCGGGCGATGGTCTGGATGGTCTGGATGGCGGTGGCGCCGGTGCCGATGATGCCGACCCGCTTGCCCTTCAGGTCCACCCCCTCATGCGGCCAGCGCGCGGTATGGTAGGCCGGGCCGGCAAAGCTTTCCCGGCCGGGAATGTTGGGCAGCGTATAGGCCGAAAGCGGGCCGAGCGCGGTGATGAGCAGCGGCGCGCGGGCCTGCTCGCCGTTGTCCAGCGTGATCGTCCAATGGCTGGTGGCATCGTCGAAGCTGGCGGCGGTGACGCGGCTGTTGAACCGGATGTCCCGCCGCAGGTCGAACTTGTCGGCCACGAAGTTCAGGTAGCGCAGCGTATCGGGCTGGGCCGAGAAGTGTTCCGGCCATTCCCATTCCTGCAGCAACTCGGGCGAGAAGGAATAGCCGTAGGTCCAGCTTTCGGAATCGAAGCGGGCGCCGGGGTAGCGGTTCCAGTACCAGGTGCCCCCCACATCCGACCCGGCCTCGAACACCTGCACCCGCAGCCCCAGCTCCCGCAGGCGGTACAACTGGTGCATGCCGGCGATGCCAGCGCCGATGATGATGACCTCGGGCGGCAAGGCGCCAGCGGCGGCCGTGGCCGGGGCGGGCATCACCGACCCACCTGGCCGGAACCCATGGAGCCGAGGTGCATGAGGCTGTTCCTGTCCCTGTTTTCTTGCTTCGTGCGGGCGCTGCCCTGGTTGCATAGGAGCCAATCCGGCGGCGGAGATCAATGCACCAACGGCGGGTGGCCGCGGCGGCGCCAGGAACAAATTCCGGCTGTACCGGCGCGGATTTGTTGTAAGCTGCCATCATTCAGGGCCGGCACAGACTGGCAGAAGGGGAGGAATATCGATGACTCTATCGCGTCGTGCAGTATTGCAGACCGGTGCGGCGGCGGCTCTTGGCGGCTTGCCGTTCCGCAGCGCCAGGTCGCAGGCGGCCAATACCATCAAGATCGCGCTGCTCTGCGACTTCTCCGGTACCTATCGCGACGTGACCGGCCCGACCGAACTGGCCTGCATCAAGCAGGCGGTGGCCGAGTTCAACAACCGCGGCATCAACGTGGAAGTGCTGTACGGCGACAACCAGAACAAGCCCGATGTCGGCTCCAACCTGACCCGCCAATGGATCGACCGTGACGGCGTGGATGTCATCATCGACGGTGGCGCTTCCTCGGTGGCGCTGGCGGCCAACGACATCATCCGGGAAAAGAACAAGGTGTTCCTGAACACCTCGTCCGCCACCTCGGACCTCACCGGCAGCAAGTGCTCGCCCAATACCATCCATTGGACCTACGACACCTACATGCTGGCCAAGTCCACCGGCGGCGCCACCGTGCGCGCGGGCGGCGACAGCTGGTACTTCATCACCGCCGACTACGCCTTTGGCCACGCGCTGGAACGGGATACGGCGAACTTCGTCAAGGCGGCCGGCGGCAGCGTCCTCGGGCAGACCCGCACGCCGTTCCCGGGCACCACGGACTTCTCCTCCTTCCTGGTGCAGGCCATGGCGGCGCGGCCCAAGGTGATCGGCCTGGCCAATGCCGGGTCGGACACCATCAACTGCATCAAGCAGGCCGCCGAGTTCGGCGTGACCCGCCGTGGCGTGAAGCTGGCCAGCCTGCTGATGTTCATGCCGGACGTGCATGCGCTGGGCCTGCAAACCGCCCAGGGCCTGCTGTGCACCGAGACCTTCTACTGGGACATGAACGACCGCACCCGCGCCTTCTCCGCCCGGGTCAGGCCGCATATCGGCCAGAACGCGCTGTGCATGAACCACGCCGGCGGCTACGCGGCCGTGCTGCACTACCTGAAGGTCGTGGCCGATATGGGCGTGGCCGCCGCCAAGGCGGATGGCGTTGCCACGGTCAACCGCATGAAGGCGATGCCCTGCGACGATGATTGCTTCGGCGCCGGCAGCATTCGCGCCGACGGCCGCAAGCTGCACCCGGCCTATCTGTTCGAGGTGAAGAGCCCGGCCGAGAGCAAGGGGCCGTTCGACTACTACAAGCTGCTGCAGACCACCCCGGGCGACCAGGCCTTCCGCCCGATGAGCGAAGGTGGCTGCGCCTTCGTGCGGTCCTGAACGGGCGCGTTTGCCCGTCGAGGCAGGGAGCCTGGGCCTGACCGCCTGAGACGGGAACGTCTTGGGGGGTGAGGCAGGCTGCGGTGTGGGAAAATCCGGGGCGTGGGCGTTTCAGTCGAAAACGCCCACGCCCCGATTCGTTTTCAGGCTGCCGGCGCAGCAGGAACATGCGCCTGGCAAGGCAAGCCCGGGTGCCGGGGCGGCGGGCCTGTTGGGGTGCCGTCTTGTAAAGTTTCTGGTGGTATGGAAGAAGCTTGCCAGCAACCCGAATGGGGCAGGCATGCCAGGCTCAACCCGGAAGGGTCGCCAGAACCCGCAGGATATCCCGGCTGGCCCGCTGCCGATGCGCCGCCACCGCAGCGCGTGCCGGCTCCGCCTGGCCGGCACCCAGCGCCGCCAGTATCGCCTGATGCTCGGCCACCGAGGCGGTGGGTTCCGCGCGCAGGGCCACGCTGGCGCTGCGCGCGCGCTGGGCCTGGTCGGCCGCGGTTTGCGCCAGCCGTGCCAGCTTGGCATTGCCACAACCGGCCAGCAGGGTGCGATGAAAGCGGTCATCCGCCGCCGCCCAGCCGGGGCGGTCGCCGGCGGCCAGCGCCTGCGCCATGGCCGTTGTCGCCGCGGCCATGGCGGCCAGCGCCGCGGCCCCGGCGGCGCCCCGCCGGGCCAGCAGCGCGGCGGCGGCGCCTTCCAGCGCGATCAGCACCTCATAGGTCTCGCCCAGGTCGGTCGGGTCGATCGGCAGCACCCGAACGCCGCGGCGCGGCAGCACCCGCACCAGGCCCTCGTGCTGCAGGCGCAGCAGGGCCTCGTGCACCGGGGTGCGGCTCATGCCCAGTTGCTCGGCGATGGCCTGTTCCACCGCCTCATGCCCCGGCGGCAGCAGGTTTTCCAGAATGCTCGCCTTCAGCGCCGCATAGGCGGCCTGGGCCAGGCTTTCCCGCACCGGCGCGCTGGGCGCGGCGGGCAGAACTCGCAGCTTGCTTTCCATACCAACTGACATACCAAAAGGACCCGCCATGCGCACCCATCGCATCGCCGCCATTCCCGCCGACGGCATCGGCAAGGAAGTCATCCCCGCCGGGCTGCGCGTGCTCGCCGCCCTGGCCGAGCGCAGCGGCGACTTCAAGCTGGAGGTGACGGACTTTCCCTGGGGCAGCGACTACTACCGCGCCACGGGGAAGATGATGGCCGAGGACGGGCTGGAGACGCTGAAGGGCTTCGACGCCATCTTCTTCGGCGCCGTGGGCGACCAGCACCTGCCGGACGACATCACCCTGTGGGGCCTGCGGCTGCGGATCTGCCAGGGCTTCGACCAATACGCCAATATCCGCCCCACGCGGGTGCTGCCGGGCCTGACCAGCCCGCTGCGCGCGGTGAACCCGGGCGATATCGACTGGGTGATCGTGCGCGAGAACAGCGAGGGCGAATACGCCGGCCATGGCGGCCGCGCCCATCGTGGCCACCCGGAGGAAGTGGCGACCGAAACCGCCATCTTCACCCGCGCCGGCGTCACCCGCATCATGAAGACGGCGTTCGAGATCGCCGCCTCCCGCCCCCGCAAGCTTCTGACGGTGGTGACCAAGTCCAACGCGCAGAAGCACGGCATGGTGTTCTGGGACGAGATCGCCGCCGAGGTGGCCAGCGCCTATCCCACCGTCAGGTGGGAAAAGGAGCTGGTGGACGCCATGGCCGCCCGCATGGTGCAGAAGCCGGCGAGCATCGACACCGTGGTGGCCACCAACCTGCACGCCGATATCCTGAGCGACCTGGCCGGCGCGGTGGCCGGTTCGCTCGGCGTGGCGCCGACCGCCAACCTGGACCCGTCGCGCAAGTATCCCTCGATGTTCGAGCCGATCCATGGCTCGGCCTTCGACATTGCCGGCAAGGGCGTGGCCAACCCGGTCGCCACCTTCTGGACCGCGGTGATGATGCTGGAACACCTGGGCGAAACCGCCGCCGCCGCGCGCCTGATGACCGCGGTGGAGCAGGTCTGCGCCGCCGGCATCATGACGCGCGACGTCGGCGGCACCGCCAATACCGAGGCGGTGACGGATGCGGTCTGCGCCGCCATCCGTGGCGCCAACCTGGGCTGAACCGCCCGGCGCCATGGTTCAGGGGGTGGGGTCCGGCTCCACCCCCAGCGCCCGCAACTGGCGGCGCAGGGCATAGACCTGGTCGAGCAGGGCGAGCACCACCGGCAGCGCCTCCGCATTCACCGCCAGCACGTCGCGCAGTTCCAGGATGAGCCGCACCCGGGCGACATCGATTTCCTGGAACACCAGGTCGCCGTCCCGCAGCGCCGGGCGCACATAGCCTTCGGCGATCCAGCCGTGCAGATCTTCCAGTGCCAGCGTGGTGAACCGGGCACGCAGGATGTCGAGCGTGATCATGCCCCGCCCTCCAGCCCGGCGCGGGGGTCGCTCGGGTGTTCCGGCGCCCAATCCCGCAGGAAGGCTTCCAGCGCCGCGTCCGGCGGGCCGACCACCACGCGCAGGGTCAGCAGCAGGTCGCCGGCGGCCTGCGGGCCATGCGCCGCCACGCCCTTGCCGCGCAGCCGAATGACGCGCCCGGTGTCGCTGTGCGCCGGCAGGGTCACGCGCAGCGGGCCGCCTGGCGTCGGCACTTCCACGGCGCCGCCGAGCACTGCTTCCCGCAGCGAAACCGGCAACTCCATCCGCACATCCTGGCCGTCGCGCCGGAACAGCGGGTGGTCGGCCACGACCAGCTCGATCAAGGCATCGCCGGCGGCGCCTCCGCGCAGGCCAGGGCCGCCCTGGCCGCGCAGGCGCAGCACCTGGCCCTGCACCACGCCGGGCGGGATCTTCACCCGCAGCGTTCGGCCGTCCGGCAGGGTCAGGGTTTGCGTGGCGCCCAGCACCGCGTCGCGGAAGGCGACATTGAGCCGGTAGCTCTCATCCTGCCCCGGGCGAGGCCCGGCCGCGGCGCGGGCGCGGGCCTCGAACATGTCGGCGAACAGGTCCTCAAACGTGCCGGAGTCGGCGGCGTGATGGCTGTAGCGGGCGCCCTGTTCGGCCTCGGCATGCTGCCGATAGCCGCCGGCCGGGGCCTGTTCCTGACCTTCGGCGTTGATCTCGCCGCGGTCGAAGCGGGCCCGGCGCTCGGGGTCCGAGAGCAGGTCATTGGCCGATGCGGCCGCCTTGAAGCGGGCCTCGGCCTCCGGCTTGCCGGGGTTCAGGTCCGGGTGGTGCTGGCGGGCCAGCTTGCGATAGGCCTGCTTGATGGCGGCCGGGGAAGCGTCCCGGGCCAGGCCGAGCACTGCATAGGGGTCTTCGGCCATGCTGGGTCCTGCTGCTGCCGGGTGCTGCGCCGTTCGAGCCGGCGCTGGAGCATGATCCCTGTCCAGCGCCTTGTCTTGTCACGTGCGGGATGGCGCGCGGCATTGCCGCCGCGCGCCCTCGGGCCGAAGGGGCTAGTAGCCGCCCTCGGGCATGTCGCCCTCATCCGGGTTGCGGCCCGGGCGGCCGGTGCTGTCGCCGACCATCGCCTCGGTGGTGATGAGCAGGCCGGCCACGGAAGCCGCATGCTGCAACGCCGCCCGCACCACCTTGGTGGGGTCGATGATGCCGGCCGCCACCAGGTCCTTGTAGGTGCCTTCCTGGGCGTCGAAGCCCCAGGCGTAGGTCGTGTTCTCCAGCACCTTGCCGGCGATCACGGCGCCATCCTCGCCGGCATTCTGCGCGATCTGGCGCAGCGGTACCTGAATGGCGCGACGCACCACCTCCACACCGAAGCGCTGGTCGTCGTTCTCCACGTTCAGCTGCGCCAGCACGGCGCCGGCGCGGGCCAGGGCGGTGCCGCCGCCGGGCAGGGTGCCTTCCTCCACCGCGGCGCGGGTGGCGTGCAGGGCGTCGTCAACGCGGTCCTTGCGTTCCTTCACCTCCACCTCGCTGCTGCCGCCGACGCGAATGACGGCGACGCCGCCGGCCAGCTTGGCCAGGCGTTCCTGCAGCTTTTCCTTGTCGTAGTCCGAGGTGGTCTCCTCGATCTGCGCCTTGATCTGCTCGATGCGGCCGGTGATCTGTTCCTTGGCGCCGGCGCCATCCACCAGGGTGGTGGCTTCCTTCTCGATCTTCACCTTCTTGCAGGTGCCGAGCTGGGCCAGCGTCACGCTTTCCAGCTTGATGCCGAGATCCTCGGAGATCACCTCGCCGCCGGTCAGCAGCGCAATGTCCTCCAGCATGGCCTTGCGCCGATCGCCGAAGCCGGGGGCCTTCACCGCCGCCACCTTCAGGCCGCCGCGCAGCTTGTTCACCACCAGCGTGGCCAGGGCCTCGCCTTCCACTTCCTCGGCCACGATCAGCAGCGGCCGGCCGCTCTGCGCCACCGCTTCCAGCAGCGGCAGCAGCGGCTGCAGGGCGCCGAGCTTCTTCTCGAAGATCAGGATGTAGGGCTGCTCCATCTCCACCGTCATCTTCTCGGCATTGGTGATGAAGTAGGGGGAGAGGTAGCCGCGGTCGAACTGCATGCCCTCGACCACGTCCAGCTCGGTCTCGATGCCCTTGGCCTCCTCGATGCTGATGACGCCGTCCTTGCCGACGCGCTGCATCGCCTTGGCGATCATGGCGCCGATCTCGGCCTCGCCATTGGCGGAGATGGTGCCGACCTGGGCGGTCTCGGCCTCGGTGGTGATCTTGCGCGTGCGCAGCGCCAACTCGGCCACCACGGCCTGCACCGCCTTGTCGATGCCGCGCTTCAGGTCCATCGGGTTCATCCCGGCGCTGACCGCGCGGGCACCTTCGCGCACGATGGCCTGCGCCAGCACGATGGCCGTGGTGGTGCCGTCACCGGCGATGTCGTTGGTCTTGGCGGCAACCTCGCGCAGCATCTGCGCGCCCATGTTCTCGAACTTGTCGACCAGTTCGATTTCCTTGGCGACGGAGGCACCGTCCTTGGTGATGCGCGGCGCGCCGTAGCTCTTGTCCAGCATCACGTTGCGGCCCTTGGGGCCGAGCGTGACCTTCACCGCGTCGGAGAGGATGTTCACACCACGCAGCATGCGCTTGCGCGCGTCTTCGCCGAAGCGGACGTCTCTGGCTACCATGATCGTATTCCTGAAAAGGAGAGGGGCGGCGTAGGCGAAGCGAGGCTCAGGCCATCATGGGCTCAGGCCGTCCTGGCGCCTTCAACCACGCCCATCAGGTCGGATTCCTTCAGCACCAGCAGGTCTTCGCCCGCGATCCGCACCTCGGTGCCCGACCACTTGCCGAACAGCACCCGGTCGCCCGGCTTCACGTCCAACGGCACCAGCCGGCCCACGGCGTTGACCAGCCCGGACCCGGTGGCGAGCACGTCGCCTTCCATCGGCTTTTCCTGCACCGTATCCGGAATGATGATACCGCCCGCGGTCTTTTCCTCAGCGTCGCGCCGGCGCACGACCACCCGGTCGTGCAGGGGACGGAAGTTCATGGGCAAGGTGCTTTCGGTGACTCAGCACAGCGGCTGGTCGGCTGGCCCGGTTGGACAGCGTCAGGGCCGGTAGGTCGGGCTCTTGGCACTCTGTCTGCGGGAGTGCCAGCAAGGTGGGCCACCTGTGAACCACATACAAGGGCGGAACCGGCCTGGTTCCCGTGCCTAGCCTGGCGAAGCCTCGGCTGGCAGCGCCGCGCCAGGGCCGTGGCGCAGGCCATTCACCATCATGTCATAGAAGCCAGCGGCGATCTCGGGCGCCGAGGCCGGCCCCTTCGGGTCATACCAGCGCGGCAGCCAGTTCAGGCAGCTCAGCACCATGCGGGCGGCCAGCATGACATTCAGCGGCGGGATTTCGCCCTGGTCGATCGCCGCCTGGATGATGTTGCGCAACAGCCCCTCGTACTTGTCCCGCCAGGCCAGGCGTTCCTTGCGGCGGCGGGCTTCCGGGTCGTTCCAGAACACGGTGGAGGAAGCGATCCAGGCCAGGCGGTATTCCTGGAAGAAGCGGGCGGTCTCCAGCATGAATTGCCGCAGTTGCAGCAGCGCCGGGTCGGCCGGGTTGATGCCGGCCTGCACCCGCTCGAAGATGGCCTGGGTGGTGCTGAGGATCAGCGGCCGCAGCATCGCGTCCTTGTCGGCGAAGTAGTGGTACAGCGTCGCCTTCGAGATCCCGCATTCCTCGGCGATGTCGCGCACCGAAACACCGTCGAAGCCATGCGTGGCGAAGAGCCGGCAGGCTTCCACCAGGATCTTCAGCATGCGTTCCTGCGGCGGGTTGCCGGCTTCCCCCACCTTCAGGATATCGGCCAGGTCACCCATGATGTCCTCGACGCTGCGGCTGGGGGGAAGCGGCTGGCCAGGGACCTACCAAGCGGCAGCATACACCATCCGCCGCCGCGGCCCCATAGCCTGCGCCTAGGCGTGCAGCAGGCGCGCGGCCTGCCAGTGGCGGTCGCCATACTCGAATTCCGCCATCAGGATGCGCCGCGCCAGCCGGGTGGCGGGCAACTCCTCGGTCATGCCCATGCCGCCATGCACCTGAATGGCCTGTTCGGCCACAAAGCGCCCGGCCTCCCCCAGCCGCAGCTTGGCGAAGGCGATATCGCGCCAGGGCGGCGCCGGTTGGCGCAGCAGGTGCAGCACCAGGCCGCGGGTATTCTCATAGGCCACGTACATTTCCGCCACCCGGTGCCGCAGCGCCTGGAAGCTGCCCAGCACGGTGCCGAATTGCTGGCGTTGCGACAGGTAGGCGATGGTCTGGGCAATCAGCGCGCCCATGGCGGAAACCGCCTCCACGCAGGTCAGCAGCGCGCCGAGGTCGTTGGCCGCCGCGGCCTGCTGCCGCACCGCCTCGCCGTGGGCGAGCAGCGTGGCGGGCGCGCCGCGCAGTTCCAGGTCCACCGTCAGCCGGCCGTCGATGCGTTCATGCAGCGTGGCCTCCAGCCCGGCGGCCGGCAGCAGCAGCAGGCCGGTTTCATCCGCCTCCCCCAGCGCGCAGACCACCAGGTAGTGCGTCGCCGCGGGCGGGGTCTCCACGCCCAATGCGCTGCCATGCAGCAGCCACTGCCCGGCCTGTTCCCGGGCCAGGATCGGCCCGGCCTCGCCATGCGGCACCGCCGCCGCCAGCACGGCGCAGGGGCGGAACTGGCCGCTGGCGGCATCGGCCAGCAGGGCGGTGTCGGCGGCCTGGCGCAGCAGCAGCGGCACCACGCCGCAGGCGCTGGCCAGCGGCAAGGGCAGGGCGGTACGGCCGGCGCCGTCCAGCAGCGCGGCCAGGTCGGCCAACGAGCCGCCGGCACCGCCCGCGGCTTCCTCCACCAGCGTCGCCGCCCAGCCGAGTTCGAGCAACTCGGTCCAGCGGCGGCCCAGGCAGGCGGCGCGGTCGGCGGGTTCCACCAGGCGCGACCATTCCTGGTCCACGGCTTCGGCAAAGCGCAGCGCGGCCTCGAAGGCGTCGCCGGGCAGCAGGGGTGTGGGGGCGAAGGCCATGGTGCTCAAAACCCAAACAGCGCGCGGGCGACGACGTTCTTCTGCACCTCGTTGGAGCCGCCGAAGATGGTCTTGGCCCGCAGATACATGAAGTTCTGCACCCATTCGACATCGGTGACCCCGGCATTGGGGCCGGAAGCCTCTACCGGCCGGAACCGGGTGGCGACGCGCTGGCCCACCGCGTCCAGCGCGATGGCGATGATGTCCTGCGTGGTATTGGCGGTGGACAGCTTGAGCACCGAGGGCATCAGCCCCAGCGAGCGCCCCTGCATCACCGCCTCCACCGCGGCCTGGCCCATTTCCCGCGCGCCGAGCAACTCGGCTTCCGCCCGCAGCAGGCGATGTTCCAACTGCTCGCGCTTCAGCCGCTGGCCGGGGCCGGCCAACTCGGCGGCCACCAGGGCGCGGGTGCGTTCCAGGAAGCGGAAGGCCGGTGCCACATTGGCGCCCCCCAGGCGTTCCCGTTCCAGCAGGAACTTGCCGTAGGTCCAGCCCTTGTTCTCCTCGCCGATGCGGTTGGCGGCGGGGACCCGCACCTGGTCGAGGAACACCTCGTTCACATGGTGCCAGCCGTCGATCGTGCGCACCGGCCGCACCTGGATGCCGGGCGTGGCCAGCGGGATCAGCAGCATGGTGATGCCCTCCTGGCGCTTGCCCTCGGTGCTGGTGCGCACCAGGGTGTACATCCAGTCGGCCTCATGCGCGTGCGAGGTCCAGAGCTTCTGGCCGCTCACCACATAGTCGTCGCCGTCGCGGTGCGCCCGCGTCTTCAGCGAAGCGAGGTCGGAGCCGGCGCCGGGTTCGGAATAGCCCTGGCACCACCAGTCATCGCCGCTGAGGATGCCGGGCAGGAAGCGGGCCTGCTGTTCCGGCGTGCCATACTCGATCAGCACCGGGCCGATATGGCGCAGGCCGTGGTGGTATTGCGGCGGGCAATCGCATTCCGCCAGCACCTCGTCGAAGATGTGGCGCTGGCGCAGGTCCCAGCCGGTGCCGCCGAACTGCTTCGGCCAACTGGGCGCGCCCCAGCCGCGGGCGTGCAGAATGCGCTGCCATGGCGCCCATTCCTTGCGGCCCAGCTTGCGGTTGGCCGCCACCACGGCGCGGATTTCCGGCGGGCATTGCGTTTGCGCGAAGTCGCGGATCTCGGCGCGGAAGGCGGCCTCGTCCAT
>CANBXZ010000043.1 GCA_947373495.1 Acetobacteraceae bacterium
GCGCGGCCCGGGCGTACGCACCGGGGCGCCACGCCCGGCCGGCAGGCGCCAGGCGAAGGGCAGCGCCAGCAGCGCAACACCCGCCAGCAGCAGGAACACCAGATGCGGCCCGGCCAGCCCGGCCACCGCGGCACCGCCCAGCAGCCCCAGCATCGGCCCGGTGGCGATGATGGCGCGGGAGGTACCGCTGCGCCGCGCCGCGCCCTCGGCTTCCGCCGTGGCCAGTGCCTGGGTGGCGATGTTCAGCGCGGCGAAGGACAGCCCCCAGACCAGCCGCGCCACCAGCAGCCAGCCCAGCCCGGGCAGCAGCGCATAGCCCAGCGAGGACCCCACCGCCCCCAGCACCGCGCCGATGCAGGCCATGCGCGGCCCATGCCGTTCATAGCTGCGCGCCACCCAGCCATAGCCCAGGATGCGGACGAATCGGTTGGCAGCCAGCAGCAGCCCGGCCTCCGCCAGGGAAACGCCGAAGCTTGCGGCATACAGCGGCAGCAGCAGGTACAGCACCGTATCCGTCGGCAGCACCAGGCCGAGGGTGACGGATGCATCGCGGGAAGCGCTGTCGGCGCGGGCCAGGGCTGCGGTGGGGGTGGACATGCCCAGACCCTGCCGAAGCTGCGGATTTATGACAATCGGATGACAGTCGCCGTTGTCGGCTGCCCTGGCTGAACGCAGCCTGCCCACGAATCGACGGCCGGGTGGCCGGAGTGCCTGCGCCACGGGCAGCCGTGGGCTGCCGGCCAGCCCGGGCCGGCCGGCCCCCCTTGCGTCGTGGGAAGACGGCAGCGCATGGTTTGCTGCAAGTACCGAACCTTTCGGGGGGCTTTCCGCATGACCATTTCTCGCCGTGGCCTGATGGCCGCCACTTCTGGCCTGGCCGTCGCGCCGCTCGCGGCGGGTGCCCAGGCGCGTTGGCAATTCGCCACGCCCTACCAGGACACCAACTTCCACACCCGCAACAACCGCCTGTTCGTGGAGGAGTTGGAACGCGCCACCAGCGGCCGTATCGGCGTGCAGCTGCACACCAACCAGTCCCTGTTGCCGCAGCCGCAGATCAAGCGCGGCGTGCAGTCCGGCCAGGTGCAACTGGGCGAGATCCTGCTCAGCGCCTATGGCAACGAAGACCCGATGTTCGAGGTGGATGGCATTCCGCAGCTGGTGACCAACTTCGCCGAGGCGAGGAAGCTGCTGGAACTGGCGCGGCCCTTCATCGAGGCCCGCTTCGCCCGCCAGGGCATGACCGTGCTGTACCATGTGCCGTGGCCGCCCAGCGGCTTCTACACCAACCAGCCGGTGGACACGCTGGAGAACCTGCGCGGCAGCAAGATGCGCACCTTCAACGTGCTGACCAACCGCTTCGCCACCCTCATCGGGGCCACCCCCACGCTGGTGCAGGCGGCGGAAATCCCGCAGGCCTTCGCCACCGGCGTGGTCAACGCCATGGTCACCAGCGCCGCCACCGGCGCCGATACCCAGGCCTGGGACTACGCCCGCATCTTCACCCCCATCGGCTTCACCTTCACCCGCAACTGCGTCTTCGCCAGCCGCCGCGCGGTGGAAGCGCTTTCCGAACGCGACCGCCAGATTTTGCGCGAAGTGTCCAACGCCGCCGAGAATCGCGGCTGGGAAGCCAGCCAGAAGGCGCAGGTGGACGCGCAGAACCTGCTGGCCAGCAAGGGCATGGAAGTGCGTACCGCCAGCCGCGCCCTGCTGGACGGCATGGCCGCGGTGGGCCGCACCATGGTGGATGAATGGCTGACCAAGGCCGGGCCGGACGGCAAGACCCTCATCGACGCGTACCGGGCCTGAGCGGGTGCGCCGCTTTCTCGACGGGCTGTATACGCTCAGTGCCGGGCTGGCGGCGCTGTCGCTGCTGTCCATCTTCCTGGTGATGATGGCGCAGGTGGCAATGCGGGAAATGAACCGCCAACTGCCCGGCGCCGACGATGTCAGCGCCTATCTGTGCGTCGCCACCACCTTCTTCGCCCTGGCCGCCACCTTCAAGCGCGGCGAACTGATCCGCGTTGGCATGGTGATCGACCGGCTGTCGCCCGGCGCGCGCCGGGTGCAGGAAATGCTGGTGCTGGCGCTGGCCGCCGGCATCCTGGGCTATGTGGTCTGGTGGACCTTCCAGGACATGCTGTTCAGCCTGGAGATCGAGGAAGTGGCGCAGGGCACCGTGCCGTTCCCGCTGTGGATACCCAAGATCGCGGTGCCGGCCGGCTCCGGCCTGCTGCTCATCGCCATTCTGGATGAGTTCTGCACGGTATGGGGCGGCCGCAAGCCGGGCTACGTGACGGCGGCCGAGGAACGTGCCGCCGCCGGCGACTTCTCGGCGGAGGTGTAGGCCATGGAATTGCTCGAACTGGCCCTGGGCCTGCTGCTGCTGCTGTGCCTGCTGCTGGGCGCCGGGTTGTGGATCGCCATGGCGCTGGCCCTGGTGGGCTGGGTGGCGATGATGGCCAATGGCCAACCCGCCGGCCAATACCTGGCCAGCGCCTTCTGGGAAGCGACCGGCAGTTGGACCCTGGCGGCGCTGCCGATGTTCGTGTGGATGGGCGAGATCCTGTTCCGCACCAAGCTTTCCGAGGAATTGTTCAACGGCCTGGCGCCCTGGGTGCGGCGCATTCCGGGCCGGCTGCTGCATGTGAACATCCTGGCCTGTGGCATCTTCGGCAGCGTGTCCGGCTCCTCCGCCGCCACCTGCGCCACCGTCTCCAAGATCGCGCTGCCGGAGTTGAAGCGGCGCGGCTATGACGAGAATGTCGCGATCGGCTCGCTCGCCACCTCCGGCACGCTCGGCATTTTGATCCCGCCCAGCATCATCATGGTGGTCTACGCGGTCGCGGCCGAGGTCAGCATCGTGCGCGTCTTCATCGCCGGCTGCCTGCCGGGGCTGATCGTGATGCTGCTGTTCAGCCTGTACATCGTGGTGTGGGCGCTGCTGAACCCCAGCAAGCAGCCACCGCAGGAGCCGCGGATTTCCTTCATGGAAAAGCTGCGGCAAAGCTCCAAGCTCATCCCCTGCGCCGTGCTGATCGTGGTGGTCATCGGCACCATGTTCGTCGGCTGGGCCACGGCGACGGAGGCCGCGGCCTTCGGCGTGCTGGGCAGCCTGTTGATGGCGGGCGGCCGCTGGGCCGGCTGGGGCACGCTGGCGCTGGGCATTGCCGCCTGGCTGGGTGGTTTCCTCAGCTTCACCCAGGTGTGGCCGGTGGCCTTCTTCGCCCTGCTCGGCCTGGCCGCCGGGGAACGGGTGCTGACCTGGGCGAGCTTCGTGGACAGCCTGAAGGGCGCCACCCGGCTGTCCTGCATGATCATGTTCATCCTGGCCGGCGCCGCCTTCCTGACCAAGTCGATGGCGCTGACCGGCATTCCCGCGGCACTGGCCGAGGGCGTGGCCTACCTGGAACTGGGCCCCTATGGGCTGATCGCGGTGCTGACCGTGGTCTATGTCATCCTGGGCACGGCGCTGGATGGTGTCTCGATGATCGTGCTGACCTGTTCGATCGTCATTCCGCTGGTGCAGCGGGCGGGCTTCGACCTGGTGTGGTTCGGCATCTTCATCGTGCTGCTGGTGGAGATCGCGGAGATCACCCCGCCGGTTGGGTTCAACCTTTTCGTCATGCAGACCATGACGGGAAAGGAGCAGGGCGAGGTCGCCAGGGCGAGCCTGCCGTTCTTCCTGATGCTGGTGCTGACGGTGGTCCTCATCACCATCTTCCCGCAGACGCTGGTAACCGACCTGCCGGAGTGGCTGCTCCGCCGCTAGAGCACTAGGCGCGCTGTCGGGCGCATTTCGTGCTCTGCAACTATTTGAATCTACAGCAAGAAATCCGTTCTGATGCTTCCATCAGAACGGATATCGCTCTAGAGCCGGATCGCCTGAGGTGGGATCATCGAAAGGCGCGCATCACGCGGCAAATCAACAGGCTGCAGCGTGGTCGGCGCTTTGGTCAGCGCCGGACACGCTGCAGGGTCCTGCCGCCGCGTTCGTCCGATCTCCACCGCACGCAGCGGCCCGGCATGGGGCTGGTTGGTCCGCTCGCCCCGGGTCGCGGAAAGCGCAACGCCGGCGACCTCGCTTCGGGCCAGATGACCGGCGCCACCGCAGGCGCCGGTTCGCCGCTGGCAGCTACGGGCCGGTGCGGCCATTGCCGGAAGGCCCGGTGGGGTTGACCATCGGGTCGCCGCGGCCGGTCATCGGCGGGCGTTCCATCATCCGCTCGCCGGGCATGCCAGTACCGCCGGGCATCGGCGCGTTGGTGCCGGTGGTGTGGTTGGTGGCATCCGGGTAGCCCACCATGCCGCCGCCCTGATAGGCGCGGTCGGCTTCCGGCGTGGCGCGCGGGGTGCGGCGCGGGCTGGTCTGCGCGGTACGCCGGTTGCGGTCCATCGGGGTGCGAACCTCCGGGTTGTCCCATGGCGGGCGGCCCAGATTCACCTGCCGCGGGCTGGTGGTGGCGCCGGTCACCGCCCCGGCGCCGGCGCCGATGGCCGCCCCCGCCAGCACGCCAACCGGGCCACCCACCGCGCCCACCACCGCCCCGGTGGCGGCCCCGGCCGCGGCGCCGCCGCCGGTACGTTCCGCAGGGTCGGTGCCGCAGGCCGCCAGGGTTGCGACCAGCGTCGCCATGCCAAGCATCTGCCGAATCATGCTGCTGTTCCTCCGTGCCGGGCGTTGAAAGCCCGTGTTGGCGAAACGTGTGCCGGCCGGTCCGGTTGCCTTGGGGCATCAATCCGGCGGCCTATCGGTGCAGATGGCCGAAGCTGGAACTTTCCGGTAACCTCAAGGTGTCATGTTGGCTCGTTTCCTGACTTTCCTTGGCACCTGGGTGCTGGGGGCCGTGCTGCTGGTGGCGGGCAGCGCCCTGGCCTGGCGCTTCGTGGCGCCGGCACCGCCGGCATTCGTGCGCCTGGCCAGCGGCCCGCCCGGCAGCGCCTATGCCGAAGCCACGCGGGCCTATGCCGCGGCGCTGCTGCGCGAGGGGCTGCGGGTTGAACTGCGGCCAACCAACGGCGCGGTGCAGAACCTGGCCCTGTTGCGCGCCGGCGAGGTGGACCTGGCGCCGGTGCAGGGCGGGCTGGTGCAGGCCGGGCTGGTGGATGCCGGTGCGAATGAGGACCTGGTCTCGCTCGGCGGCATCCTGAACGAGCCGGCCTGGGTTTTCGTCCGCCGCGACGCCGACCTGGCCAACCCGATGCGCGTCACCGGCCGCCGGGTGGCGCTGGGGCCGGAGGGCAGCGGCACCCGCGCCCTGGCCCTGGCCCTGCTGGCCGCCAATGAGGTTGCCCCCACTGCCTTCGTGGCCTCCCCATTGGCCGGGGTGGCGGCGGCGGAGGCGCTGCTGGCCGGGGAAGTGGACGTGGCCTTCTTCGTCTCGGCGCAGCCGGGGCCGGCGATCTCCCTGCTGCTGCAACGGCCGCAGCAGGTGGAGCTGGTCAACTTCGCCACCCGCGCGGCGGCCTATGCGGTGCGGCTGCCCTTCCTGTCCCCGGTGGTGCTGCCGCGGGCCGGGTTCTCCCTGGCCGAGGACCTGCCAGCGCATCCCACCACCCTGATGGCGGCCCAGGCCTTCCTGGCGGCGCGGGAGGATATCAACCCGCCATTGGCCGCGCTGGTGGTGCGGGTGATGCAGGCCACCCATCGTGGCCGCCAGCTTTTCGCCGCCGAGGGCAGCTTTCCGACCGCCCTGAACCAGGAACTGCCGCTGCCACCCGCCGCCCGCCATGCCTATGAGCGCGGCGCCAGCTTCCTGCACCAGTGGCTGCCGTTCCGCTGGGCGGTGGCGGTGGAGCGGCTGTGGGTGCTGGTGATTCCGCTGCTGACGCTGGCACTGCCGCTGCTGCGCTTCGCCCCGCCGGTCTACGCCTGGCAGATGCGGATGCGGATCTGGCGCGGCTATGAACGCCTCAGGCGCCTTGAGCACGAAGCCGCCGAGGCGGGCAATGCCGCCACGCGCGCGGCTGTGATGCTGCGCCTGAGGGCGCTGGAAACCCAGGTCTCGCGCACTTCGGTGCCGGCCGGCTACGCTGCCTTGCTCTACGCGATGCGGCGGGACATCGACTATGTGCGCCTGCGCCTGGAGGCTCCGGCGCCAAGGGAAGGACAAGAGACATGAGCGGCTATCTGCGCGAACCCGCCTGGGTAAGTGAGTTCAAGGCCTTCCTGCTGCGCGGCAGCGTGGTGGACCTGGCGGTGGGCCTGGTGGTGGGTGCCGCCTTCACCGCCATTGTCAGTTCCATGGTGGAGGACCTGCTGAACCCGATCATCGGCCTGCTGACCGGTGGCGTGGACTTTTCCAACAAGTTCGCCGTGCTGGCGGGCGAACGGAAGGAAACCCTGGCCGCCAGCCGCGCCGCCGGCGCCGCCGTGCTGGCCTGGGGCAGCTTCATCAACGCCATCATCAAGTTCGTCATCGTCAGCTTCGCGGTATTCTGGGTGGTGAAGGCGCTGTCGCGGCTGAAGCTGCGCGAACTGGGCAAGGCCCCGCCGGCCGCCGCCGCGCCGACGGCCAGCGAAAAGCTGCTGGCCGAAATCCGCGACGAACTGAAGGCGCAGCGCAGCGCCTGAGGCAACTGGCTCCCCTCCGGCATGGCCGAGGGGAGCCGCAGCCGCCGCGTCAGATGGCGTGGACGTTGGCGGCGCTGTCGGTGATGCGGTCATGCACCTCCCGCACGCCCGGGGTATTGGCGGCCAGCGCCTTCAGCCCGTCCCGCACCGCGGCGGAATGGCAGAAGCCGTACAGCGTCACCGCGCTGTCCTGCACGTCGAAGAACACATAGGGCGCGTCGGCCCAGGGCAGCCGGGCGATCTCGGCGGCGACCAGGGCGCGGATCTCGGCATCCGTGCTGGCCACCGCCGGCACCAGCAGGGACCGCAACAGGTCGGCCCGGCTGACGATGCCCACCAGCACGCCGTCCCGCACCACCGGCAGGCGGCGGACCTTGTGCTGCTCGATCAACTGCGCCGCGTGTTCGGCGGTGGTTTCCTCGTCCACCGTCACCAGGTCGCGCTCCGGCGTCATCACGTCCTTCGCGGTGGCGCCATGCGCCAGGGCGTATTCGGTGGCGGCGCGGTCGCGGTTGTAGAACAGGCTGTGCAGGAAGCCGCCCTGCGGCGCGTCGTTCACCGCCAGCCGATGGATCAGGTCGGCCTCCGAGACGATGCCCAGCAGCATGTTCCAGCTATCCGTCACCGGCACCGCCGAAATGCCCCGGTCCGACAGCAGCCGCGCCACCGCCATCGCTGGCGTGTCCGCCGGCACCGCAATAACGTTGCGGGTCATGATCTCACCGACCTTCATCGCAGGTCTCCTGGCTTCCTGAAGTCGGAACCCTAGGGGCGCTGGCGGCCGGGCGCCTTGCGCCGCATCAAGCCGGCGGCTTCTTGCGGGCCAGATCAGCCTGTTTCTGCGCCGTGGTGCGTTCATCCCCCAGCGCCTGGCGTACGCGCAGCTCCTCCAGGTCCAGTTCGGTCTCCAGCCGCAGCAATACCTCGGCCTCCAGGTGGCCAGCGCCGTGATGCGCGATCAGGGCCAGCCGGCTGGCCGCCAGCGCCGCCAGCCGCAGCCGGCGCCGGGCCGCGCGTTCCGCCGCCGCCGCGCCGCGATTGCGCGCGGTGCGGTGCAGGTGGCCGGCGCGGTCGCGGAACTCCCCCACCATGTCGGCGGCGATGGCGCCTTCCAGCGGGTCGTCCAGCCGGGCCTCTATTTCCAGCAGCGCGGCGGCGGCGGCCAGGCGCCGGCCCTCGGCTTCCTCGGGGTGGATGCCGCCTTCATGCGGCGGTTCCTCGGCCCGCAGCCAGCGGATCAGCGGCTCCAGCGTGGTGCCCTGCACCACCAGCGTGCCGAGGATGGCGGCGAAGGCGAGGAAGACGATCAGGTCGCGGAACGGGAAGTCCAGCGGCAGGGCCAGCGCGGCGGCCAGGCTGACCACGCCGCGCATGCCGGACCAGCCGATGATGACCACATGCCGCCACGGCTGCGCGCCGCCACCCCGGTGCCGCACCACCGGCACCACATGGGTGAGGAAGCTGCCCGGCACCAGCCACAGGAAGCGGCTGACGATCAGCGTCAGCGCCATGGCCGCGCCCAGCCCGGCCAGCACCCAGCCGCCGCCATGGCCATCCAGCCGGGCCAGGATCTGGTTCAGCTGCAAGCCGATGAGGATGAACACCAGGCTGTTGAGCAGGAACTCCACGAACTCCCACACCACCCGGGTCTGCAGCCGGATCTCGCCCGGCAGGCTGTGCTGGGCGCGGCCGAGCACGGCGCCGGTGGTCACCACCGCCATCACGCCCGAGACATGCGCCGCCTCGGCCGCCAGGTAGCTGGCATAGCAGGCGAGGAAGCTGGCCACCGTCACCAGCAGCACATCGTCCAGCCGCAGCGCGGCCCAAATGGCGGCGCGCCCGACCACCCAGCCGAAGGCGATGCCGCCGGCGGCCAGCAGCAGGAACTGCGCCAGCCCCTGCGCCGGAGAGATCGCCCCCACCGCCACCGCGGTGATCGCCAGCTTGTACAGCACCAGGGAGGCAGCGTCGTTGATGAGGCTTTCGCCTTCCAGCACCGTCACCACGCGGCGCGGCAGGCGCAGCCGGGCCAGCACCGCGGCGGCGGCCACCGCATCCGGCGGCGCCACGATGGCGCCCAGCGCCACGGCCGCGGCCCAGGGAATCTCCGGCACCAGCCAATGCGCCACCACGGCGATGCAGCCGGCGGTGAAGGCAACGCAGCCCACCGCCAGCAGCAGGATGGGCCGCAGGTTGTGGCGAAAGGCGCGCCAGTCCGTGCGGTAGGCGCTGCCCTGCAACAGCGGCGGCAGGAAGAAGGCCAGCGCCAATTCCGGGTCCAGCCGCACCGCCGGCAGGCCGGGGATGAAGGCCAGCACCATGCCGCCCAGCACCAGGATGACCGCGTAGGGCAGCTTCAGGTGGCGGGCCAGCAGGGCGAAGCCAACGCAGGCGGCCATCAGGGCCAGGACCGCTTCAACAATTTCCACAGGCGGTATTCCCGGCGCAAAGGATCAAGGGCGAAACGCCCCTGCTTATGTCGTCACGCCGGCGGCGAACACCACCCCCCAAGGGGCGGCCCTCCAACGGACTGCCCCCACTGGACGCCATGCCCCTGGTGACGCTTGATGCGGCTTCGATCGGGGGAAGGACATGGGCTTGGCAGAGCCGGAACCACAGGATGCGGCGCATGGCTCCGTCATGCGCCACCGGCCCTTCAGGCTGTTCTGGTTTTCCCGCAGCCTGGCGACGCTGAGCTTCCAGGCGCTGGCGGTGGCGGTGGCGTGGCAGGTGTACAGCCTCAGCGGCCGGGCGATCGACCTGGGCTATGTCGGCCTGGCGCAATTCCTGCCGATGTTCCTGCTGACGCTGCCGGCCGGGCAGTTGGCGGACCGATTCGACCGCCGCCGCATCATCGCCTGCTGCCAGACCCTGGCGGCCGGTGGTGCGCTGGTGCTGGCGCTGGGCAACCTGTTCGGCACGTTGGGGCGGCTGGAGATCTATGCCGTCATCGCTCTGATCGGTGCCGCCCGCGCGGTGGAGGCGCCGACCCTGGCGGCGCTGCTGCCCGGCCTGGTGCCGCGTGCCCTGGTGCCGCGCGCCAGCGCCTGGAGCGCCAGCGCCAACCAGACCGCGCAGATCTGCGGCCCGGCGCTGGGCGGGCTGCTGCTGGGCTTCGGCGGCGAGGTGGTGTTCGCCATCGCCACCTGTGGCCTGCTGGCCGCGGCCGCCTGCGCCGCCTTGATCCCGGCCGGGCCGCGGGTGGTGCGGGAGCCGGTTTCGCTGGCCTCGGTACTGTCCGGCATCGGCTTCGTGCGGCGGCACGCCATTGTGCTGGGCAGCATCTCGCTGGACCTGTTCGCCACGCTGCTGGGCGCCACGGTGGCGTTGCTGCCGATCTTCGCCCGGGACATCCTGGGCACGGGCCCCTGGGGCCTGGGGCTGCTGCGCGCCGCGCCGGCCATGGGCGCCCTGGCGATGAGCCTGGTGCTGGCGAATCGGCCACTGCGGCCGCCGGTGGGGCGCACCCTGTTCATCGCCCTGTTCACCTTCGGCGTGGCGACCTGCGTGTTCGCGCTGTCCCGCAGCCTGGTGCTTTCGGTGCTGGCGCTGGCCTTCGTGGGCGCGGCCGATGTGGTGAGCGTGGTGATCCGCTTTTCCCTGGTGCAGTTGAACACGCCGGACGAGATGCGGGGCCGGGTTTCGGCGGTGAACTCGCTGTTCGTCGGTACCTCCAACCAGTTGGGCGAATTCAGGGCCGGGCTGGCGGCGGCGCTGTTCGGGGCGGTGCCGGCGGCGCTGCTGGGCGGCCTGGCCACGGTGGCGATTGCCGCGCTGTGGATGCGGCTGTTCCCCACGCTGCGCCGATTGGACCGGCTGGAGGGGTGAGGGCGCGCCTCGGCCGCGGGTAAATCATTCCGCTTTGTCGCAACCCTCGATTTGTTTTCATTGAAGAGCGTTTCTTATGGTTGTATCAAACAGGCAACCATAACCGATTTGGCGTATTGCCGGATGATGACTCGCCTGTGGCGGATGACCGTGAATTGGCTGGCCGGGCGGCGCCGGGGGTTGCGGCACGTGCAGCGGCTGGAAGCGCGCCACGCCTGGGAAGGCGAACAGGGTTTTCGCCTGCTGGCCGAACATTCCGGCGACATGGTGTGCCGGTTGGCGATGGATGGCCGGCAGCTTTACGTTTCCCCCGCGGCGCATCGCATCATCGGCTGCCCGCCGCATGCCCTGGTGGGGCGTTCCATCCTGGACACCGCCGTGCCGGAGGACCGGGCCGCGCTGCGGCTGGCCCTGGCCCGCCTGCTGGGGCGCGAGACCGCCGAGGCCAGTGCGACCTATCGCGCCGCGCGGCCAGATGGCGGCGTGGTGTGGCTGGAGGCCAGCCTGGGTGCCTTGCGGGCCGAGGCATCCGGTGCCCCGCTGGGCCTGGTGGCGATCATCCGCGACATTTCCGACCGCAAGGCGGAGGAGGTGCGGCTGGCCGACCTGGCGCGGCGGGATGAGTTGACCGGCCTGGCCAATCGGCGCGGGCTGGAGGAAGCCTTGCCCCGCGCCTGGCACGCCTGTGCTTCCAGCGGCCGGCCGCTGAGCGTGCTGCTGCTGGATGTGGACCGCTTCAAGGCCTTCAACGACTGCCATGGCCACCCGCGCGGCGACGAATGCCTGCGCGCGGTGGCGGCCACGGTGGCGGCCACGGTACGCCGCCGGCGCGACCTGGCCTGCCGCTATGGCGGGGAGGAGTTTCTGGTGGTGCTGCCGGAAGTCGGCGCGGTGGAGGCCGAGGCGGTGGCCGAACGACTGCGCGCGGCGGTGGAAGCCCTGGCGCTGCCGCATGGCGGCTTCCCGCAAGCCGGCGCGGTGGTTACCGCGAGCATCGGCGTGGCGACGGTGCAGCCCGAGGCCGGGAGCGCCGCGGCCCTGGCCACCTTGCTGAGCGCAGCGGACCAGGCGCTGTACGAAGCCAAGCGCGGCGGCCGCAACCGGGTGGCGATGGCGCCGCGGGAGGCGGAGGTGGTGCTGCCGGGTGGCAAGCGCGTCGCGGCGTAAGTCGCGCGGAGAGGTGGGGTGGCGTAAGCCGCGCGGAGAGGTGGGGTGGCGTAGGCCGCGAGGCAGGCGCGCGGTTGGAAAAGCTGGGCTGTGAGCGTTTCAGTCGGGAAGGACCGCGGGTAGGCAGGCCACCGTAGAACGAAGGCTGATGGCCTGCTCGACGGCCGCAGCCCTACCGGCATGTGCCCCGCAGCGTGGCCGCCCGCGGTGGCAGCCCCGAAAGGCGTCAATCACGCGGCACATCAAGGAAGCTGAACCTGGCCGGCGCGCCGGCCAGGCCCCGGAGCACATGCCGGTGGGGCTGCGTCACCGAACGGCAGGATGCGCTCGCTGAAACAAATGGCTGGAGCATTTTCGCCAACCAGGATGAACGGAAAATGCCCTAACGGTCGGGCGACCGGCGGGCGAAGGCCAGGATGATCAGCGCCACCACCAGCACCAGCAGGGAAATCATCCCCGCCGCCACTTCAAAGTTCGGCGAATCGCGGGACATGAACAGGGCGACGATGCCGCCCGCCAGCACCATCACCAGCCGGATCCACATGGCACCCCTCCGCGCATAAAAAAAACGCCCCGGGAGTTTCCTCCCGGGGCGTCGTTCTGACCAGTGTGTTCGGCTGAAATCAGCCGGACATCGCCGCGTCTTTGCCCTTGCGCAGGTTGGGCAGCAGCATCGCACCCAGAACCACCGCACCAATCGCCAGCATGCTGGCGCTGATCGGGCGTTCCAGGAACACCGTGGGGTCGCCACGGCTCAGCAGCATGGCGCGACGGAGGTGTTCTTCCATCATCGGGCCAAGCACGAAGCCGATCAGCAGCGGTGCCGGTTCCATCTTCAGCTTGTTGCAGATCACGCCGAAGATGGCGAAGATCACGGTCTGGTACACGTCGAACACGTTGTTGTTCAACGAGTACACACCGATGCAGCAGAAGATCAAAATCGACGGATACAGGTACTTGTAGGGCACCTGCAGCAGCTTCACCCACATGCCGATCATCGGCAGGTTGATGACCAGCAGCATCACATTGCCGATCCACATCGAGGCGATGAGGCCCCAGAACAGGTCCGGCTGGGCTTCCACCATGCGCGGGCCCGGCTGGATGCCCTGGATGATCAGCGCGCCGACCATCAGCGCCCTCACGGCGTTGGCCGGAATGCCCAGGGTGAGCAGCGGGATGAAGCTGGTCTGGGCCGCGGCGTTGTTCGCGGCTTCCGGACCGGCCACGCCTTCAATGGCGCCGGTACCAAACAGGTGACGGCCCTTGGAGACCTTGCGTTCCAGCATGTAGGCGCCGAACGCGGCCAGCGCGGCACCGCCGCCCGGCAGAATGCCGAGCACGGAGCCGAGGATGGTGCCACGCAGCACCGCCGGGGTAGCGCGGCGGAACTCCTCCTTGGTCAGCCACAGGCTGCCGACCTTGGCGGAGAGCACTTCGCGCGCTTCCGGCTTTTCCAGGTTCAGGATGATTTCGGCGATGCCGAACATGCCCATGGCGACGGAGACGAAGCCGATGCCGTCGGACAGTTCGGGAACGCCGAAGGTGAAGCGCTGCTGGCCGGTCTGCACGTCGGTGCCAACCAGGCCCAGCGCCACACCCAGCACCACCATCGCCACCGACTTCAGCACCGAACCCTGCGCCAGAACGGCGGAGATGATCAGGCCGAGCAGCATCAGCGAGAAGTAGTCGGCCGGGCCGAAGCTCAGCGCCACGCTGGTCAGCAGCGGGCCGGAAGCGGCGACCAGCACGGTGGCAACCGAGCCGGCGAAGAAGCTGCCCAGGGCCGAGGTGGCCAGGGCGGCGCCAGCGCGGCCGTTGCGCGCCATCTTGTAGCCTTCCAGCGTGGTGACGACCGAACTGATCTCACCGGGAAGGTTGAGCAGGATGGCGGTGGTGGAACCACCGTACTGCGCACCGTAGTAGATGCCCGCCAGCATGATGATGGCGGTGGTGGCTGGCTGGCCGAAGGTGATGGGCAGCAGCAGCGAAATGGTCGCCACCGGGCCGATGCCCGGCAGCACGCCAATGGCCGTGCCGATCAACGCGCCGATCAGCGCGAAGAGCAGGTTTTGGAAGCTGAACGCCACGTAAAAGCCGTGCGCCAGATTCGCGAGAAGTGTTTCCATGGTTCCGTGCGGTCTCCGTCCCGGTGCCTTGGTTCAGAACTGCGGCCAGACGGCCACGCGGATATCGAGCTGCTTGATGAAGATCCACCAGCACAGCGCAACGAGGAAGATGGTCATGCCAGCCACGCCGAGCGGCTTCTTGTGGTGTTCCACATCGGCGAAGGAAGCCATCACCACCGTGCCGATCGTGGCTGCCACCAGGCCGCCCTTTTCCAGCAGCAGCGCGAAGACACAGAGGCTTGCGCAGACAAAGCCCATCAGTCGCCAGCCCTTGGCCCAGCACATGATGAGGAAGCCGATCAGCATGCCGAAGCCCATGCCGTTGTAGCCGGTGGTGAAGAACTCACCGAACAGCCGGCTGGAAAGCTGCCAGGCAATGACACCACCGATGATGGCGGCGGCCAGGCTCTTGCTGTCCACGCCGCTCCACTTCTCCATCGGGTCGGGCCCGTTGAACAAGCCGATCAGCAACACCAGCGTGCCAATGCCGCCCTGCAGCATGAAAACCAGCAACGGCATGTAGCCGGGCCCCATGCGGCGTGCGCTGCCAAGGGCGTGGTCCATGTTCAGATACGCACCTACCACCGCGACAAGGACCAACAGGATCCCTGATGCGATGTCCTTTTGATTTATCTTCATGGAGAGAACGCTCCTCGTTTGCGCACACATCCGGCGGTTAACAAAACAGCCGTAAGCCGCGTCGCGGTCAAGATGAGCTTACGTGCTGCAACGCAGCAATCGACAGGCCCGGTGAAAGCAGCCCGCAGGCGACAGCTTCTGTTCATGCCATTCAGTCCAAAGTTGCGCCGGATGCCCGTACAACAGGCAGCCAGCGCGCGACTTCGGTGGCGATGAACGAGGTGTAGCCAGCGGCATCCAGGTCGCCCGGCGTACCGCCGAGTTCGGCGAAGCGGGCCCGCGTTTCCGCACTGGCCAGCACCGCACGAGTCTCACGGCTCAGCCGGTCCACGATGGCGGGCGGCGTGCCGGCCGGGGCGGACAGGCCGAACCAGCTGTTGCTCACCAGGTCCACGCCCTGTTCGCGGAAGGTGGGCACGTCGGGGAAGGCGGGGTGGCGGGTGGCGCTGGCCATGGCCAGGCCGCGCACGGTGCCGGCGCGGATATGCCCGGCGGCCGAGGGCAGGCTGTCCGACATCAGCGGCACCACGCCGGCGATCACGTCCGTCATCGCCGGGCCGGCGCCACGATAGGGCACGTGGTTGATGTTGGCGCCGGTGGCCTGGGCGAACTGCACGATCAGCAGGTGGTTGGTCGACCCGGCGCCGGAGGAGGCGATGGCCACACCCCTCGGTTGCGCCTTCGCCAGGGCTGCTACCGCGCCAAGGTCGCGCGGCGCGAAGTCCTTGTTGGCGACGAAGACCGACGGGTTGGAAATGACCAGCGCGACATGCGCGAAGTCGCGCACCGCGTCATAGCGCAGGCCCGGGTACAGCGCCGGGCTGATGCCATGGCTGGCGATGTTGGACATCACCAGCGTGTAGCCATCCGGCCGTGCCTCGGCCACCACCTGGCTGCCCAGGGTGGCGCCGGCGCCGGGCCGGTTCTCGATGATGATGGGTTGGCCCAGGCGTTCGCCCAGGCCCTGCGCCAGCAGCCGCGCCACCAGGTCGGTGGTGCCGCCGGGGGCATAGGGCACCACCAGCTTCAGCGGCTGCGTCGGCCAGGTTGCACCGGCGGGCTGCGCGCGCACGTGTCCTGGGCCTGTCGCCAGCGCGACACCGCCTCCCAGCACCCAACGGCGTGGCAAGTTCCCGGACAATGCGTTCTCCCCGAACTGGCTGCGCGTATCGCATGCGCTGGCACTTGGCCGCAAGCGCGCTCACGCTGGCTGCGGCGCGGCCCACCTTGCACCTGCGAGAGCTTCCGTTGATCCTGCCGGATGTGTGAAGGAGCTGCCGCGGTGACCCATCTGCCGAATGATCCCGAGACCCGGTTGCGCCAGGCCGTGGCCGCCATTGAACCGCGGCTGATCGAGATTCGCCGCGACATCCATGCCCACCCGGAACTGGCGTTCGAGGAAGTGCGCACCGCCGGCGTGGTGGCGGCGGAACTGGCGCGGCTGGGCATTCCGCACCGCACCGGCGTGGGCGTGACCGGCGTGGTCGGGGTGATCCAGGGCGGCCGCCCGGGGCCCACGCTGGCCATTCGCGCCGACATGGACGCGCTGCCGATGCCGGAGGAAACCGGGCTGCCCTACGCCAGCACGGTGCCGGGCAAGATGCACGCCTGCGGCCACGACATCCACACCACCACGCTGCTCGGCGTGGCCGAGGTGTTGCAGGGCATGGCGGCGCAACTGGCCGGCAAGCTGGTGCTGATCTTCCAGCCGGCGGAGGAGGCGCTGGGCGGCGCCCGCGCCATGATCGCCGATGGTGCCGCCGAGGGGCTGGACATGGCCATCGGCTTCCACAACGCGCCCGACATGCCGGTGGGCCAGTTCGGCTTCTGCCGCGGCCCCACCCTGGCGGCGGCGGACCGCTTCGATCTGCGCATCAAGGGCAAGGGCGGCCATGCCGCGCACCCCTATGCCGCCATCGACCCCATCGTGGCCGGCGCCGCCTTCGTCGCCCAGGCGCAAACGGTGGTGAGCCGGGAGATCAAGCCGCTGCACCCGGCGGTGGTGACCATCGGCATGTTCCATGGTGGCACCGCGCCCAACATCATCCCCGAGAGCGTGGAGTTGAAGGGCACCGTCCGCACCCTGCATGCCGAGGCGCGCGACGTGGCCGAGGCGGCGCTGCAGCGCCTGGTTGCCGGGCTGGAAGTGATGCACCGGGTGACCTGCACGCTGGACTATCGCCGGGGCGTGCCGCCGCTGGTGAATGACGACCGCGTGCTGGACCCCACCCTGGCCGCGGTGCGCGCGCAACTGGGCGAAGTGGTCAGCGAGGGCGTGCCCAGCATGGGCGCCGAGGACTTCGCCGAATTCGCCGGGCTGGTGCCCAGCATGCAACTGCGCATCGGTGCCGGCGCGCCGGGCCGCGACGACCGGCTGCACAACACGCACTACCAGCCGGATGAACGCTGCATCGGCCTGGGCGTGCAGGCGCTGTCCCGCGCCGCGCTGGAGATCCTGTCGTGAATGACATCGCGGGGCATGACATCGCCGGGCATGAAATCGCCAGGCTGACCGCGCCGGAAGTGGCCGCCCGCATCCAGGCCGGCGCCGTGGTGCTGCTGCCGATGGGCAGCCTGGAAACCCATGGCCCGCAGGCCCCGATGGGCGACTACCTGATCGCCAGCGAGATCAGCCGCCGCATCGCCGCCACCGCCACGGCCGCGGGCACCGACGCGCTGGTGCTGCCGCCCATCCCCTTCGGCGGCGAGGATTATTTCGCCGGCGTGCCCGGCGGTATCGAACTGCCGCACGCGCTGCTGCAAGGCCTGGTGGAGGAAGTGCTGGCCCGCATGGTCGCCACCGGCTGCCGCCGCCTGCTGGTGGTGAATGGCCATGCCGGCAGCATCATGGCGGTGGAAAGCGCCTGCCGCGCGCTGCGGCGGCGGCTGGGCGTGGTGGTGCCCTCGCTGCATCTGTGGCGCGTGGGTGGCGCGCTGCACGCCGAACTCGGTGGCCCCGCCGCCAGCGCCGGGCATGGCGGCGACCCGGTGTATTCCGTGGCGCTGCATGTGGTGCCGGAGCTCTGCCGGCCGGAACGCGCCGGGCCGCGCGCGCCGGAGGCCAGCTTCCTCGGCCTGCCCATCACCAATTTCGGCACCATCCGCTGCGGCGGCGTCGAGTTCTCCGCGCCCATCACCGTGGAGGAGAGCGCCCCCGGTGGCGTGGGGTGCGCCGACAATCGTGGCGCCAGCGCCGAGCGCGGCGCCGCCATCACCCAACGCATCGTCGCGGCGGGCGCCGCCATGGTGGCACAACTGAAGGCCGTTTCATGAAGATCTGCATCTACGGCGCCGGCGCCATCGGCGGCCATGTCGCTGCCCGGCTGGCCAAGGCCGGGGCCGAGGTTTCCATCATCGCACGCGGCCCGCACCTGCGCGCCATGCAGCAGAACGGGCTGCGGGTGAAGGCGCCGGATGGCGAGATCCATTGCCGCCCGCGCTGCACCGACAACCCGGCCGAACTTGGCGTGCAGGATGCGGTGCTGGTCACCACCAAGGCGCCGGCGCTGCCCAGTGTGGCCGCCGGCATCGGCCCGCTGCTTGGCGCCGAGACCAGCGTGACCTTCGTGATGAACGGCATCCCCTGGTGGTACTTCGACAGCCACGGCGGCCCGCGCGATGGCGAACGCCTGCCGACGCTGGACCCGGGCGATGCGGTGCGCACCGCGGTCGGCGTGCAACGTACCCTGGGCGCCATCGTCTATGCCGCCGCCACCGTGACCGAACCCGGCGTGGTGCTGGTGGAAGCCAAGGACGCCAAGGTGGTGCTGGGCGAGCTGGACAACAGCATCAGCCCCCGCGTGCAGGCGCTGGCGGTGCTGCTGTCCGGCGGTGGCCAGGGCATGAAGGGTGAGGCCAGCGGCAACATCCGCTTCGACGTGTGGAACAAGCTGCTGGGCAACCTGATGACCGGGCCGCTGTGCTGCCTGACCCGGTCCAGCATGAAGGACACGCTGGGCAACCCGGCGGTGCGCGCCGCCGCGGTGCGCGCGGCCGAGGACATCACCGCCATCGCCGCCGCCTATGGCCATGCGCTGGGTGGTGCGGCGGAAGCGCGCATCGCCCGCTCCTCCACGCTGAACCACAAGCCGAGCATCCTGCAGGACCTGGAAGCCGGCCGGCCGATGGAAGTGGAGGCGATGTGGCAGGTGCCGCTGGCGCTGGCCCGGCAGGCCGGCGTGGCGGTGCCGACGCTGGAACTCACCACTCAACTGGCGGCGCAGGCCGCGCGCGCGGCGGGGCTCTACGCATGAGGATCTGCATCTACGGCGCCGGCGCCATCGGCGG
>CANBXZ010000044.1 GCA_947373495.1 Acetobacteraceae bacterium
AGGACCGTGCCGACCAACCTGAGGTTTCCGCTCCATGCCCCGATGGCTTCCTCTGCTGGCCGTGCCTGTCCTGTTCGCGGCCGGGTTTGCCCAGGCCCAGCGCCTGCTGCCGGCGGAACCCGACCCGGGCGCGCAATGCCAGGCCGCCATTCTGGCCGCCGAGCAGGAGCACCGCCTGCCGCCGGCCCTGCTGGGTGCCATCGCCCGGGTGGAAAGCGGCCGGCCCCGGCCCGAAGGCGGTGTGGCGCCCTGGCCCTGGACGCTGAATGCCGAAGGGCAGGGCCGCTTCTTCGACAGCAAGGCGGAAGCCATGGCCGCAGTGCAGGCGCTGCGCCAGCGGGGCGTGACGGTGATTGATGTCGGCTGCCTGCAGGTGAACCTGCATCACCATCCGCAGGCCTTTGCCAGCCTGGAGGAGGCCTTCGACCCGCTGAGCAATGCCCGCTACGCCGGCCAGTTCCTGCTGCGGCTGCAGGCAGCGGCCGGGGATTGGGTGAAGGCGGCCGGGCATTACCATTCGCAAACCCCGGAACGGGCGGAAGGCTATCGGCTGCGGGTGATGGCCGCGTGGCCGGCCATGGCGGGCCGGCTGGCGGAGGAACGCCAGCGCCTGGCGCTGGTGGCGGCCTGGCAGGCCACGCGGGGGGCGGCGCCGGCGGGCAATGGCTTCCACCAGGTGGCACTGGCCGCGGCCCAACGCGCGGCCCTGCCGGCGCCACGGCAGGTGGCGGCCCGGCCAGTGGCAGGGCCGCGCCGGGTGGGGCTGCTGGAAGTGGCGGAAGCGCGGCGCTGACGCCGCCGCGCGGGCCTTAACCGCCGAGGAACTCGGCGCGGATGGCGGTGCTGTGCTGGCCCAGCGCCGGCACCGGGCCCAGTTCACGCAGGCCGTCGCTGAACAGGGCAGGCGGGGCGGCCACCGGCACCGGGCCGTTCGGCGTTTCCAGCACCACGCGGCGCAGCGCCGGGTGCTTGCTGAAGGCGGCCACGTCGTTGACGAAGCCGAAGGCGGTACCGGCCTTGGTCAGCAACTCCGCGCATTCGGCCCGGGTCAACTGCGCGAAGCGGTGCCCGACATGGGCATCCACCTCCGCCCGGTTGGCCACGCGGTCGTTGTTCACGGTGAAGCCGGGGCGCTTGGGCAGTTCAGGCTCGGCCATGAAATGGGTGCACAGGTTGGCCCATTCGCGTTCGTTCTGAATGGAGATCAGCACCAGGTCGCCATCCTTGCAGGCGAAGGCGCCGTAGGGGCAGATGCTCGGGTGCGCCAGCCCCATGCGGGCGGGGGCGCGGCCGGTGCCCTCGAAGTAGATCAGTGGCACGTTCATCCAGTCCGCCATGCCGTCGAACAGGGAAACCGCGATGCCGGTGCCGCGGCCGGTGATGCCGCGCTGGATCAGCGCCTCCAGCACCGCGGAATAGGCGTTGATGCCGCAGGAGATGTCGCAGGCCGAAACGCCGACGCGGCCGGGGCCTTCCGGCCGGCCGGTTACCGCCGCCAGCCCGGATTCGGCCTGTACCAGCAGGTCATACGCCTTCATCGAGGCGTACTCGCCTTCCTCGCCATAGCCGGAGATGTCCACGGTGATGAGGCGCGGGTGCTTCGCGCGCAGCTCGGCGCTGCCGAAGCCGGCGCGGGCCATGGCGCCGGGGGCGAGGTTCTGGATGAACACATCCGCCTTGGCCAGCAGCGCGTGCAGCAGCGCCTTGTCGGCCGGCTGCTTGATGTCCAGGCAGAGGCTTTCCTTGCCGCGGTTCAGCCAGACGAAATAGCTGGACTGCCCCTTGGCCGAGGTATCGTAGCCACGGGCGAAGTCACCCTCGGCGCGTTCGATCTTGATGACGCGGGCGCCGGCATCGGCCAGGCGGCAGGCGCAATAGGGCGCGGCCACGGCCTGTTCCATGCTGACAACCAGCAGGCCAGCAAGGGGCTTGCTACCGGACATGACGTTTCCTCACCTGCTGGGTGACCAAGCTGCTCAAGGCGTGCCGCACCGGGCTTGCAGGCCCCGCCGGCACGCCGCCTTGCCTCAATAGCTGCGCGGCATGCCCAGCACGTGCTCGCCGACATAGCTCAGCACCAGGTTGGTGCTGATCGGCGCCACCTGGTACAGCCGCGCCTCGCGGTACTTGCGCTCGATGTCGTATTCCTCGGCGAAGCCGAAGCCGCCATGGGTCTGGATGCAGGCTTCCGCCGCGCTCCAGCTGGCCTCGGCGCACATCATCTTGCCCATGTTGGCTTCCTCGCCGCAGTTCTCGCCGCGCTCGAACTTGGCCAGGCCCTTGTTCAACAGCGCCTCGGCGGCGCGCATCTGGGCGTAGGCCTTGGCGATGGGGAACTGCACGCCCTGGTTCTGCCCGATCGGGCGGCCGAACAGCACGCGTTCCTTGCTGTAGGCGACGGCCTTCTCGATGAACCAGCGGGCATCACCGACGCATTCGGCCGAGATCAGCATCCGCTCGGCATTCATGCCATCGAGGATGTAGCGGAAGCCCTTGCCCTCGACGCCGACCAGGTTGGCGGCCGGCACCACCATGTTGTCGAAGAACACCTCGGTGGTGTTGTGGTTCATCATGGTGCGGATCGGCCGGATGGTCAGGCCGTTGCCCAGCGCCGCCTTCATGTCGACGATGAAGGTGGAAAGCCCATCGGTGCGCTTGGCCACCTGGTCGCGCGGCGTGGTGCGGGCCAGCAGCAGCATCAGGTCGCTGTGCTCGGCGCGGCTGGTCCAGATCTTCTGGCCATTGATGATGTAGTTGTCGCCCTCGCGCCGGGCCACGGTGCGCAGCGCGGTGGTGTCGGTGCCGCTGGTGGGTTCCGTCACGCCGAAGGCCTGCAGGCGCAGCTCGCCGGTGGCGATCTTGGGCAGGTACTGCTTCTTCTGCTCCGGGCTGCCGTGCTTGAGGATGGTGCCCATGATGTACATCTGGGCATGGCACGCGGCGGCATTGCTGCCGGCGGCGTGGATTTCCTCCAGAATGGCGGCGGCGGCCGAAAGCGGCAGGCCGGCGCCGCCGAATTCCTCGGGGATCAGCGCGCCCAGGTAACCGGCTTCGGTCAGTGCGGTGACGAAGGCGGTGGGGTAGCCGCGCTCGCGGTCCAGTTCGCGCCAGTATTCACCGGGGAAGCGGGCGCAGAGCTTACGCACCTCCTCGCGGATTTCGGCGTGCGGGTCGGTTCCGGCGGTGTGGTCCATGGCTTGTGCTCCTCACCGCCGGGATTAGGCCCGGCGGGCTGGGCTGACAAGCTTCAGCCCAGGCCAAAAACCACGTCATGCATGATCCGCCCCGGCAATAGCGTGAAGCCGCCGGCAATGAGGAGGGCGCCGATGAAGACCCTGGTCATGATCAGGGCGTGCCGGCGGATGTCACCACGGCGAAGGCGCCAGATCGCCAGTGGCAGCAGCAGCAGCACCACGGCGGAAATGCCGTGGATGAAGGAATAGCGGCCCGGGCCGTTATGCACCGTGATCCAGAATGAACTGGTCGCCACGGTCACCATCAGCGCCACCCAGCCCCAGCCCAGGGTGCGGTGCAGGGTGCCGCCCTTCACGCCGGAAAGCTGCACCACCCCCAGCACCAGCGCGGCCAGCGCGGCGAAGGCATGCAACTGCACCACGGCCGGGGCGGCCAATAAAGGGGCGAGGCTCATCGGGCGGCTCCTGAGTAAATGTGATGCTCATTTACTTAAGGGCTGGGCCCAGACCCCGCAAGCCCAAACGACAAACGCCGCCCGGGTGGGGTCACCCGGGCGGCGTCAGGTATCTGCGCAGGAAGGCGGGAAAAGGCGCCGGTTCAGGCGCCGTAGGGCGGGCGGTGCAGACCGGCCGGGGAGAGGGTGAAGATCTCGCAGCCGGCTTCGGTCACGCCCACCATGTGTTCGAACTGCGCCGACAGGGTGCGGTCCTTGGTCACCGCGGTCCAGCCGTCGTCCAAAATCTTCACGTCCGGGCGGCCGACATTCACCATGGGTTCGATGGTGAAGAACATGCCGGGCTTCAGCGCCGGGCCTTCGCCGGGCCGGCCGAAGTGCAGCACGTTCGGCGGTTCATGGAAGCGCTTGCCAATGCCGTGGCCGCAGAAGTCCCGCACCACGCTGAAGCGGTGCTTTTCCACGAATACCTGAATGGCGTGGCCGATATCCCCCAGCGTGGCGCCCGGCTTCACCGCCGCCACGCCCAGCATCAGGCTTTCATAGGTCACGTCCAGCAGCAGCCGTGCCTTGGTGGAGATGACGCCGGCGCCGAACATGCGGCTGGTATCGCCATGCCAGCCGTCCAGGATGACGGTGACATCCACGTTGATCACATCGCCTTCAGCCAGCACCCGTTCCCCCGGAATGCCGTGGCAGACCACGTGGTTGATGCTGGTGCAGATGGATTTCGGGTAGCCGCGATACCCCAGCGGCGCCGGCGTCGCGCCATGCGCCAGGATATAGTCGTGGCAGATCCGGTCCAACTCCCCGGTGGTGACCCCGGGCCGCACATGCGGCGTGATCATGTCCAGGGTTTCCGCCGCCAGGCGGCCGGCACGGCGCATCCCCTCGAAATCCTCGGGGGTGTGGATGGTGATGCGGCGAGAATCGCCGCCCTGCTGCTCCATTGGTGGTGTCTCGGCCGGGCGCGGGGTTTCAAGGATGGGGGGCGAAGATGCGCGCCAGGGCGGCCCGGCGCAAGGACCGCCAAGGCAATTCCCTGGCATGGCACGGCCGGGGTGGCGTTGCGTCGGGGGAGCGGGCCCTAGTGGCCGGCCTTTTCCCCGGCGCTGCGCTCCTCGGCGCCCAGGGCGTCGGCCAGGCGGGCATTGGCGCTGCCGGGGCGGGCCGGCTTGCTCTGGCTTTCATGCGGCGCCCAGCCGGTCATCACCAGCAGGCGCAGCGGCATGGGGATATGACCCTCGACCAGCGGCAGCCGGCCAAAGGCGCGCGGCAGCAGCGCGCGGGGCGGGGTGCGCGGGTCCCGCGCCAGCACGGCGCTGGTTTCCCCGGCGGCGCGCAGGTCCCGCACCAGGCCCATCGGGGTGGCGTAGGCCAGGGGAATGTCCTCGGCATCCGCCACCGGCAGGGCGAAGCCGGCGCGTTGCAGCAGCCCGGCCAGGTCGCGCAGGTCCGGAAACGGCGAAACCCGCGGCGAAATACCGCCGCGCAGCTCGGCCTCGGTGGCCACCAGGGCCTCGCGCAGCGGTTGCAGCGTGCCCAGGCCGGGCAGGCTGGCCAGGAACAGGCCATCCGGCTTCAGCACGCGGCGGATCTGGATCAGCGCGCCGGGCAGGTCGTTGACCCAATGCAGCGCCAGGTTGGCCACCACCAGGTCGAAGCTGGCCTCGGCGAAGGGCAGCCATTCCTCATCCCCGGCCACGGCCAGCCCACCACCTGCTTCGCCGCCCGCCTGGGCCAGCATGGGGGTGGAGAGGTCCATGCTGACCACGAAGGGAATGCCCCGCGCCCGCAGCAGGGGCGCCACCACGCCGCGGCCGCCAATCTCCAGCGCGCGGTGGAAGCGGTGGGTGATGTCGTCCAGCCGGTCCAGCAGCCGGTCGGCCGCGGCTTCCAGCACCGGCGCCACCTGGGCCACCGTGGCGGCGGCGCGGTCCCGGCGCAGGCGATGCAGGCGGCGATCGAAGATCAGCGGGTTGGTGGCGCTCATGGGCGTGAAATGCGCCCGGTTCCGCCCCGCCGCAAGGCAGGTTAGCCTGCCCGCAATCACGGGGACCCAGCGTCATGCAGACCATCACCGCCGCCACCCTCAAGGGCTGGATCAACGACGGCCAGGAACTGGCCATTCTGGACGCGCGCGAGGATGGCGAGTTCGGCCGATCCCACCTGTTCTGGGCCAACCCCTGCGGCCTGGCCAAGGCGGAATTGCGGGCCCGGCAGATCCTGCCCCGCCCCGGCGTGCGGGTATGCTGCGTGGATGCCGGCGAGGGCGGGCTGGCGCTGCGCCTGGCGGCCTACCTGAAGACCATCGGCTGCACCGATGTCAGCGTGCTGGAAGGCGGCAACAAGGCCTGGGAAGCCGCCGGCTACGTGCTGTTCAGCGGCGTCAACGTGCCGTCCAAGGCGTTCGGCGAATGGGTGGAACACCACTACCACACCCCCAGCGTGGACCCCGAGGAGCTGAAGGCGATGATGGACGCCGGCACCGACATGGTGGTGCTGGACAGCCGGCCGATGGACGAGTTCCACCGCATGTCCATCCCCACCGCCACCGATGTGCCGGGCGGTGAGCTGCTGTATCGCATCGGCGACCTGGTGCCGAACCCGGCCACGACCATCGTGGTGAACTGCGCCGGCCGTACCCGCAGCATCATGGGCGCCGAGTCGCTGCGGGCCGCCGGGGTGCCGAACAAGGTGGTGGCGCTGCGCAACGGCACCATGGGCTGGGAACTGGCCGGCTTCAGCTGCGACCGCGGCAGCAATGCCAGCTACCCGCGCGGCGTGCCCGGCAGCCTGGCAACCGCGCTGGGCCGCGCCCGGACCTTTGCCGAAAAGCATGGGGTGAAGACCCTCGCCCCGGCCGCCCTGCCGGCGCTGCTGGCCGACAAGACCCGCACCACCCACCTGCTGGACGTGCGCGACCCCGAGGAATTCCGCGCCGGCCACCTGCCCGGCAGCCGCAGCGCCCCCGGTGGCCAGCTGGTGCAGGGCACCGACACCTGGGTGGCGGTGCGCCATGCCCGCATCATCCTGGTGTGCGACACCGGGGTGCGGTCCCGCATGACCGGCGGCTGGCTGCGCCAGTTGGGCGGCTGGGAGGTGCATGTGCTGGAAGGCGGGCTGGAAGGCGCCGCGCTGGCACATGGCATGCCGCCGGTGGAATGCCCGGAAGCCCAGCACATCCACGCCGACCCCATCCCGCCCGCCGCCGTGGCCGCGGCGCTGGAAAGCCACACCGCGGTGGCGGTGGTGGACCTGGCGCGCAGCGTGGACTTCCGCGCCGGGCATATTCCGGGCGCCGTCTGGGGGGTGCGCACCCGGCTGGCCAGGCTGCTGCCGCAACTGGCAGGCAAGGCCCTGGTGGTGGTGGCCGCGCCGGACCTGACCCTGGCCAAGCTGGCGGTGCCGGAATTGCAGGCGCTGCTGCCCAAGGCCCAGGTGCGCCCGCTGGCCGGCGGCATGGCCACCTGGAAGGCCGACGGCCTGCCGCTGGAAGCCGACCGCCGCAACCCGGAAGACGCCGACTGCATCGACTTCTACCTGCGCCCCTACGACCGCAATGACGGCATCGAGGACGCCATGCGTGAATACCTCAGCTGGGAAATCGACCTGGTGCATGAGGTGGAACGCGATGGCGATGCCCGCTTCGGCCAGTCTTAAGGCGCTTCTGGCTCATGTTGTCCGGGGTGGCGTCGTCGCCCTGGACGCCCTGCTGCCGCCCAGTTGCCTGACCTGCGAGGCCGAGGTGGAGGCGCAGGGTAGCGTCTGCGCCGCCTGTTTCGGCACGCTCAGCTTCGTCTCGGCGCCGTGCTGCTTCCGCTGCGGCGTGCCGCTGCCCTTCGCCGGCGCCGGCACGCTGGGGGAGGGTGGGGAGCTTTGCCCCGGCTGTGCCGCGCGCTTGCCGGCCTATGCCCAGGCCCGCGCCGCGCTGCGCTATGATGACGGCGCCAAGAAGCTGGTGCTGCCGTTCAAGCACCTGGACCGCACCGAACTGGCCGCGCCGCTGGCCCGCCACATGGCCCGTGCCGGCGCCGCGCTGCTGGCCCGGGCGGACCTGCTGGCGCCGGTGCCGCTGCATTGGCGGCGGCTGCTGGCGCGGCGCTACAACCAGTCCGCCCTGCTGGCGGCGCGGCTGGCGCGCGGCGCCGGGCTGCCGCATGTGCCGGACCTGCTGCGGCGGCTGAAGCCGACGCCGCCGCTGGGCGAACGCAACGCCGCGGACCGCGCGGCGGCGGTGGCCGGTGCCTTCGCCGTGCCGCGCCGCCACCTGGCCCGGCTGGCCGGCAAGCGGGTGCTGCTGGTGGATGACGTGCTGACCAGCGGCGCCACCACCGAGGAATGCGCCCGCACCCTGCTGGCGGCCGGTGCCGCGGCGGTGGATGTGCTGGCCGCCGCCCGGGTGCCGGACCCCAGGCTGCAACGCAGCTTCGGCTGAAGCTGGCGCCTCGTCCCGAACACCCGAGGTTCCGCCCGGCGGGCCGCAGCCTGCGGGCCGAGCCGCCGAGGGTGGTCGCGGCATCTGCCACGTCGCCAAGGGCCGCACCGGCGGCCCGCCCGGCGCCTGGTCTCAGCCCATGGCGGCGGCCACCGCCGCCTGCTGCGCCGGTGAAAGGTGCAGCCCCAGCTTGCTGCGGCGCCACAGCACGTCCTCGGCGGTGCGGGTCCATTCCTCGCGCCGCAGCCAGTCCAGTTCGCGGTCGCTCAGGCCGTGGCCATAGTGCTGGCCCAGCGCCGCCATTTCCGTGGCATCGCCCAGCAGGGCTTCCACCTCGGTGCCATAGGCGCGGGCCAGGCGGCGGCGGGCGATGCCGTCCAGCCAGGGGTAGCGCGCCGCCAGTCGCGCCTCCAGCGCCGGCAGCCCGCCGGAGAAGTCGCCCCCGGGCAGCGGCGCGCCGGCGGTCCAGGGCTGGCCGGGCGCCCGCAATTGTTCCAGGGCTTCCTCGGCCAGCCGGCGATAGGTGGTGATCTTGCCGCCGAACACCGACAGCAGCGGCGCGCCCTGGCTGTCCAGCTTCAGCACGTAGTCGCGGGTGATGGCGGAGGGGTTGTCGGCGCCATCATCATACAGCGGCCGCACCCCGGCATAGCGCCAGACCACATCCTCCGGCCGTGGGGCCACGCGGAACTGCCGGCCCACGGCGGCACAGAGATAGGCCACCTCCGCTTCCGAGCAGCGTGGCGTGGCGGTGGTTTCCTGCACCACGTCGGTGGTGCCCACCAGGCTGAAGCGGCCTTCATAGGGAATGACGAAGACCACCCGGCCATCGTCGTTCTGCAGGATGAAGGCGTGGTCGCCCCGGTACAGCGCCGGCAGCACGATATGGCTGCCCCGCACCAGCCTGATCCGCCCCGGCGAGGCGGCCTGGGTGGTGGCCAGGGCCTGCATCACCCAGGGGCCGGCGGCGTTCACCAGCGCCTTGGCCTGCAGGGTGGTCTCGCCCTCGGCGCCGCGCAGCCGGCAGGTCCAGCCGCCAGGGCCGCGGGTGGCGCCGAGGAACTCGCAGCCGGTACGGATCTCGGCGCCGCGCCGGGCGGCGTCCCGGGCGTTCAGCACCACCAGGCGGCTATCCTCCACCCAGCAGTCCGAATAGGCGAAGGCGCTGGTGATCTCCGGCTGCAGCGGGGCGCCGCGCGGGTCCTGCCGCGGGTCCAGCCCCTCGGCGCCGGGCAGGGAGACCCGCCGCGCCAGGTGGTCGTACAGGAACAGCCCGGCGCGGATCATCCAGCGCGGCCGCATCGCGGGCCGATGCGGCAGCACGAAGCGCAGCGGCCAGACGATGTGCGGCGCGATCCGCAGCATCACCTCCCGTTCCGCCAGGGCTTCGCGCACCAGGCGGAATTCATACTGTTCCAGGTAGCGCAGCCCGCCATGGATCAGCTTGCTGCTGGCCGAGGAGGTGGCGCCCGCCAGGTCGCCGCGTTCCACCAGCGCCACCCGCATGCCCCGACCGGCGGCGTCGCGGGCAATGCCGCAGCCGTTGACGCCGCCGCCGACCACCAGCAGGTCAAGCATGGGGCGGGTACGTCCCGGTCGGGCCGGCCTTGGGGTTCCCGCCGGGTTTCACCTCGGGGAGCGGGTCATCGATGACCCAGGCCAGGCGGGGGGCGCCATCCAGCCGCATGCGCTGTCACTCCCTCGTTGGGGCCTGGTTGCCGGCGACGGGTCTGTCGCCGGGCGTGAACCAGGCCCTTGGTTGGAAAAGCCGGAGCGTGGGCATTTCAGTCAGCACCGACCGGGTTCAGCAGCAGATGCCCGCGGGGTGGCGCTACCGAACAGCGCGGTTTGCTCGCTTCCAGCCATAGCCATCCCGGACGGTGGCACGAAATGCCGGTGCAGGGCGATGCCGCAGCGGCTTGATTCGGGGTAAAGCCTTGTCCATGTCCGCCCCCGAAGCCGCGCCGCGCCGTCGCGGCCGCCCCCGCGCCTCTCCCGGCCAGCCTGAACAGAAGGTGGAGGCGGTGGAGCGTGCGCTGGGCATCCTGGAAGCCTTCGCCGATGGCAGCCCCAGGCTGGCGCTGGCCGAACTGGCGGCGCGGACCGGGCTGTATCCCAGCACCATCCTGCGGCTGGCGGCGTCGCTGGAACGCTTCGGCTACCTGCTGCGGGAAGCCGATGGCCGGTTTCGGCTGGGGCCGACGCCGCTGCGGCTGGGCGTGCTGTACCGCCGCAGCTTCGACCTGGCCGAGTTCGTGCGCCCCGCCCTGGCCCGGCTGGTGGAAGCCACCGGGGAGACCGCGGCCTTCTACGTGCGCGAGGGCGAGCAGCGGATTTGCCTGTACCGCCAGCACTCGCCCCGGCTGCTGCGCCACCATGTGGAGGAAGGCGGCGCCCTGCCGCTGGACCGTGGCGCCAGCGGCCATGTGCTGCGCGCCTTCACCCCCGGCGGCGTGCCCAACCCCGGCGCGCCCAACCCTGTTATGCCCGGTGCCGGCCCCTGGGTGTCGCTGGGCGAACGCGACCCGGAATTGGCGGCGCTGGCGATGCCGGTGTTCGGCCGGGACCGTCGCTTCCTCGGCGCGCTCGGGCTCAGCGGCCCGCTCGGCCGGTTCCAGCCGGCGGAGCGCGACCACATGGCGGCGGTGCTGGCCGCCGAGGCCGCCGGCTTGTCGCGCAGCCTGGGCGGGTAGGCCGGCCTATTGCGGCTTCAGCCCGGCCAGCGCCGCGGCCTGGCGGTACTTTTCCAGCTCGGCCTTCAAATACGCCGCCAGCCCGGCCGGGGAGGCTTCCTCCGGCGTGGCCGGGGTGCAGCCCAGGGTGACCAGTCGCTGCGCCACCGCCGGCGCGGCCAGGGCGCCGAGCAGCGCCATGTGCAAGGCCGTCACCACCTCGGTGGGGGTGCCGCGTGGCGCCAGCAGGCCGGTGAAGCTGGTGCTGGTGAAGCCGGTGGCGCCGCCTTCGATGAAGGTCGCCACATTCGGGATCTGCGGTACCCGCTGGGCCGCGGCAACCGCCAGGATGCGCGCCTTGCCTTCCTGGTGCAGCGGCAACGCCGTGGTCAGTTCCAGCAGGGCGCCGTCGAAATTGCCGGCCAGCAGGTCCGCCACCATGGAACCACCGCCGCGATAGGGCACATGGGTCAGCCGGGCGCCGGTGTCGTTGTTCAGCAATTCCAGGGCGAAATGGGCGGTGCTGCCCACCGCTGGCGTGGCGATGTTCAACTGCCCCGGCGTGGCCTTGGCCAGCGCCAGGAAGTCCGGCCAGTTGCGCGCGGCCACGCCCGGCGCCACCACCAGCCCGATCGGCACCCGCGCCACCAGGCCGATCGGGGCGAAGTCGCGTTCGGTGTTGTAGGGCAGGTTGTTCTGCAGCACCGGGTTGGCGGTGAGCGAACCGCCGGAGCCGGCCAGCAGGGTATGGCCATCCGGCTGGGCCCGGGCGGCCATCTCGGCGCCCAGGCTGCCGGCGCCGCCGGCGCGGTTCTCGATCACGAAGCCCCTGCCGACCGATTCCGCCATGGCCTGGGTGATGGTGCGCGTCACCACATCCGTATTGCCGCCGGCGGCGAAGGGCACGATCACCCGGATCGGCCGGTCTGGCCAGGCGGCCAGGGCGGCGCGGGGCAGCAGCATGGGGCAGGCGAGGGCGGCAACAGCCCCGAGCAGGGTGCGGCGCTGGGCCATTGGCGTTTTCTCCCGGTTTAGTGCCGGGAGTTAAACGCCGCCGGGGCGATCAGTCCACCTGCTTCAGGTCGCGGGCGAAGCGCTGCCAGTTGCGCACATAGCCATCGGCCGAACGCTTCTGGTTGGCGGCGGCTTCCGGCGGCAATTCGCGCATCACCTTGGCCGGGCTGCCGACGATGAGGGAGAAATCCGGGAAGACCTTGCCTTCCGTCACCAGCGCATTGGCGCCGACGATGCAGTTCTTGCCGATGACGGCGCCGTTCAGCACCGTGGCGCCCATGCCGATCAGCGTGCTGTCGCCGATGGTGCAGCCATGCAGGGTCACGTTGTGGCCGATGGTGCATTCCTGGCCGATGGTGCAGGGCTGGCCGGTGTCGGCGTGGATGACGGTGTTGTCCTGCACATTGCTGCGGGCACCGATGGTGATGGGGTCGTTGTCACCCCGCAGCACGGCGCCGAACCAGATGCCGACATCCTCGGCCAGCCGCACATCGCCCATCACCTGCGCATTGGGCGCCACCCAGTAGCGGCCCTCGGCCGGCAGGGTGGGGGTCTTGTCGCCCAGGGTATAGATCGGCATCGCGGCGCTTCCTTCCTGTTGTCCGGGCGGCAGCTTAGCCCTCTCCGCCCGGCTCGTCGCCGGGGCGCAGCACCAGGTTCTCCCCGACCGAATAGGCGCAGATGCGGGAAAGCCGGGCCCGCGGCAGCCCGGTCTCACGCGACCAGGCGTTGAACTGGGCCTGGGCCAGCTTCAGGTCGCGCTGGCTGGTGGGGTTTTCGGCCAGGTCCACCCCGGCATCGCGCAGGCAGGCCACCACGTCGCGGGACAGCACCCAGCCGTCCCAGCCGACGAAGCGCAGCAGGTACTGCCCGGTATGGCCGCCCAGGCGAGAGCCGCGCCTGGCCAGCAGCGCCAGCAGCCCCACCTGGTCCTCGGCCGGCCAGGCGGCCAGGAAGGCGGCGAAGCTGCCATGCTCGGCGGCGATGTCGCGGATGAAGCGGGCATTGCCGCGCACCGCCATGATCTTCTGGCCATTGCGGACAATGCGGGTGTCGCGCGTCAGCGCCTCCCAGAACTCATCCGGCTGGAACAGCAACTGGCCGAGGTGGAAGTGCAGGAAGGCGTCCTCGAACCCGTCCCACTTCTGGTCGATGACGCGCCAGACGAAGCCGGCGCTGAACACCCGGCGGGTCATTTCCGCCAGGTAGCGGTCGTCTCCCAGGGGCGCGGTGGCCCGGCGAGGCGGCGGCAGCAGCGCCTCCAGCGCCGCGGTGCCGCCCTTGCGCCGGGTGGCGCGGGCCAGGATGGGGGCGAAGCCCGCCACCGCTAAAGCCTGGCCGCCGGCGCGGCGCTGTCCGGCAGCGGCGCCGCCCGCAGCAGCGCCAGCGCCTGTTCCACCGTGCCGGCCAGCTGAAACAGCCGGCGGCCGCTCTCGCTGACGAAGCCCTGGCGGATCATCGCCTCCACCAGCGCCATGAAGGGCTGCGCCCAGCCTTCGATGTCCAGCGCCAGCACCGGCTTGTCGTGCAGCCCCAACTGCCGCCAGGTGAGGATCTCCACCAGTTCGTCGATCGTGCCGAGCCCGCCGGACAGCGCCACGAAGGCGTCCGAAAGCTCGAACATGCGGGTTTTGCGGGCGTGCATGCTGGGCACCACCTCCAGCGTGGTCATGCCCGAGGGCGGCGGCCGTTCGGCATGCAGCAGGAAGCCGGGGATGACGCCATGCACCTCGCCCCCCGCGGCCAGGGCGGCCTTGGCGACCTCCCCCATCAGCCCGACACCGCCGCCGCCATAGACCAGCCGCAGCCCTTGCCGCGCCAGCCCGGTGCCCAGCGCCCGCGCGGCGGCGACATGGGCGGTACCGTGGCCGGTGCGGGAGCCACAGAAGACGGCAACGGAGCGGAGGGGGTGCGACATGGTGGCTCCTGCGGGCCCGGGGTCAGCAAAAAGTAACGTTTCGCGGCGTGTTGGCGAATACCTTCCCCGTGGCATGATGGCGCCATTCGGTCGAGGGGGACCCCTGATGAAGAAAATACTGCTGGCTGGGCTTGCCGTGTTGGCCTTGGGTGGCGTTTCGATGGCCTTCGCCCAGGGTGATGTCATCACCCAGCGTCGCGCCGGGTTGAAGCGCATGGGCGAGCACATGACCGCGATGAAGGCGGTGGCGGATGTCCGCGGCCCCGGCGCGCAGTTTTCCGGCACGCTCGACGAGATGATCGCCTTCTACCAGGGCCTGCCCGCCCGCTTCCCGGCCGGCTCCGGCACCGGGGACACCAAGGCGCTGCCGACCATCTGGTCCGACAATGCCGGCTTCGTGGCCGCCGCCAACGACGCGGTGGCCAAGCTGCAGGCGCTGCGCGTGGCCGCCACCACCGGCGACGGCGCTGCCTTCCAGACCGCCTGGCAGGCAGTGGGCCCGACCTGCGGCGCCTGCCACCGCACCTACCGCGCGCGTTGATCGAGCCTGGCCGGCCGGCGATTTGCCCGGCCGGCGCCTTGAGTTGAAACGCCGGCCCGGGCGCCTGCCCGGGCCACCAGCGTCGGTTGCCCCGGCTTTGGTTGCCCTGGCGTCAGCCACCCTGGCGGCTGAGCCACCAGGCGCCGGCCGCGGCGGCCGCCAGCAGCACCGCCGCCAGCACCGGGTTGCCCATGCGCGGCGCGGCCAGGTCGGCCGGCAGGCGCTTCAGGCCGGTGACCATCGGCCGCACCAGGTCGTGCCGCTTCAGCACCGCATAGGCCAGCACCGCCACCACATGCAGCGCGATGGCCAGCAGCAGCAGGTCGAAGACCAGTTCATGCGCATAGGTCAGTTGGCCACTGAGCGAATCGGAGATGCCGAGCGCGAAGGGGCCATGGGCACCGTAGCTTTCGCCCGGCTCCTCATTGGCGAACAGCCCGCTGGCCACCTGGGCCAGCAGCAGCCCCAGCAGCCCCAGCACCATCCAGCCGCCGGCGGCATTGTGGCCGATCTCGGTATCCGGCTCCTGCCGCCGCAGATGCTTCAGGTGTTCCAGCGCCGCCAGGGGGGATTTCAGGAAGCGGGCAAACCGCGCCGTGTCGCTGCCCACCAACCCCCAGGCCAGCCGGAACACCACCAGCGCCAGTACGGTGAAGCCCAGGCGGATGTGCCAGTCCATCAGGCCCAGCTGCGCCGTGGCGTATTGCGCCGCCACCAGCAGCACCAGCACCCAGTGGAAGGCGCGAATCCAGCCATCCCATACCTTAACCTGTCGCGTCGCCTCGCTCATGCGGCACCCCATTCCCTGCTGTGCCGGTACCATAGCGCGGCGGCGCGCTTCGTCACCGTTGCCGCTGTTGTCCAGGCGCATATGCGGGTATGGAGCAAAAAGTGATGTGCGGCGGCAACCGGGTTTTCCGGGCGCGCCCGTTGACGGAGGCGCAAGCGTGCGAGTTATCACGCTGATCGGGCTGATCCTGCTGGCGGCCACCGCTTCCGCCTGGATGCTGATTCCCGAAGCCTTTCCCACCCTACGCCAGCGGCCCGCCGCCAGTGCAGGTGCCGGCAGCCCGGCGCCGGCGCAGAACGCGGCCCCGGTGGCCGCCGCCCCGGGCGCCGTCGCGCCGGCCGCCGCCACCCAGGCCAGCACCGCGGTGACGCAACCCGCCGCCCCTGCCGCCCGGCCGCCCCGCTTCGACGTGGCGCGCATTGGCGCCCGTGGCGCGTTGGTAACGGCCGGCCGGGCCGAACCGGGCGCCGAGGTGACGCTGACCGAAGGCGGCCGCGAACTCGGCCGCGCCCGCGCCGATGCGCGCGGCGAATGGGTTATCCTGCCGACCGAGCCGCTGGCCCCGGGTGTGCGGGAATTGGCGCTGAGTTCCCGCCTGGCCGGGCAGGACCCGGTGCCGGGCGCCGAAACCGTGGTGCTGCTGGTGCCGGAACGCCCGGGCAGTGCGGACCAGATGGCCGGTGGCGCCCCGGCGGCGGCCCCCGCTGCCGCCCCTGTTGCGCCCCAGGCTGCGGCCGCTGCCGCTGCCGCTGCCACGGTGGCAGCGGCTGGCTCGGCCTCGGCCATGCCGCGGCCGGCGCCCGCCGTTGTGGCCGGCGCTGCCCAGGCTGCGGCCCCGGCGCAAGCCCAGGGTCAAGCCGCGCCTCAGGCGCAAGCCCAGGCGCAAGCCCAGGCCGCGCCGATGGGTGCCATGGCCATGTTGCTGCCCTCCGCCGCCGCGGCCGATGCCGCGCCGCGGCTGTTGCAGGCGCCGGTGGGCGGTGCCGACCAGGCGCGGCTGGCGGTGGATGTGGTGGATTACGACGATGCCGGGGCCATGCGCTTCGCCGGCAGCGCCACGCCGGGCAGCCTGGTGCGGCTGTATGTGGATGCCGACCTGCTGGGCGATGCCCGTACCGACGCTTCCGGCCGTTGGAACCTGACCCCGCCCAACCAGCCCGGCCTGGGCCGCCACACGCTGCGCGCCGACCAACTGGCCGCCAATGGCCAGGTGGTGGCCCGGGTGGAGGTGCCGTTCCAGCGCGACACGGTGCCGCCGGAATTGCTGCGCGACGGCCGGGTGGTGGTGCAGCCCGGGCACAGCCTGTGGCGAATCTCGCGCAATACCTACGGGCGTGGCGTGCGCTACACGGTGATCTACGCCGCCAACCGGGACCAGATCCGCGATCCCGCGCTGATCTACCCCGGGCAGGTGTTTACCCTGCCGACCACCGGCCGGTAGCACCTGATCGGCGCGGGCTGAAGCGCCGACCAGGCTACGGCTTGTTGTCGGGGCGTGTGATTCACGCCCTCCGGTCAGTGCGCCTCAGGCGATCACGCTCCAGGGCCGCGGCCTACCGCACCCCGGCGTTTTCCAGCCGGTCCAGGTAGGGGTCCAGCGCCAGGGCGAATCGGACCATCTCCGCGATCAGGCTGGTGGCGGTGGGCGGGCTGTCCAGCAACGCCTCCGCCTGCACCTGCACCCGATGGTCCGGCAGCAGCTTCACCTGCCAGCCGCGCGGCAACAGGCCGGGCAGGGCGGCCAGTTCGGCGAAGGCGCGGGCGCGGTCGGCGCCCGGCTCGGCGCTGGAAGGCACCCGCGCCGCGGCGCTGGCCAGCCGCAGCGCGGTGCCGTCCAGTTCAGCGTCGCAGGCCCGGCCACGCCAGGCAAAACGCAATGCGGGCAGCGCCCCGGGCTCGCGGGGGCGCAGGATGCCGTCGGGCGCGACGACGAAAGGGCCGAGGGTGAGGAGGTTCATGGCGCGCCAGGGTTGTCCAGCCATGGTGAAAGGACCATAAACTGTGGGCAATGTCCCTTACTCGAAGCCTGGCCATGGTGCTGGCCCCGCCGCATCCGGCGGGCAAGCCCTTCCTCATCGGTGGTGGAATCGTCGCGGCGCTTGGCCTGGTATGGCTGGGCCCGTGGCTGTTCTGGCCCGGTATCCTGTTCGTCGCCTTCTGCCTGTACTTCTTCCGGGACCCGGAACGGGTGCCGCCGGCCAAGCCTGGGCTGGTGATAGCCCCGGCCGATGGCCGCGTGGTCAGCGTCACCACCGCGGTGCCGCCGGAAGAACTCGGCCTGGGGCCGGCGCCGCGCATGCGCGTGGCGATCTTCCTCTCGGTGCTGGACGTGCACGTCAACCGCAGCCCGGTGGACGGCGTGGTGACGCGCATCGCCTATCGCCCCGGCGCCTTCGTCAACGCCAGCCTGGACAAGGCCAGCGAGGACAATGAGCGCAATGCCCTGGCGATCAAGCTGGCCGATGGCCGCAGCCTGGCCGTGGTGCAGATTGCCGGGCTGATCGCCCGCCGCATCCTGTGCGACGTGAAGGAAGGCGATTCGCTGCGTGCCGGCGACCGCTTCGGCATCATCCGCTTCGGCAGCCGTACCGACGTGTACCTGCCCGAAGGCGTCCGCCCCCTGGTGCTGGAAGGCCAGACCATGATCGGCGGCGAGACCGTATTGGCGGACCTGCGCGCGTGAGCGACAGCGGCCGCCCGCCCGGCAAGCCGGGCCTTCGCGGCCGGCTGCGCCGCTTTCGCCCCCGTACCCGGCCGCGCTACCGCGGCCCCAGCTTCAACCGCCTGATCCCCAACCTGATGACGCTGCTTGGCCTGTGCGCCGGGCTGACCGCCATTCGCGTGGCGCTGGATGGCGCCTGGCAGCAGGCCGCCGGGCTCATCGTGGTGGCCGCGGTGATCGATGGCCTGGACGGCCGGCTGGCCCGGCTGCTGAACGCCACCAGCCGATTCGGCGCCGAGTTCGACAGCCTGTCGGACTTCCTGTGCTTCGGCGTGGCGCCGGCGCTGATCTTGTACATGTGGGCGCTGCACGACCTGCATGGCCTGGGCTTCGCGCCCTGCCTGCTGTTCGCGGTGTGCAGCGCGCTGCGACTGGCGCGGTTCAACGCCAGCATCGTGGAAACCCCGCTGGCGCTGGGGGCCGAGCCGCCCAAGCCGGCCTATTCGCAGAACTTCTTCACCGGCGTGCCGGCCCCGGCCGGCGCCGGGCTGGTGCTGTTCCCGCTGTTCACCGCGCTGGCGTTGCAGGAATGGAACCTGCCGCAGTTGGCCGAGGCCATGCGCCACCAGTCCGTGGTGA
>CANBXZ010000045.1 GCA_947373495.1 Acetobacteraceae bacterium
CCTTCGGCACATGGCCGGTCGAGGGTCGGCGTGCGCAAAAAATCGGCGCCCAGCTTCGGCACGAAATCCGCGCGCCACTGGTCCACCACCATGAGCAACACATTCCGTCGCCGCGCCATCAGCCGCCTCCGTCAAGGCGGCGGCGTTTAGCAACCGGCTGACACAGCCGGATAACGGATTGAAGACAGCACCATGACTACAGGCGCAGCTCTGCGACGGGAGGGACGGCATTTTCATGGAAGCTTCATCTGCCGCGCCGGGCTACTGGCCCATGGAAACGCACTGCCCCGAGGATGCGAGATGAGCCCTGACATCAATACCCTGTCCATGCCCCCGGCCGGGCTGACGGAGGCAACGCTGTATGGCAATGCCCGGCTGGTGCTGGCGGATCGCGTCGTGCTCGGCTGGCTGGCAGTGGTCGACGAATGGATTGTTGCTGTTGGTGAAGGCGATGTCGGCGCGGCCGCGCTGGACCTTGACGGTGACTTTCTGCTGCCCGGCCTGGTGGAGTTGCACACCGACCACCTGGAGAGCCACCTGCAGCCCCGCCCGCATGTGCGCTGGGACACGCTCGGTGCCGTGCTGGCCTATGACGCGCAGATCGCCGCCTCGGGCATCACCACCGTGTTCGATTCACTCCGTGTTGGCACTGATGCCGATGGCGGTGGCCTGGGCGGCGAAGCGATGGCGTTGCTTGGCACGCTGGACCAGGCGCAGCGGCAAGGGCTGCTGCGCGCCAGCCACCTGACGCATCTGCGCTGCGAACTGCCCGCGCCCGATGTGGTGACGGCGGCGACCGCGCTGCTGGGCCAGTATCCGGTGGGGCTGCTGTCGCTGATGGACCACACGCCGGGGCAACGGCAGTTTCGCGATGTCGAGCAGTTCTATGCCTATGCAGCCCGCCATGGTGCCAACCGGGGCGAGGTGGAAGCGGCGGGACGGCGCAAACTGGCCCAGGCCGAGGCCTTCGGCGACGGGCATCGCACCGCGTTGGTGGCGCTGGCCAAGGCGCATGGCGTGGCGCTGGCCAGCCACGACGATACCACGCCGGCTGATGTGGCACAGTCGGCCCAGGATGGCGTGACGCTGGCCGAGTTTCCAACCACATTGGAGGCGGCACGGGCCTGCCAGCAGGCCGGTATCACCGTGATGATGGGCGCACCCAACCTGATCCGCGGCGGCTCGCATTCCGGCAATATCGCCGCCGCCACCCTGGCGGGGCAGGGTCTGTTGCAGGTGCTGTCTTCCGACTACGTGCCGGCCAGCCTGCTGCTGGCGGCGTTTCGGCTGCCGGGGCTTGGTGTAGGGGTGACGCTGCCGCAGGCGGTGGCCATGGTAAGCCGCAACCCGGCGCTGGCTACCGGCCTGCTGGACCGCGGGGAGTTGGCGCCCGGGCGCCGCGCCGACCTGGTGCGGGTGGCCATGGCCGGCGACCAGCCGGTGGTGCGCCAGGTGTGGCGCGGCGGCCAGCGGGTAACCTGACGCTGGCGCAGCGGGCTTTAGGGGTAGCCCTCTGGCACGCTGGGCATGATGCAGCGGTCAACCCGTGCCCGCGCCTCGGCGACCAGAATGGCCAGTCCACTCGGTACGCGGTTGTGCAGCGTAATGCGCTGTACCGCCACCGGCGGGTGGATCACCACCTGCCAGCCATCACCCTGGTCGTCGAAAACCTCAAGCCGATGGCTCCGGTACGTCGTCATTGAAACGCGGCGCCTGCCCCGCACAGGTAGCTCCTTAACCTGAATGTCATCCTAGCCTGGGTGAGCGAGGGGATTGCTGTCAAGGCGCGCACGCTGTCTCCCGCGCGTCATGGTCGTGTCGTCAGCCGGTCATGTGGCTGGCCTATTCGGTGGCTTTGCTTGCCGCCGAGGCCACTGATGCCGCTTGCTCTTCTCGTCATTCTGGACGGCCTGCGCCGCGATGCGGTCAGCCCGGAACGTACGCCCAACCTGTGGCGGCTACGCCAACGCGGTACCTGCTTTCCGGCCTACCGATCCATGTTCCCCAGCGCCACGCGGGTGGTCTCGGCCTGCACCGCCACCGGCTGCGTGCCCGCGAGCCACGGCCTGGGCGGCAATTCCACCGCGCTGTTGGCAGAGAATGGCCGGTTGGCGGCCTGGGATGCCGGCTCGCCCGCCTTTTTGCCTGCGCGCCACACCCGCCACGGCCAGGCGCTGTTCCGCCCCACGCTGGCCGACCGGTTGGCGCCACATGATGGCGCGGTGATCTTCAGCAATGTCTCGCCCGGCGCCGCATTGGCCCATGATCCCAACCGCAGCGGTCGTGTGCTGCACAGGGTGCTGGCCCATCGAAATGGCGTTGAGCAAGCCCCGCCCAGCGACATCACGCTGGACGCGGCTGGCGACGCACGGCTGACCGAACGTTTCCTGGAGGAGGTCTTTCCTGCCACCGGCACCGGCCCGGCGCTCGGCGTGCTCTGGCTGGGTGAGCCCGACGCCTCGCAGCACGCCAATCCGCTTGGCTCACCGGCCGCCTGGGCCGCCATTGCCAACGCCGATGCCTGCCTGGGCCGGGTGATGGCCGGCGCCGACCGCCGCCGCGCCATGGGGGAGCATGTGCTGCTACTGGCCGGCTCCGACCATGGGCATGAGACGGTGGAAGCGGTGATTGATGTGGATACCGAACTGGCCGCCGCCGGCTTTGCCGTGGGCGACGGCCTGGTGGCCGCTGCCAACGGCAGTTCCGTGCTGGTGTACCAGGCCCCCGGCACGGACCCGACCCCGCTGCTGGCCTTCCTGCGCTCGCGCCCCTGGGCCGGCGCGGTCCATGCCGGGGAGGCGCTTGTCGCCATCGGCCAGCGCCCGGGCGCCGAGGGGCTGGTCGCCGCCATCACCATGCGTCGCCACAATGGCATGAATGAATACGGCATTCCCGGCATGACCCTGGTGGCCAAGCCTGCCGCCGGCAAGCCGGACCGGCTGGGCTGCGGCCAGCATGGCGGGCTGGGTGCCGCCGAGCAAGCGCCGGTCATGGTTATCGAAGGCCCCGGCTTTGCCGCCGGCGCGCAGGACCACGGCGCCGCCGCGCCCATCGATTTGGCCCCCAGCATCCTCGCCTTCCTCGGCCATGGCGATGCCGGCCAGCCGATGGATGGCGCGCCGCTGCAATCCCGCCCCTCGCAGGAACCCGCCGCATGATCAGCCGTCGCCTTGCCCTTGGCCTGCTCGCCGCCCCCGGCATTGCTTCCACCTGGGCCCGTGCCGAGGAAGCACCCCGCCGCGGTACCCTGCGCTATGCGACCCTGGGGCTGGATACTGCGGATCCGCATCGGCACACCGGCAGCATCGGCGTGCAGCAATGCTTCGTGGAGGCGCTGACCAGTATCGGCCCGGATGGCGGGGTGCAGCCCTTCCTGGCTGAAGCCTTCGCGGTCTCGGAGGATGGCCGCACCGCCAGCTTCACCCTGCGCCCGAATGTGCTGTTCCATGATGGCAGCCCGATGGATGCCGAGGCCGTGGCTGCCAACATTCTGCGCGTGCGCGACAAGGTGCGCGGCGGCTGGCTGGCTGGCGCCATGCGCCTGGTGGAGCGGGTGGAAACGCCCGACCCGCGCCGCGTGGTGCTGCACCTGACTGAACCCTACGCGCCGCTGCTCACCTCTCTGTCGGAGTTGTGGATCGTCTCGCCGAAGTCGCCGGGCTGGGATGGCGCCATAACCCGGCCAGCGGGCACCGGGCCATTCATGTTCGGCCAGTGGCAGCCGAATGTTCGGCTGCTGGCGCCGGCCAATCCGCGCTGGTGGCGCCCGGGCAAGCCGCATCTGGAAGCGGTACAGTTCGACCTGCGCGGCGATGTGGACAAGGGCCTGGCGCTGCGTGCCGGAGACCTGCACATCGCTGAAGTAACGCCGGACGTGGCGGGGCAATTGCGCGGCGATGCGCGCTTCGGCGTGCAGGGGCTGCGCGACACCACCTGGTACTTTGTGAGCTTCAACAACCGCCGGCCGCGCCCCCCCTTCGACAATCCGCTGGTGCGCCAGGCGCTGGCGCTGGCAATCGACAAGCCAGGCTTCATGCGCTTTGTCGCCGGCGAGGCGGGCATTCCGACCAACCAGATGGTCTCGCCCGGCAACCTGTATTTCGACCAGGCGCTGAGCGACACTGACCCCTACCGCACGCCGGATCTCGACCGTGCCCGCGCCCTGCTGCGGCAAGCCGGCGTGGACCCGGCGACGACGCGGCTGGAACTCGTCTCGTGGCAGGAATCCTATGCCCAGGCGGCGGTACAGATGGTGCGGCGTCTCGGCTTCCAGGTGGTGCACACCGCGCTGGATGATATCGGCGCCCAGCGCCGGCTGGGCCAGTACGACTGGGACTTGTGCTGCATGGCCTCTGGCCCGCGCGCCGACTACTACCTGCGCTGGGTGCGCTTGATGTCGGACGGTCCCAACCCGGTGCTGTGGGGCGGCATTCAGGATGCCGAACTGGACCGCATGATTCGCGCCGGCGCCGCCGAACCCGCGCTGGAGCCCCGCCGCGCCCGCTATGCCGAGGCGTTCCGCCGCGTGCTGGAGAAGCAGTACTTCATCGGGTTGGGCCACGCCGCCAATCAAATCGCCTGGCGCGCCGAGGTGAAGGGCTACAGCACCGGCTTCACCTGGTCGCCGCACCGCGCCGATGGCGGGCTGGCCGCCACCCAGCTGGGATGAGCAAGCTGTGGCTGGCGCCGGTGGCCCTGCTGCTACTGGCGTTCCTGGGGCCTGGACTGGCTCCGCTGGACCCGCTGGACCAGGACCTGGGCGCGCTGAACTTGGCGCCCGGTGGGGCGCATGGCCTGGGCACCGACCATCTGGGCCGCGACATCCTCTCGCGCCTGCTGGCTGGTGCCGGCACTACCCTGCTGGTCGCCAGTGGCGGCACCGCGCTGGCACTGCTGGTGGGCGCGCTGGCCGGGCTGGTGCTGGCCGCCGCCGGGCGCTGGGCCGAGGCGTTGGGCTTCGCCGCCATTGATACCTTGCGCGGCCTGCCGCCGCTGCTGCTCGGCCTGGTTGGGCTGGCCGCGCTGGGGCCGGGGCTGGCGCCGCTGGTGCTGACGCTCGGCTTGTCCTACGCGCCACTCTTTGCCCATGTGGCGCGGACCGCCTGGCAGCGCGAGGCCACGGCCGACTACATCGCCGCCGCGCTGGTGAATGGTGCCGGGCCGGTGCGACGCATGGCGCGGCACATCCTGCCAAACGCCGCCGGCCCCATCGTCACGCTCGGCGCCATCGTGCTGCCGCGCTGCATCGTGACGGAAAGCGTGCTGTCCTTCCTAGGCCTGGGCACTGCGCCGGACGCACCAACCTGGGGCCGCATGGCCGCCGATGCCGCGCGCTTCGCCGAAGTGGCACCGCATGCCCTGGTGGCGCCGGTGCTGGCCATTGCCGTTGCCACCGCCACCTGTGCCCTGGCCGGAGACGCGCTGCGTCGCCGTGCCGACCCTTTGCGCGCCGCATGAAGCGCCTGGTGCTGACTTTGTTGGCGGCGCTCGGCCAGGCGGCGGCCATTCTGTTCGGGCTATTCCTGCTGTTCGGCGCCGTGCCCGGTGACGTGGTAGAGGTGCTGGCAGCCGCCGGCGACCTGGACGACGCGCAGCAGGCGGCAATGCGCGCCGAATTGGGCCTGGATCGCCCGGTGCTGGAACGCTTCGGCGGTTGGCTGCTGGCGGCGCTGGGTGGCGACCTTGGCATCTCGCAACGCTTCGGCCAGCCGGTTGGGCCGATGCTTGCAGAGGCGGCCCAGGCCACGCTGGAACTGGCCGCCGCCTCCGCCGCCATCGGGCTTGGGCTGGCCGGCGGGCTGGGCTTGGCCTTCGCGGCAGGCTCGCGCCTGGCTGGCCGGGCCATGGAGGCGCTGAACCTGTGGTCGATCGCCCTGCCCACCTTCTGCGTTGGCGTGGCGGTGCTGCTGCTGTTTGCGGTGGAACTGCATTGGATTCCGGCCATGGGCGGCCTGCTGGCCCCGGCGCTGATCCTGGGCGTGGACAATGCCGGGCAACTGGCAAAACCGCTGGCCGAGGAAGTGGCCGAGGTGGCGGCCCGCCCGCATGTGACCGTGGCGCGGGCGAAGGGTCTGGCGCCGCTGCACATTGCCCGCTGGCATATTTTGCCGTTGGCGGCGCCGGTGGCGGTTTCGGTGGCCGGCGTCATGATCGCTGGGCTGCTCGGTGGCACGCTGACCATGGAAATGCTGTTCGGCCTGCCCGGCGTTGGCGCCCTGGTGCTGAACGCCCTGCAAGGCCGCGACCAGCCCGTGGTGCTGGCCGGGCTGGCGGCGGCGGCCTTGGCCATTGTGGCGGTCAACGCAGTGGCAGCCCTGGTGCAGACGGCGCTGGACCCGCGCGCACGCTGAGCCCTATTCGCTCAGCACATCGGTGTGGAAGCGCACCTGCCTACCCGGCATCGTCTCGCGGTACACGCCCTGGATCTCGTTCTCAAACCCCGGGAACAGGTTGGCGCCGCGCTCGAACACCTTCAGGTAGTCAATCATCGGCTGCGCTGCCTCGGTCAGCCGCTCACCGGGAATGATGGTGGCGATGCGGCCGCGCAACTCGTCCAACGGCAGGTAGTCCACCTTGTTGCGCACCATCTCCTTCACCGCCGCCGCTGCAACTCAGCCATACCTGCCAGTGCGGCAATCCTCGCCGCACTGGTTCCGTCAGTTAGTCGCTGTACAATTTCGGCAACGTCGCCGCGGCTGTCAGCGCGGCAGCAGGCGCTTCACGTCCTGCGCCATGTCGGCCAGCGCCACTTCCGGCGTTGCCCGCTGCTCAACGACGCGCGCCAGGTTGTTTACAATCGCCTCCGTCACCCGAACACCATTGGTGCCGGGAAAGGCGTACCAGGGCTGCGAGATTGGCAGTTGCTCCATGGCCGGACGGAATAGCGGATTCTCGCGGTAGAAGCCGCCCAGGTAACGTTCCTCGGTCGGCGCGATGGTGTTGGAGGGCACGTAGCCGGTGCCCTGGGTCATGATGGTTTGGCCGCGCGGACCGGTGGCAAAGGCGATGAACTTCCAGGCCGCCTCCTGGCGTGCGGTGTCACGCGTCAGCATCACCGCGGCATTGCCGCCGGTGGGCAGGCGGCCACGCGCGGCGTTGATCACCGGCATCTTCGCGGTGCGCAGTTCAACGCTGGGGCCAATGCTGCGCAGCATGCTGGCGATATAGGCGGTGGTGCCGGCGAAAATGCCGAGCTTGCCGGCGTAGAACGACTGCAGCGCCGCATCCACGGTCAAGGGTTGCATGCTGCCCTCCTTCACCATGCGGTCCACCAGGCGAATGGCGGCAAGCCCTTCAGGGCCGCCGAACGCAACGTCCTTCTCGTCCTCGGTCAACATGCGGCCGCCATAGCCGTAGAGCAGGGCGGAGAACATCCAGTCGTCGCCGCCCCAGCGGAAATGCATCCCGCTCGTACCTTCACCCAGCGCGGCAATGCGGCCAGACAACGCCAGCAGGTCATCCCAGCTGGTCGGCAGCTTGTCGGGATCGCCACCGGCGCGGCGCACCAGGTTGAGGTTGTAGTACACCACCGGGTTGGAAGCGGCGAAGGCCAGCCCGGCCTGGATGCCGCCGAAATGGCCAAGGCCGCGCACCGGGGCGCTCCAGCCGCGCGCATCGGCGCCACCATCACGCGCCAGCCAAGGTGAGAGATCCACCGGCAGGCGACGCTCGGTCAGCGCCCGCAGCCGGTTGAGGCCCTGGAAGCTGACATCGGGCAAGCCGCCTGCCACCGCCTGGCGCAGCACGGTCTGCACGCCATCCTCATAGTTCGGCGAAGGCGCCGGGTAGCGAACGCGGATGCCGGGATTGGCCTCCATGAACTCGGTGGCGACCTTCTCCATCACGTCCTTGAAGAAGGCCGGCATGGGGTAGTGCACCACCAGTTCAATGCCCGACTGGGCCAGCGCCGGCTGCGCCATGGCACCGAGCGCGAGGCCAAGCGTGGCGCGCCGCGAAGTCTTGATCATCTGACTTGATCTCCGATTTTGGGGTTCAGCCCTTGAGGCCGGCGGTGGCGACGCCCTGGATGAAGCGGCGCTGTGCCAGCAGGAAAAACGCAACCATCGGCGCGGTGACCACGACGCTGGCGGCCATCAGCGCGCCAACGTCATTGCCCGCTTCCTCGGCGCGGAAGAACAGAACGCCAAGCGCCGGCGTTGCCAATTCGGCGCTCTGCACCGCGACCAGCGGCCAGAACAGGTCGTTCCAATGGGCAACCACCGAAAAGGTGGCAAAGGCAGTGGCGGTGGGCCAGGCATTGGGCAGCACCACGCGCCAGACAATGCCAAGTTCGCCCATGCCGTCGATGCGCGCGGCCTGAATCAACTCATCCGGCAGGGCGCGGAAGGCCTGGCGGAACATGAAGATGCCGAAGACCGAAATGACGAAGGGCGCCACCAGCGCGGCATAGGTATCCAGCAATCCGGCGGCGGCCAGGCCGGCATATAGCGGCAGGGCCGGTACATGCGCCGGTATCAGCAACCCGCCCAGTACCAGCGCAAACATGGTTTCCCGCCCGCGCCAGCGCAGCTTGGCCAGTGCATAGGCGCAGGGCACGGCAAACAGCAGTTGCAGCAGCAGAATCAAGCCGCACACCACGGCGCCATTGAACAGAAAGCGCAGCAGCGGCACTTCCCGGAACGCCTTGCTGTAATTCTCCACGGCGTAGAGCCGCTCCGGCAGCAGGGCCAGGCTGTCGCGGAAGATCTCGCTGCCCGGCTTCAGCGAAGCCGAGAGCATCCAGAGATAAGGCGCCAGGATAACCAGCGCACCTAGGCTCAGTACCGCCAGGCGCGGCAGGTCGGCCAGCAGGCCAGGTCGCGCGCCGGGCCTCATGCGTAGTGCACCCGGCGGTCAAGCAGGCGATTCTGCAGCAGCATCAGCGCCAGCACCACGGCCAGGAATACGGCGGTGATGGCGGCGGAATAACCGATGCGGAAATAGCTGAAGCCTTCCTTGTACATCACGTGCAGCAACACCTCGGAGGCATTGTTCGGCCCGCCGCGGGTCAGCGCCGCCACCGTGTCGAACACGCGCAGGCAGCGAATGGCGATGATGGTGACGACGAAGAGCGTGGTGGGTCCGAGCAGCGGCCAGGTCACCAGGCGGAACCGCGCCCAGGGCGAGCGAGCGCCATCAACCTCAGCCGCCGCATGCAGTTCCGACGGAATGGCGGTGAGCCCGGCCATGAACAGCACCACGACATAGCCGATGTTTTCCCACACCCCGATGGCGCAGAGCGAGGTCATCACCCAGTCGGACGAGCCAAGCCAGTTGATGGGCGCGATGCCGAGCATGCCCAGCAGCCGGTTCACCGGCCCGATGGTGGGGTGCAGCAGGTATTGCCAAGCCGTCGCCATCGCCACCAGCAGCGAGACCACGGGCAGGAAGTAGATGGCACGGAAGGCGGCGCGCAACCTGGTGCCGCCTTCGACCAGCAGCGCGATGCCAAGGCCGAGCGCGATGGAAATCGGCATCACCACCCCGACATAAACCAGCGTGTTGCGCAGCGCGGTGAGGAAGGTGCGGTCGTCCAGCAACTCGGCATAGTTGTCCAGGCCAATCCAGCGCAGGCCCGGCGCACCCAATTCCCAATCGGTGAATGAGAGCGCGATGAGTGCCAGGCTGGGGCCGAGCAGCAACAGGAACAGCGCCGTTGCCGCCGGTGCCGCCAACAGCCAGCCGGCCGCGGCTTCGCCCAGGGCCCAGCGAAGTGCTGGCGTTGTTCGTGCCTCAGACATGGGCCTGCTGCTTCAGCGCCATGCCAACGCGTCGCCCGGCGGCATCGAACAGCAGTGCCGCGCCCCAGTCGGCAGCCAGGGTTGTTGCCGCGCCAACCGCAAGCCCGGCGGCCTCGGCCAGTGGCAGGCGGGCGACCAGGGCAGCTTCGGCATTCGCCATCCTGGCGTGCACCAGCAACTCGGCGCCCAGATATTCCAGGTGCTCCACCCGCACCGGCAGGCCGGGCGCCGCACTGCCAGGGCTGGCCAAGCGCAACGCCTCAGGCCGTAAGCCAAGGGTCAGCGCCGTGCCTGCGTCGGTCTGCGGTGCCAGCGGCAACTCCAGCGCGCCCAACCGCAGCCGGCCAGGCGTGGCCTGCACCGCCAGGGTGTTGATGCGCGGGCTGCCGAGAAAGCCGGCGACGCGCAGGTCGGCCGGTTGTTCATACACCGCGCGCGGGGTGCCCAGTTGCAGCAGCTCGCCGCCCATCATCACCGCAACCCGGTCGGCCATGGTCATGGCTTCAACCTGGTCATGCGTGACATACACGGTGGTCACACCGGCCTGGCGATGCAGTTCAACAATCTCGCGCCGCGTGCTGGCGCGCAGCTCGGCATCCAGGTTGGAAAGCGGCTCATCCATCAGGAAGGCACGCGGTTCGCGCACCAGGGCGCGGCCCAGCGCCACGCGCTGGCGCTGCCCACCCGAAAGCTGCGCCGGGCGGCGGTCCAGCAGGTGGCCTATCCGCAGCATCTCAGCGGCGTCACGCACCCGGGTGGTGATGGCGGCGCGCTGGCTGGTGTGGCCGGGGGCGAAGCGACCGAGCAGCGGTGCCCGCTGCCAGGCATTCATGCGCCGCATCACCAGCGGCACGGCCAGGTTCTCGGCCACGGTCAAATGCGGGTAGAGCGCGTAGTTCTGAAACACCATGGCGATATCGCGGTCAGCGGCACGCAGCCTGGTCACGTCTCGCCCGGCAATGCGGATGCTGCCGGCATCGGCGGCCTCCAGCCCGGCGATGATGCGGAGCAGCGTGGTCTTGCCGCAGCCCGAGGGGCCGACGAGGGCGAGGAATTCACCCTCGGCCATGGTCAACGAAATGCCCTTCAGCACCGCCGTGGCGCCGAATGATTTGTGGATGCCTTCAACCGTAATGCCAGGCATGCCCGGCTCAACCCGCCTTGGTGGGCAACAGGGAGGAGTGTGGATAAGCCTCGGCGCGCACCTCATGAATGTAGGGGCGCGTCATCTCCGGCGGGGCCACGAGGGTGGTTTCCACCGTATCCTCGCCAAAGCGGTGCAGCAGCCAGCCGCAAGGGCGTTCGCCAGCGACGTCTTTCTGTTCTTCCGGCGCCACAATGAAGCCGACCGACGGAGCCCAGGCCAGAATGGCGGCGCCGCGCTTTTGCGCGTGGTGCAGATGCAGGTGCCCGGAAGCGACGAGGCGCAGCGCCGGATGATCGAACAGCGCGGTCAGCGGCGCCCGCGCGAAGGGCGGCACCGACCAGTAGTCGAACACCGGGTCGGCGGGGTCTGTGAGGAAGAACGGCTTGTGCAGGAACACCGCCAACCGGCGGTCGCCCAGCGTGGCCAGTTGTTCAGCGATGAACGTCAGCTGCGCGGCTTCCTCTGCAATGCCGCTGCCCATCACCTGGCTGTTCAGGCCGAGCAAGCGCCAGCCGGCGCGGTCCAGCGCCCAACGGTCGGCGCCCATGTGGCGGCGGAAGCGCTCGATGCGCTCGGCATTCACCGGCTGGCGCGGCGCGCGTTCCGGGTGGTCGCCCACATCGTGGTTGCCCGGCACCGAAAGCACCGGCAACGGCAGTTGGGCATAACATTCGGCGGTGAAGGTGAAGTCAGCCTCGCTGTCAGCGCCATCCAGCGTCACATCACCGGTTGCAATCAGCAGGTCAGGTGGCGCGGCGTTCAGGGTCTTGGCCATGCAGGTAAAATTGCTGCGGAACAGGGCCGTGTCGGCGCCGAGATGGGTGTCTGAGATTTGCGCGACGGTGAACATATGGCCCCGCTCGCTGGCCATCGGGAAGGATCGCCAGCACTGTGAACGCGACCCCTTCGGAGGGATCGCTCAAGTGGCGGCGCATAAGCGCGTTGCGTTACCGCAGCATGGTGGCGGCGTTGCGATTTGATGGCAGCGTCGCTGCGGCATCAGCTTCGATACCCAGGCCATGGGGTCACCGAGGCAGCGGGAACCTCGGCCAATCGGCAGGCTTTCCAGCGGAACGCCCGTTCCACGCCGTTCGAGGATGCCGCCTCGGGCAGTCAGGCACTGGCCGAGGCTGGTGCATGCTCGGCTGAGGTGGAATCACGGAAAAGCGTGCATCGCCCGACAGAACAACCCGCTGGAGTCGGATCCGACTCTACAGCACCACCAGATCGTCGCGGTGCACCACCTCATCCCGGCCGCGCCAGCCAAGAATGGCCTCGATCTCCGCCGAACGCTGCCCGGCGATGAGGCGCACCGCCTCGGCGTCATAGGCGCTCAGGCCGCGGGCCAGTTCATGGCCGGCCAGGTCCTGCACACTCACCGGGTCGCCGCGGCTGAAGCTGCCTTCCACCCGGCGCACCCCGGCCGGCAGCAGGGAGGAACCACGCGTCAGCGCCCGGGCGGCGCCCTCATCCACCACCAGGCTGCCCAGCGGTTGCAGGCTGCCGGCGATCCAGCGCTTGCGGGACGAACGGCCTTCCGGCGAGGGTAGGAACCAGGTGCAGCGGGCGCCCTGCTCCAGCGCCCGCAGCGGGCGGTCCTGCTTGCCCAGGGCGATCGCCATGGCGCAGCCGGCGCCGATGGCGATCCGCGCCGCGATAAGCTTGGTGCGCATGCCGCCGGAGGAATAGCCGGGCGGCGGCTCGCCCCCCATGGCCATGATCTCGTCCGACAGCCGCTCCACCACCGGCAGGTGCCTGGCCTCCGGGTTGCTGCGCGGGTCGGCGGTGTACAGGCCGTCGATATCGCTCAGCAGCACCAGGGCGTCGGCCTGGATCATCTCGGCGACGCGGGCGGCCAGGCGGTCATTGTCACCGAAGCGGATCTCGGCGGTGGCGACGGTGTCATTTTCGTTGATGACGGGAATGCAGCCGAGGCTGAGCAGGGTGCCAAGGGTTTCCCGCGCGTTCAGGTAGCGGCGGCGGTCCTCGCTGTCCTCCAGCGTCAGCAGCAGCTGCGCGGCGGTGAGGCTTTCGGCCGAAAGCGCCGCGTCCCAGGCGCCGGCCAGGCGGATCTGCCCCACCGCGGCGGCGGCCTGCTTCTCCTCCAGCCGCAGCTTCTTGCGGGTCAGGCCCAGGCTGCGCCGCGCCAGGGCAATGGCGCCGGAGGAGACCAGCACCACCTCGGTGCCACGGGCGCGCAACGCCGCCACGTCGGCCGCAACGCCGGCCAGCCAGGCGGCACGCGGCGCGGCGGTGCGCTCGTCCACCACCAGGGCGGAGCCGATCTTCACCACCACGCGCCGCATTTGGCCCAGGTGCGGGGTTTGCGGGCTGTTCTGCTGCGGGGACTGCATGGCGGGGCGCATACCACGCCCCCGCCCGGTTAGGCCACCGGCTGGCTGCGCCTTGCGGTGGCATGCCCAGCGCAGAAGGGATGCGACTTCATGCGCCTCGACCGCCGGGCCGGTCGCCGCCGCGGCCCATGGCTGCGCGACATGGGCCGCCGCCGCGATTCGGCGGCTCGGCCCGCAGCCTGCGGGCCGAGGTCGGCACTTCCTGCGCCTGGTATCAGAGGTACCAGTGGCCGGTGGCGAGGAAGTTGGCCTCGGCCTGGGCGGCCAGGGCGTTCCAGTCCGTGGCGGTGGTGGGCGCCGGTGCGGGGGCCGGGGTCGGGGTGGGTGTGGTGACGCCGCCGCTGCTCCAGGCCAGCAGGTCGGCGTAGCTGGCCCCCCACCATTGCCCGGTGGCATCGTGATAGGCGGTCATCGCGCTGCCGATGGCGTTCCAGTCCGTCACCGCCGGGGCCGGCGTGGTGGGTGGCGTGCCGATGCTGAAGCCGGCCGGGCCGGTGGAGAGCAGGGCGGCACTGGCCGGGTTCATCACCGTGCCGTCGTAGCTGATGCCCTCCACATACAGGTTGCGGTCGGTGGTGGCCGAGCCGCCATAGCTGTCGTTCAGGAAGGTCACCACCACGCTGTGCGACCCGCCAGCGCCCCAATTGCCCAGCAGGGTCAGCGCATCCTGCTGGCCGCTGCCGTGCAGCGCGCCGGCAGTGAAGGTGCTGCCCACCTGGGTGCCATCCACGCTGACGGTGTACTGGGCGTTGCCCTGGTAGGCGTCCTGGCTCAGGTGCAGCAGGATGACATCGGCGCCGGTGCCGACCGTTTGGGTGACGGCGGTGGGCGAGGTGCCGGTGCCGGTGCCGGTTCCCATCCCGCTGCCAGTCCCGCTGCCAGTCCCGCTGCCAGTGCCAGTCCCGGTACCAGTGCCGGCCGGGGGCAGGTCCACGCTGGGGGTGGTGCCGATGGGGCTGACGTCGAACGGTGTCGGGTTGGCGGTGCTGCTCGGCGCGTTGATGGCGGTGTCACTGAACTGCAGGTGTTCCACGCCATACAGCAGCGCGGTGCCCAGCACGCCCTGGCTGTCCACCACCCGGGTGGCGCCGTCGCTGGCCACGCTGACCACGAAGCGGCTCATCGGGTTGTGCCAGGTCACCGTGTCGTTGCCGGCGCCGGCGTCGATGATGGCCTGGCCGGCGTCGATGGTGATGCTGTCATTGCCGCTGCCGGTGCGGACCCGGGCGATGGAGGCGTGGCCGTCGTAGTCCTTGTTCCAGTCGCCGCCCCAGCCGAAGGGCTCGTCGAAGGTGGAGAAGCCGGCGGCGGTCAGCAGCACGCTGTTGTTGCCGTTGCCGGTCACGATGGTCATCACGTTGTTCGGGCCGCCATGGCCATTGACCGTGTCGCTGTGTTCCACCCAGGTGATGCTGTTGTTGCCGCCGCCCACCACGATGTTGCCGTGCTGGGCACCTTCCGCCACCACGTTCAGGCCGGTGGCACCGGCGGCGCGGAAATCCAGTTCCACATCGACGAAATTGGCGAACAGCAGGTTCTTCGCATTGCCCGCGGCCCAGGTGGCGGGGGCGTCCGTCACCAGGGTCAGCTCGCTGTTCCAGGCGGCGGCGTTCCAGGTGGCGGCGTAGTTGGTGGTGCCGTCGATGCTGCGCTGGCCGGTCAGTGCGTATTCGCGGTTGCCGTTGGCGTCGGCCAGGTAGCCGGCGGTCCATTGGCCGGTATAGGGGTTGGAGGTGGCGTGCAGGTCGGCCGTACTGGTGCCGTACAGCGCCGCCGGCAGGTTGCCGGGGTATTGGTCCGCCAGGGTCCATACCCGCACCCAGTCGATGTGCAGCGCGGTCACCGCCGGGGTTTGCGCATTGGGCTGGCCGCCGAACCAGCTGTCGCCACCATTGGCGACATAGCCGAGGAAGCCGAGCGACATCGGCTCATCCGGCACGCGCTGGTTGGTCTCCAGGATCTTGGTGCCGTCGAGGTAGATGTCGATCAGCCCTGGCGTCCAGTCCACCGTATAGGTGTGCCACTGGGTGGCATCGTAGTCGAACGGAATGGTGATGGCGTCGTTCGGGCCGTGGATGGTGGCGTTGTTCAGCGTGGTCTTGGCGGCGGTGCGGGGCTCCACCAGGTCGATCTCGTACCTGCTGTCGCCGCTTTCGGGCCACAGCAGGATGGCGGCGGTAACGCCCTGGCCGGCGTCGAACCGGGCGTTGATGGACCAGCGGCCGTACATCTGGCCGTTCCAGCCCTGCTGGAAGGCGCCACTGGTCCAGCCATTGCCGTCCGCGATGTTGGCGACATTGATTTCGCCGTTGTAGCCGAAGACATTGTTGGGCGAATACTGGAAGGCCCCATTCGCGCCGTAGCCCCATTGCACGATGGGCCAGGCCGCGCGGTCGAGGTAGGCACCATCGAAGCCATCGAAGAAGGTCTGGACCCAGCCATTGCTGTTCAACCAGGTCGTATCCGTATTGGTATAGGTCCCCACGGTCCCGCATCCTCCATGCCGCGGCCCCAATGCGGCGGCATGACATGCCAGCGGTAGCGGGGCGCCGGGGTTGCTTGCGGTGCCGGTTCGCAGCGGTGACGACGCCGTGAGGCGTTATCGGCACGGTGGCCCTGTGGCCCCGTGCCGATGCGGATCGTTCCGACGGGCGTGCCGTGGCGCGGAGCCGGCAACTGGCCGGCCCCGCCTTGTGGTTCAGGCAAAGTTGTTCAGGCAAAGACGATATCGGCGGCCCCGAGTTTCCACACGCCAGCGAGAAATACGCTGTCGCCCGCGGTGCCATAATGCACATCCAGCCCGCCGGTGCCGTAGTAGCTGGTCACCTTGGTGGTCACGGTGCTGGCGGCAACGCCCTGCAACAGCAGGTGGTCGGCGCCGTTGCCGAAGTCGTTCAGCCAGTCCGGGCCGTCACCCTGGGCGAAGACGAAGTAGTCCGCACCCTTGCCGCCGGTCAGGCCGTCATTGCCCTTGCCGCCAAGGATGACGTCGTCGCCGGCGGTGCCGAACAACTGTTCCGCCACCGCGGTGCCCTGGACCAGGATGCCGCCATTGGCCGGGCTGGGCAGGCCGGTGGTGGTGGTGGTCGTGGTGGTGGTCGTGGTTGCGGCGATGCTGAAGTCCACCGGCCCGGCGGACATCAGGTCGCCGGCGCCGCTGGCAATGCTGGCCGCCTTGCCATTGTAGCTGATGGCATCGACATGCAGGTTGCGGTCGGTGGTGGCGGTGCCGCCCCAGGCGTCGTTCAGGAAGTTCACCGTCACCTTGTGGGCGCCGCTGCCCCAGGTGCCGGAAAGCGTCAGCGTGTCATCGCCGGCGCCATGCAGGGCGGCAGCGGTGAAGGTGCCGCCAACCTGCACGCCATCCACCTTCACCGTGTACTGCGCGTCGCCATTGTACGCGTCCTCGCTGAGCTTCAGCACCAGGCTGTCGCTGCCACTGCCGGCCGCGAGCGTGGCCGGGGCATGCGCCACCGGGGTGGGGGGGGAACTGACCACCGTGGGGGGGGTGGTCGTGGTTGGGGTCGTGGTGGCGCCAACCACCGGGGCGGCGTAGCTCATGGCGTAGAAGTGGCTGTTGTTGTCGCCATTCTGCTGCCCGGCCGCCCAGCTGGACTGCATGCCGCCGCCGAAGGCCGCGTTCTCGCCGCCATGGGCGTAGTCCTGCGGCACGTGCTGGGTGGTGGTCCAGGCCTGCACGCCGTCCACATACATGGTGATGTGGTCGCTCTCCCAGTCCATCGCATAGGTATGCACCAGGGAGACATCGACCCCGGTCAGCATGAAGGTCTGGTAGGCGTCGCTGCCGTCGGCGGCTTTCCAGTGGATGGTGGAATAGCCATTGGTGTTGGAACCCGAGCCCTGCTTCTCGATCAGGTCCAGCTCCGGCCCCGGCCAGGTATCGGAAGCCGGCCACAGGCAGGCGAAGGCGCCCGGGCCCTCATTGGGGTCGATCGCCATGGTGACCGAATACAGGCCGAAGCCCTGGTCGGCACTGGCGCCCGAGGGCGACTGCATGAAGCCACTGTTCACCTGGTAGCCATCACTGGCCGCCGCGGTCAATTGCACCTCGCCATCATGCACCCAGACATGGCCCCAGTAGTGGTTCATCGAACCGAGGCTGGTGTCGAAGCTTTCCGTCCAAACGGTCTTGAACGCACTGGTGTCGAGGGTGGGGGTACCGGTAGCCATCGTCCCTGTTCTCCACGTTCGCGTGATCCACGGGATAGTGATCGCGTCTTACGGGCGGCAGGTAAATCGTATTCAACCATACGATGCAATCGCCAAATTGTGAGCAATATACCAAGTTGAAACCCGGCGTGATCATGCGCGCAGGGCGGGAAGCAGGCCGCGCTTGCGGTTGGCGCGGCCCGCTGCCAGCCTTGGCGCAAGAACCGAGGGAGCCAGCCCCATGCGCCACCCGCCCGCCACCGCGGCGCCGCTCGGCTGGTCGCGGCTACCCCGCCGTTGGGCCGCGGCCCTGGGGCCGGCAGGGCCGGGCGCAGCCCGGGGGGCAGGACCGGGCGCGCTGCCGGCGCGGCTCAACCCAGGCGGGATATCCGGTCGCGCCGGCGCTTGGCCTGGCCGCCACATACCGGCTCAACCACGCGGCCCATGCGGCACGGAAGACGCCAACGGCACCGCGTTTACCCTGGGGGATGCGACTATGCGCCGCCTGCTTACCGCCTGCCTGACCCTGGCCTTGGCGCATGCCAGCCAGGGTCAGGCCCAGGTGCAGGGCCCGGCCCAACCGAACGACTACCCGGACCGCCCGGTGCGGATCGTGG
>CANBXZ010000046.1 GCA_947373495.1 Acetobacteraceae bacterium
TCCAGGCCCTGGCCGCGGCACTGCTGCTGCTGGGCGCCGCCACCCTGCCGGCGCCCGCCATGGCGCAGGAAGACCAGCCTGGCCTGTTCTCCCGTATCGGCCGCGCGCTGGACCGTGGCGTGGTGCGGGGCCGCGAATTGGCGGCGGAGGGGGCCGAGGGCGCCGGCCGTGGCCTGCAACGCGCCGGCGAGGCCACCGGCCGCGCCGCGGAACGCCTGAGCCGCCGGTTGCGGCCGGAAGACCCGCAGTCGTTGCCCCCGCAAGACCAGCCGCTGCCAAGGCCATAGCCCGCCGCCAGGGCTGATTTGGCCGCTGGCGAATTCTGGTCCTATGCTGCCTTGCCGGAATATCGGGGCCACGCATTCCCCAGAATGGGGACGTGGCGGGCAAGGAAGCGTCGCATGGATATCGGGCCGCCCAAGCGGTCTGCCGAAGCCCAGGTGGTACGCCAGCCTGGGGGGAGATCGCAGGGCCGCAGGCTGCGCCTGGCGGGGGCTGCCCTGGTGGTGCTCGTTGGGCTCGGCTTCAGCCTCCGCTGGCTGCAATGGCAGTTCACCCATGTGGTGCTGGACGATGCGCGCGTCACCTCCGACATGGTGATGCTGGCCAGCCGGGTGCCCGGCTGGGTGCGCGAATTGCCGGTGACCGCCGGGGACAGCCTGCGCGCCGGCGAGCTGCTGGTGCAGATGGACGCCCGCGAGAGCACCCTGGCGGTGCAGGAACTGGAAGCCCGCCTGGCCGGGCTGGGCGCGCGCCGCGCCGAGTTGCAGGCCCAGCGCGTGCTGGTGGACCAGCAGAGCGCCAGCCAGCACGCCGCCGCCATCGCCAAGCTGGATTCGGCCCGCGCCAGCCTGCCGGCGGCGGAGGCGGACCGCACCTTCGCCGAGGCCGAATACGCCCGTGCCGGCCAGCTCATCGGCTCCGGTGCCGGCACCCGCCAGCGGCTGGAACAGTCCCGCGCCGCGGTGGACAGCGCGCGGCAGAAGGTGCTGGTGGCCGCCGCCGAGATCCGCAACGCCGAGGCACTGCTGGCCACCGCCCTGGCGGCGCGGGAGCAGTTGAACGTGCTGGACCGGCAGTTGGAATCGCTCGGCCCGCAGCAGCGCGAACTGACCGCCACGCGCGACCGCGCTGGCCTGGACCTGGCGGACCGCACCATCCGCATGCCGTTCGATGGCATCGTGGACCGCATCTTCATCGACCCGGGCGAATACGTGCTGGCGGCGCAGCGCATCATCCTGGTGCACAGCCCCACCGCCATTCGGGTGGAAGCCAATGTGAAGGAAACCGACATCCGCTACTTCCGCCCCGGCACCCCGGTGCGGGTGACGGTGGATGCCTATCCCGGCCAGGTGTTCCAGGGTGAGGTGGACCGGGTGATCGAAGCCGCCACCAGCGAGTTCGCCCTGCTGCCCAGCCCCAACCCCAGCGGCAACTTCACCAAGATCACCCAGCGCATGCCCATACGCGTGCAGTTCCGCCCCGCTCCGCCGCCCGGCCTGCTGCGCCCGGGCATGATGGTGCAGGTGGAGGCCGAGGCGCGTGAGTGACAGCGCCGGCCAGCGTGGCGGCCCTGTCCCGTCCCGGTCGGGCGGGCCAAGTGTCGAGGCGCTGTTCGAACGCTATGGCCCGGCCTTCCGCTGGCTGGTGACGCTGACGGCACTGACCGGCACGATTTCCTGCATCCTGTCCTCCACCATCGTCAACGTGGCGCTGCCCGGCATCATGGGCGCGCTGGGCATGGGGCAGGAGGAAGGGCAATTGCTCTCCACCGGCTTCCTGGCGGCCAATACCGGCGCCATGCTGCTGAACGCCTGGGCGGTGGACCGCTTCGGCTTCCGCTATACCTATCTCGGCGCCATCAGCATCTTCGTGGTGGCCTCCATCCTGGCCGGCATGGCCAGCAGCGCCGGGGTGATGGTGGCCTGCCGCGTCGCCCAGGGTGCCGCCGCCGGGCTGTTGCAGCCGCTGTCCATGCAACTGATCTTCCTGGTCTTCCCGCCGGAACGCCGCGGCACCGCCATGGGCATGTTCAGCTTCGGCGTGGTGATGGCGCCCGCCATCGGCCCGGCGCTGGGTGGCGTGCTGGTGGACGAGTTCAGCTGGCACGCGGTGTTCTACCTGTGCCTGCCCACCGCCTTCCTGGGCATGGCGATGGGGCTGTTCTTCATGCCCGGCAAGCGCGACCAGGTTGCCGGCCGCAGCTTCGACTGGCTGGGCTGCCTGTTGCTCGCCACCACCCTGGGCACGCTGCTGACCGGGCTGACCGACGGCCAGCACCATGGCTGGGGCAGCAACCGGGTGGTGGCGGAACTGGTGGTGGCGCTGGTCGCGGGGGTAGGCTTCCTCGGCTGGCAACTGGCCGCCGCCAGCCCGTTGATGGACCCGCGGGTCTTCGCCAATCGTGGCTTTGCCGCCGCGGCCATGGTGGCCTTCATCTATGGCGCGGCGATCTTCGGTTCCACCTACCTGCTGCCGCTGCTGGTGCAGATCGTGCAGGGCTATACCCCCACCCGGTCCGGCCTGGTGCTGATGCCGGCCGGGCTGGTGGTGGCCTTCGTGTTCCTGCTGGCCGGGCGGCTGGCGGATTTCATCCCGCCCTGGCTGCCGGTGTGCGGCGGGCTGACGCTGTTCGCGCTGTCCTCCTGGCTCATCGGCGGGGTCGGCACCGACACGCCGTTCTGGGGCCTGGCCTGGTGGATATTGATCGGCCGCATCGGCCTGGGCTTCACCATGCCCAGCATGAATGTGGGCGCCATGCGGGCCTTGCCGCCGCGGCTGTTCGGCCAGGGCGCCGGCAGCATCAACTTCGTCCGCATGCTGGGCGGCGCCTTCGGCACCAACCTGCTGGCGGTGTTCCTGGAACGCCGGACGCAACTGCACGCGGAGGCGCTGAACCGCTTCATCGACGGCGGCAGCAGCACGCTGGAAGCCCGCCGCCTGCTGGAGCAGCTGTACGCCATCGGCGGCCTGCCGGACCTGATCGCGCGCGATGCGGCGCATGATTTCCTGCAACGCATCGTCAGTGCGCAGGCCGGCATGCTGGGCTTCCGGGACGCCTTTTTGGCCGTTGGCATCGCCTGCCTGCTGGCGCTGCTGCCGGCGCTGACGCTGCGGCAGAAGCCGCCCGGCGCTATTCGGCGATAAGCTTGCGCCCCAGCAGGCGCAGGCTCAGCTTCCGCCCCGCCACCATGGCCGGGTACAGCCAGCGCCCCAGCTTCGGGCGGCTGAACAGCCAGTGGTTCAGCCGGTTGAACAGCCCGGTCTCGCTGCCCAGCAGCGCCAGCACGTGCAGCGCCTCGGCGCCGTGGTACAGCCGGCCCTGCCAGCGCACCGCCATGCCCGCGTCCAGGTCCAGCCCGGCGCGGCGCACCTCCGCCAGCGCCGGATGGGTGCCGCGGGCGTCCACCAGCGTCACCAGCCCCACCAGGCGGCGCAGCCGGTACAGCCGCACGTAGTTGGCGCAGAACGGGCACTGGCCGTCGTAGATCACGGTCAGTTCCTGCATCGGCCGTTCGGCGCTGCCGGGTGCCGGTTCAGCGGACATCGTAGCGATACTCCGACCGCTTGCGCACATCGCGCTGCAACTGGCCGTTTTCCAGCCCCAGGCAGACGCTTTCCACCACGTAGCGATAGCCCACGATGTCCTCCAGCCTCAGCCGGTTGAAGGCGGTGAACACCCAGGGGTTGGGCTGCATGTGGTGCGGGTACAGGTAGTACAGGTTGTGGTCCTTGATGACCGGGTTGGCCTGCATGAACCGATGCGTGTCCCGCACCAGGGCTTCCACCGCGGCCAGCGAAACGCCGGTGTCCTGCTGCGGCTGGGTCGCCGGGCCGCAATGCGTGGCGTCCTGCCAGGCGGCGCGGTTCAGGTTGTTGCCGCCGATGCGGAAGCTGAAGTGGTCGGGCGGAATGTACATGCCGGCCTGGGCGATGGTGTAGCTGTAGATGCCGTAATACACCTGCGGCACCAGCACGCTGCGGCCGTCGCGGGTTTCGGCGTAGAACTGCGGGCTGGCCAGCTTGGCGCCGTCCAGCCAGCCGAGCCAGTTGGTGTAGAACACCAGGTTGCCGAAGATCACCGTGGTGGCGCACACCGCCTTCATCAGCGGCGTGATGTCGGCTTCCTTCAGCCGCCAGGCGCTGGAATAGACGATCAGGTTCACCGCGATCCAGAAGTGGAACAGCGCGCCGAGCGTGACGTACACGCCGATATGGAACACGTCGAACAGCAGCGTGAACACCAGCAGCCAGCGCAGCCGCAAAATGGCCAGCGGCGCCAGCAGCTGCGCCCCCAGCACGAAGGCGTTGAACCACAGCGCATTGCCGCTGATGGTGTCCCACACCCATTGCAGCAGCGCCGGAAAGGTGGCCAGCGGGTTGTCGCCGCGTTCCAGGCCGATGACGATGGCGGTCTGCGTCGGGTTGCCCAGCAGCCAGGTCCACGGCGCCTCGCCCCCCGCCACCAGCTTGGCCAGCCCCGAGCAGAAGTAGTTGCCCAGATGCGCCCCCACCGCACAGGCCCACAGCAGCGAGCACGCCGCCAGCCGCAACTCGGCGGCGGAAAGCCCGCCCATCCAGCCGCGCAGCCAGGGCGCCCGGCGCAGCGTCGCCTCACTGGTGACGGTGAGCACGAACAGCGCGCCCACCACGGCGAACAGCCCGGTGTCGAGCATGTTCAGGAAGTCGGTATCCACCACCGGAATGCCGGCCAGCGGGCCGATCAGCAGCCGGAAGGCGACGTACCAGGCGAACAGCGGCACCAGGAAGCTCGGCCGCCACAGCGACGCAGCGCCGGCCGCCAGCGCCACCATGCCGCCGTAGCGGAAGAACAGCGCGTGGCCATTGGCTTCGCCCCACAGCACGTTGGGCGCCGGCGGCACCGGGGCCAGCGTGTCGAACAGCACCTGTGCCAGCACCACCACGCCGATGCCGCGCACCACCGCGCGCAGCAGCGGCGGCAGCGCGGCGTAGCGCACACCACTGAACAGCGCGGCGCCGGCGCAGCAGGCCAGCACCAGCAGGAAGGCGTTGGTTTCCGTCTGCGCCGCCATGAATACCAGCTTGCGCAGCGCCTTGAAGCCCAGCAGCGAGAACAGCAGCAACGCCAGTGGCGCCGCCACCGCCGCACTGGGAATGCGCAGCGCGAAGCCGCGCGCCCTGGTCAGGTACAAGCCAGCCTCCCCGATGAATGTGTATTCGCCTCGCGCAGCGTGGCGGCGATGCCGGCCAGCTCGCGTTCGCGCCAACGCAGCCGCAATCGCAGCGCGCCGGCCGGCAGCAGCCGCGCCAGCGGCGCCACCACGCCATAGGCCGCCAGCCGCAGCGCCAACGCCGCCGGCAGCCCGGCCAGGCGCGGCCCGCGCAGCAGCGCGCCGGCATGGCCGAGCCCGGCGCCGCTGCCATAGCGGAAGCCACGCGCCAGCACCCAGGCCTCGGTCATTTGCGCCGGCCGCACCAGGTGCCGCAGCGCGGCCTCGGCGCAGAACCAGCCCTGGTGGCCGGCCTCGCCCAGGCGGCGCAGCAACTCGGTCTCGCTGCCCATGGCGTAGCGCGGGTTGGTCTCGTCCGGCCCCACCCCTTCGGCGAAGCGCAACCCGGCGGTGAACACCACGCTGCGCAAGGCCATGTTGGGGCCGAAGATCTCATGCGGTCCGCAGGGGCCGCTGGCGCGCAGGTTCTGCGCATAGAGCACGCTGAACGGCAGTACCTCCGGCCGCAACCAGCGCGGCGGTGGCTCGGGCCATTCCAGCGCCACGCTGCCACCGAACATCAGCGCCTGTGGCTGCGCCAGCGCGGCGGCGCGCAGCCGCACCAGCCAATCCGCCGCCGGCAGCACGTCGTCGTCGGTGAACACCGCCAGGTCGCCGGCCAACGCCGGCAGCGCCGTGTTCAGCGCGCGGTTCTTGCCCGGCCGCGCTTCCTTCAGCACCACCAGCGGCAGGCGCGTGGCGTAGCGGGCCAGTACCTCGGCGGTGGTGTCGGTGCTGCCATTGTCCACCACCACCAGGCGCCAGCCGCCTTCCGGCGCTTGCAGGGCAGCGAAGGCGCGCAGCACGCGGGGCAGCGCGCTGGCGCGGTTGCGGGTGGCCAGGATGACGCTCAGCATGGCACTACGCGCTGGCTTCCGGCTTCGGTGCCGGCCGCACCTCCGCCGAGCCCTGGTCCAGCGCCGCGCGGCCGGCCTGCATGGCGCTGCCGCCGCGATGCAGCAGCCCGCGCATCTGGCGCAGCATCACCGCGCGCTTGCGTTCCATGCCGGCCAGCGCCATGCGGGTGAAGCCGCAGGCATAGGCGTGGCGCCAGCGCAGCGACAGCAGCCGGGTGCTGCTGCCCGGCAGCAGCGCGGCCGGCGCGCACAGCACCTCCACCAGCAGGCGCCGCAGCAATTCCAGCCGCGGGTGTTCGGGCTGGTGCAGCAACCGGCGGGTCAGCACGGTGGAGGCACCCTGCCAGTACAGCCGGTCCAGCAGCCATTCCGGCCGCAGCCGCGGGGCCTGGATCTGGTGGTACACCACCACGCGGCTGTCGTAGCGGGCGGAATAGCCGGCATCCTGCAGCTTCCACGCCAGGTGGACATCCTCATCCGACAGCAGCCGCGTGCCGACGCGCCCCAGCTTGGCGTCGAAGCTGCCCACCGCCATGACGGCGGCGCGGCTGACCACCATGTTGACGCTGTAGGGCTCCAGCGTGCGCGGCAGTTCGGCCGTGCGGTATTCGCCGCGGCCTTCGAATTCGATGATGGAGAGCACGCCGCGCAGGCTGTGCGGCCACCAGCGCGGCAGCGGCGCTTCCCAGCGCGGCAGCACGCGGCCGCCAACCACGGCGGGCGGCGTGCCGGGTTCCGTCAACACCTGGAGGATGCGCTCCAGCCAGTCCGGCGCCGCCACCGCGTCGTCATCCAGGAAGGCGATATGGCTGCCCTGGCAGGCCTCGATACCCAGGTTGCGCGCCAGGCTGGCGCCGGGTTCCTCCACCCGGATCAGTCGCGCGTTCGGCATCGCCGCCACCACCTCGCGCAGTTGCGCGGCGGCGGCGGGAGAAGAGGCGCTGTCCACCACCACCACCTCGAACGCCGCGGTGCCGATGCTCTGTGCGCGCAGGCTTTCCAGGCAGGCGCGCAGATAGCCCGGGCGTTCATGCGTGCAGATGCAGACCGACAGTGAGATGGTCGGGCGTGGCGCAGTATCGCCATCGCCGCTGTGCAGCGCCTTCGCCGTTGTACTGGCGGAGTGCGCTCGCGCCTCTGCGCGGATCATGCCGTTCTCCCGGATGCGAGTGCTTGGCTGCGACCTAAGCTGGCGAGCCATGGCTTCGTCGCGCAACCCGCATCCTGCGGAGCAGGCCTCGGCGAGGTTCACAAGCGCTTGCTGCGCTGACACCTCGCTGAGCCGCGCGCTGCTCCGTCGCGTGTGTTGCGTTGCATCGCGGTTTCACGCCAACGGCACTTTGCTGCACCGCGTGGCGGCGCGATGTCTGCCGGCAGCGCGGAGGCCACCGGTGATGATGCTGCAAACCACGACCAAGCCGGCCGAGGCCGCGGGCGTTGCCGCCTTGCCGCTGCCACTCGCCGTGGATCTCGACGGTACGCTGCTGGCCGGGGACACGCTGCACGAGGCGGTGGTGGCATTGCTGCTGAAGCACCCGGTGGCGCTGCTGCGCGCCTTGCCGGCGCTGCGCCAGGGTCGCGCCGCCTTCAAGCACCAGGTGGCGCTGGCGGCGCCGGATGTGGCGCTGGCCGTGCCGGTGCGGCCGCAGCTGCTCGCCTGGCTGCATGCACAACGCGACGCCGGCCGGGCGCTGCATCTCGTCTCCGGCGCCGACCAGGCGGTGGTGGCGGCGGTGGCGGCGCGGCTGGACATGTTCGACAGCGCCACGGGCAGCGATGGCGTGCGCAACCTGGCCGGGGCGGAGAAGGCGCGCTGGCTGGCGGCGCGGTTTCCGCAGGGCTTCGCCTATGCCGGCAACAGCGCCGCCGACCTGCCGGTATTCGCCGCGGCGCGGAGCGTGGTGCTGGTGGCGCTGCCGCGCGGCGTGCGCGCGGCAGCCCTGGCGCTGGACCGGCCGGTGGAATGCGAGGTCACCGGCCCGGCCGGTGGCGCGCTGGCCTGGGCCAGGGCGCTGCGGCCGCATCAATGGGCGAAGAACCTGCTGATGCTGGTGCCGCTGATCCTCGGGCATCGTCTGCAGGACCCGGCGGCGCTGCTGCCGGTGCTGCTGGGCATGCTGGCGATGAGCCTGGTGGCTTCCGGCACCTATCTGCTGAACGACCTGGCCGACCTGGCGGCCGACCGCCAGCACGCCACCAAGCGCAACCGCGCGCTGGCTGCCGGCCGGGTGGCGCCGCTGCCGGCGCTGCTGGTGGCGCTGCTGCTGGTGCTGCTGCCGCTGGTGGGCGCGCTGCTGCTGCTGCCGGCCTTCGCCGCCGGGCTGGCCGGCTACGTGCTGGTCTCGCTGGCCTATTCCGCGGCGCTGAAGCGGGTGCCGCTGCTGGACACCTTGACCATCGCCGGCCTGTTCATGACCCGGCTGGGGCTCGGCGTGCTGCTGGCCGACGTGCCGTGGTCGCCCTGGCTGATGTCCTTCGCCGGGTTCTTCTTCTTCTCGCTCGCCCTGGCCAAGCGGCATGGCGAGGTGATGCAGGCGCGCGGCCTGCCGGCCACGGCGCTGACGCATCGCGGCTACCGTGCCGATGACTGGCCGCTGACGCTGGGCTTCGGCCTGGCCGCCGGCGTGGCGGCGTTGCAGATCATGATCCTGTTCGTCGCCAACGACGCCTGGCCGTCACGGCTGTACCACACGCCGGTCTGGCTCTACGCCACGCCGCCGCTGGTGGCGGTGTGGCTGACGCGGCTGTGGCTGCTGGCGCACCGGCAGCAACTGCACGACGACCCGGTGGTGTTCGCCCTGCGCGACCCGCAGAGCTGGGCCAGTGGCGCGCTGGTGGCCCTGGCCATCGGGCTGGCGCTGTGAACCAGATGCTCGTCCCCCTGGCGCTGCGCCTCGTGCCGCCCGCCCTGCCGACGCCGGGCGAAGCCGCGCCCGCCTGGCGCAAACTCTCGCTGCAGGGCTGGGGCCGGCTCGGCCGCGCGCCCTGCCAGGCGGCCCGGCCGGAACGCCTGCGCGACCTGCGCGCCGTGGTGCTGGCCGATGTGGGCCGCAACCTGGTGCCGCATGGCGCCGGGCGCAGCTATGGCGATGCCGCGCTGAATGGCGGCGGCGCGGCGGTGCTGACCACGCGGCTCGACCGCATGCTGGGCTTCGATGCCACGACCGGCGTGCTGGTGGCGGAACCCGGCGTCAGCTTCGCCGACATCATCCGTACCTTCCTGCCGCGCGGCTGGCTGCCGCCAACGCCGCCGGGCACCGCCTTCGCCACGCTGGGCGGCGCCGTGGCGCATGACGTGCACGGCAAGAACCAGCATCTGGCCGGCTGCTTCGGCCACCACGTTGAATGGCTCGACCTGATGCTGGCGGATGGCAGCACGCGCCGGCTTTCCCCCAGCGAGGACGCCGCCGCCTTCCACGCCACGCTGGGCGGCCTCGGGCTCACCGGCGTGGTCACGGCGCTGGCGCTGCGGCTGCTGCCGGTGCCGTCCAATGCGCTGCTGGTGCGCCGGCAGCGGATCGCCGGGCTGGACGCCTTCCTGGAGGCCTTCGGCGCCGCCCGGCAGGCCAGCTGGGCGGTGGGCTGGATCGACGCGCTGGCCGGCGGCGCGGCGCTGGGCCGTGGCATCCTGGAGGTGGCGGAACCCGCGCCGCAACACCTGCCGCCGCCGCCCGAGGCGCAGCGCAACCTGCCCTTCGACGCACCGGGCTGCCTGCTCAACCGGTTCAGCGTGCGCGCCTTCAACGCCGCCTATTGGCGCCGGGTGCCGGCGGCCGGGGATGCACAGCCGATGCACTACGGCCGCTTCCTGTTTCCGCTGGACGGCATTGGCCAGTGGAACCGGCTGTATGGCCGGCGCGGCTTCCACCAGTTCCAGTGCGTGCTGCCGGAAGCCGAGGCGCCGCGCGGCCTGCGCCTGCTGCTGGAAGCGGTGGGCCAGGCCGGCGCCGCCAGCTTCCTGGCGGTGCTGAAATGGATGGGCCGGGACGGCGCCGGCCTGCTCAGCTTCGCCCGGCCCGGCTTCACCCTGGCGCTGGACATTCCGGCCCGGGCCGGGGCCGGGGCGCTGCTGCGGCGGCTGGAACGGCTGACGCTGGACCATGGCGGGCGGGTCTACCTGGCCAAGGACAGCACGCTCTCCCCGGCTGGCATGGCGGCGATGTATCCGCGCCTGGCCGAATTCCAGGCCATTCGCGCCCGGCTGGACCCGGGCGGGCGATTCTCCTCCGACATGTCCCGCCGGCTGGGGCTGGGCTGATGCCGCCGCGCGAGACCTGGCTGGTGCTGGGCGGCGGGTCCAGCATCGGCCGTGCCTTCGCCCGGCAGGCGGCGGCGGCCGGGCAGGGCGTGCTGCTGGCGGGGCGGGAGGCGGCGGAGTTGGAACGCAGCGCCGCCGACCTGCGGCTGCGCCACGGCGTGCCGGCCTCCGCCATGCTGTTCGACGCGCTGGACCTGGCCGGCCATGCCGCCTTCGTGCGCGCCGCGGCGGCGCTGGCGGAGGGCCGGCTGCACGTGCTGCTGGCCTTCGGCACCATGCCCAGCCAGGCAGCCTGCGAGGCCCGGCCGGAGCTGGCCCGCGCCATGGTGGAGACCAACCTGACCGGCGCGGCCGCGGTGCTGACCGCGCTGGCGCCGCTGCTGCGCGGCCAGGGCGGCGGCACGGTGGTGGCGCTGGGGTCGGTGGCCGGCGAGCGCGGGCGGCCGCGCAACCACCTGTACGGCGCCACCAAGGCGGCGCTGCACACCTTCCTGCAAGGCTATGCCGCCCGCCATGCCCGCCACCGCGTGCGGGTGCTGACGCTGCTGGCCGGTCCGGTCGATACGGCGCTGACCTGGCCGCTGCCCCGGCTGCCCTTCATGGCCAGCCCGCAGGGCTTCGCCGCCGCCGCCTGGCGCCGGGCGCAACGGGGCAGCGGCCAGGCGCACCTGCCCGGCATCTGGGCGCCGGTGATGGCGGTGATCCGCGCCTTGCCGAACCGCATCTTCAATCGCCTGGACCTTTGAGGGGGAAGCATGAGCAGCACTTCGCAGCCGGCGGCCGAACCACGGGCGCTGACGCAACGCCAGGCGCTGCACCCGCTGCTGGCCTTGCAGGCCGGGCTGCTGCTGGTGTGCGGCGGGCTGCTGGCGGCCATTCTGCTGCGCCATGGCGGCAGCTTCGCCTATACGCTGGACGCGCCCTATACCCAGCTTGCCCTGGCCGAGCAGATTCTCGGCGGCACCTATGGGCTGAACCCCGGGGAGCCGGCCTCCCCCAGTTCCTCCATCCTGTACCCCTTCCTGCTGGCGGCGCTGGCCGTGCTGCCGCTGGGCCAGTGGCCGCCGCTGCTGGTGAACCTGGCGGCGGCCATGGCCAGCATGGCGCTGCTGTACGCCCTGGCGCGGGAAGCCGGCATCCGGCTGGACCGGGTGGCACCCTGGATGCTGGTGCTGTTCGCCGCCACCGCCAGCCTGGCGCTGAACCTGGCCGGGCTGGCCTTCGCCGGGCTGGAGCATTCGCTGCATGTCTCGCTGACCCTGGCCTCCCTGCTCGGGCTGCTGCGCTTCCTGCGGCGCGGCCAGGCGGAGTGGTGGTGGCTGGCTTCCATGGTGCTGCTGCCGCTGCTGCGGTTCGAGGCCACCGCCGCCCTGGCCGCCGATGTGCTGGTGCTGGCGCTGTACGGGCGCTGGCGCCATGCGCTGGCGGTGCTGCTGGCGGGCGGGCTGCCGGTGCTGGCCTTCTGCTGGTTCCTGCACAGCCAGGGGCTGCCCTGGCTGCCGCTTTCGGTGCTGGACCGGTCCCGCGTGGCGGTCACCGGGCTGGAGGTGGGCGCGAGCGGGCCGCTCGCCCTGGTGCAGGCCATCTATGCCGCCTGCCGCACCAACCTGATGGCCTATGGCGGCGCCCATATCGCCGCGCTGCTGGTGGCGCTGGCCGCTGCCTTCCGGTGGGAGGCGCGGCGGGCGGTGGTGGTGGGCTTCTGCGGCCTGATCTGCGTGGCGCAACTGGCGGGTGGCAGCCTGAACAGCTTTTCCCGCTATGAGATCTATGTGCTGGTGCTGGGCCTGGCCGGGCTGATGGTGCTGCACGCCCCGGCGGTGGAGGGCTGGCTGGCCCGGCTGCGCCCGGCCGGCGCGGTGCTGGGCTGCGCCGCGGTGCTGCTGCTGGGCGCCGGCTATGTCATCCGTACCGCCGATGCGGTGCCGGCCGCCGGCAACGTGCTGGACCAGCAGCGCACCATGCGGCTGTTCGTGCTGCGGGAATGGCGCCAGCCCTTCGCCACCAACCACCCCGGCCTGGTGAACTGGCGCAACCCCTACCCGATGCTGGAACTCTCCGGCCTGGGGTCCTACGCGGCGCGGCTGGGGGCGCAGGGCGGTGATCCCGATTGGGCCGACAAACTGGCGCGCCGGCAGGGCGTTGCGCTGGCCATGCTGTACGACAACGCCATTCCCCTTGCCCCGCCGGCCGCCTGGCAACCGGTGGCCCGCCTGGTGCTGCGCGGCCGCGTGGTGACCGCGGTGGGCCCGAGCATCACCTTCTACGCCACCCGGCCGGAGGCGGTGGAGGAACTGCGCGCCGCGCTGGCCCGCTTTGCCCCCGAGGTGCCGGCCGGGGCCCGGCTGGAACTGGCGCCCTGGGGCGCGACCTTGTCGCCCCCCCTGTCGGCCGTGCCCCTGTCGGCCGCGCCCCTGTCGGCCGTGCCCCTGTCGGCCGTGACGGAATGAGGCTGCTTCCAGGGCCCCAGGCCGCGGCCTGGGTGGTGGCGGAAACCGCGACCTCGGCGGTGTTTTCCCTGGTCGGGCTGTTGTTCGTGGCCCGGGTGATCGGCCCGCAGCAGGCCGGGCTGGGGGCGCTGGCGGCCAGTGCCTTCCTGCTGGTGGAAGGCCCGGCCAGCATGTTGTTCGGCGACGCGCTGATGCAGCGGCGTGAGTTGAGCCGCGCGCACATCGCCACCGCCTTCTGGGTGACCCTGGCGGTGAGCGTGGCGGCGGCGGCGGTGTTGGCGCTGCTGGCGCCGCTGATCGCCGCGGCCTCCTCCCTGCCCGAGATGACGCCGATGCTGCGGGTGCTGGCGCTGCTGCTGCCGCTGTCCGGCCTGGCGGGCATGTTCTCCGGCCTGGCGCTGCGGGAGAGGTGGTACCGGCTGCTGGCGCTGCGCACCCTGCTGGGCCAGCCGCTGGCGCTGGCCGCCGGCATTGCCGCCGGCCTGCAGGGGGCGGGTGCCTGGGCGCTGGTGGTGCAGCAGGTGGTCGCCTCCCTGGCTGGCTTCGCGCTGATGGCGCTGTGGTTCCGCCCCTGGCCGGCACCTCGCATCGACCGCCCGGCGCTGCGCGAGCTGTGGGCGGTGGCCGGGCCGCAGGTGACGGCGCTGGTGGTGATGACCGGCCGCTACCGCGCCTTCCTGCTGGTGCTCGGCCTGGTGAGCAGCGAGGTGGTGGTGGCGGCGACGCATGTGGCCTTCCGCATGGTGGACGTGGCCGGCTCCATCGTGGTGTCGGCCATTGGCCGGCTGGCGGCGCCCCGGCTGGCGGCGTTGCAGCACAACCGCACCGCCCTGGCCGAGGCGTTCGGCATGCTCAGCCGCTGGCAGTCGCTGGGCGGCCTGCCGGTGGCGCTGGGGCTGGCGGTGGTGGCGCCCCGCCTGATCGAGGCGCTGATGGGCCCGGAATGGGTCGCCGCCGGGCCACCGGCGCAGGTGGTGGGCATCAGCGCCGCGCTGTGGATCGCCGGCGGGCCGGTGATGGCGCTGTGGCTGGCCATGGGCCGCACCCGGATGAACCTGTGGGTGCAGGGCGTGGCCTGCGTGCTGCCGCTGGTGCTGATGGCGCTGCTGCGGCCGACCAGCCCCTCGGTGGCGGCCTGGTGCTGGGCTTCCACCGCGCTGCTGCTGCCGGTGGGGCAGTTGCACCTGGCGTTGCTGGCGCTGCATCGCGGTTGGCTGTGGTTGCTGGGCTGGATGAGCCCGGCCTTGCTGGCGGCGCTGGCCATGCTGGCCGGGGCGCTGGGCACCGGCGCCGCCACCCGCGACTGGGCGGCGCCCCATGCGCTGGCGGCCATGGTGGCGGCCGGCGCCCTGGCCTGGGCCGCCACCCTGGCGCTATGGCGGCTGCTTCACCCCGGCAGCAAGGACTGGCTGAGCCTGGCGGCGGCTTCCACCAGCGGCCAGGAATAGCGCATCGGCACCATCTGGCAGTTGGACCAGGCCGGGTTCTGGTTGGCGAAGAACGGGCTGGCCGGGTGGCCCGAGGCGCCGTGGAACACGCTCCACAGCGAGTTGTCCCAGGCGCCGACATCGAAGGCGTAGCGCGCCAGCGCGCCGTAGGTCGCGGCCGGGCCATTGGCCACGACGAAGCCGATGGCCTGCACCGTGTCGGTATCGCCGGCCAGGGGCAGGGCGGGGCAGTCCAGCCCGGCCTCGGGGAAGCTGGCGCTGAGCGGGTGGCTCAGCCGCGGCCGATGCGCCTCGCCCCAAGGTTGCTCGGCCCAGATTTGGTCCACCCCGGCCTGGTCGGGCTGGCCGGCGGTGCGGGCCAGCGCCTCGGCCAGCGCCTGCGCCCAGGTGAGGCCGCCCAGCAGCGCCGTGTCGTCGTTGCGCAGCAGCGTCGGCAGGCACCACCACAACTGGTTCACCGGCGCCACGCCCGGCGGCACCGAAAGGTAGGGGTGGCCGGCCAGCGCGCCGAGCCCGCTGCGTTCGGCCAGCAGCACGGTCAGCGCCCGCCGCAGCGCCACATAGGCGGTGGCGGCGGTGCTGTCGGCGCGCATCTCGCCATTCCAGCCCAGCAGGCGCTGGCGCAGGGCTTCGGCGGCGGCGGGCTGGGCGGGCAGGGCGGCCAGCTTTTCCCGCAGCAGCAGCGCATTGGCCGACAGCACATCCGCATGCACCGCCGCCGCCGCCGCCGGACTGCGTGAGCCCCCCTCGGCGATGCGCTGGGCGATGCGCTGGGCGCGATAGGGCGGGTGGCAGTCGGTGCTGAGGTAGTCCGGGTTGTCGTCCGCCACCACGCGGTTGTTGGCGGTTACCAGCACGCCGTCGGCCGGGTTCAGCACCCGGGGCATGGCCTCGAACGGGATGGTGCCGTCCCATTCATGCGCGCCGGTCCAGCCTGGCACCGGCAGCCAGCCATTCAGCCGCGGCCGGCGCGGCATTACCGCCCGCACCAGCTGGCCGATATTGCCCTGGGTGTCGCCCGCCACCAGGTTGTGGTCGATCAGCCCCCAGCCGCGCGTCGCCTCGTACAGTTCCGGCACGGTGCTGGCGGCCAGCATCCGCGGCAGGCAGTCGAAGCTCAGGTCGGGCTCGGTGGTCTGCATGCTGCGCAGCGCCAGCGCGGTGCCCTTGGCCGGGTCGCCGGCGATGATGGGGCCGTGGCGCGTCTCCAGGATGTCCACGCCGCGCGGGGCGCCGCCACGCACTTGCACCGTCTCCTGGCGGCGGCGCACCGGCTCCCACACGCCCTGGAACAGCGCGTGGCTGGCGGTGCTGTCGAACTTCTCGATGTAGAGGTCGTAGATGTCCATGAAGGCATGCGTCACGCACCAGCCGACGCGGCCGTTATGGCCGAAATGCGGAAAGCCCGGCACGCCCGGCACGGTCAGGCCGATGGCGTCGAACGCATCGCAGGCCAGGTGGTGCTGGGCGTACATGTTCGGAATCTCGAACACCCGGTGCGGGTCCCCGGCCAGCAGCGGCCGGCCGGTTTCGGTGCGGGAGGGGGCCAGCGCCCAGTTGTTGCTGCCACCGCCCGCCGCATCCGGCGCCGCGGCTTCCAGCAGCGCGGTGATGGCCGGTTGCAGCTCGGCGATGCTGGCCACCCAGCGATCCGCCTCCACCCCCGGCGGAATGATCAGCAGGTCGCGCCCGGCATCGTCGTAGCGCAGCTTGGCGATGTTGCCGGCGCCCACCACCGGCAGCGCGGCGGCGCGCCACAGCTTGAACCAGATGCTGCCCATCAGCAGCCCCAGCCGGCGCATGGTGGCGATGCTGTGCCAGGGTTCCCAGGGTTCCGGGGCCTCGCCCAGCAGCGCGTATTCCACCCCCCAGGGGGCGCCCTGGGCGATGAAGGCGTTCACCCCCTCCGCATAGCGTTCCAGCATGGCGCGGGTGGCCGGGGCGGCCAGGGCATAGTCCCGCTGGCTGGCCGCCGCCACGCCCAGGCGGCGGCTCAGCACATCGGCATCGGCGGCGGCGGCGCCGAGGAATTCGGCACTGCGGCCGAGGCCGCGGCGGCGGTTCAGGTCCATCTGGAACAGCCGGTCCTGCGCATGCACGAAGCCGAGCGCGAACCAGGCATCGGCCGCCGCGCCGGCGCGGATATGCGGCACGCCCTCACTGTCCCGCAGCACCGAGACCGGCGCCGCCAGGCCGGGCAGGTTGAGCGTGCCGTCCAGCTTCGGCAGCGTGGCTTGCTTGATGTCCATGGCGTCGTTCCTCACCGCAGCCGCACATCCTGCACACGGATCAGGCCATCCGCCACCAGGCGCAGCCCTTCCAGCCGGGCGGCGGTGCCGAAGAAGTTGGTCGGGTGCCACAGGTAGATGTAGGGCCGGTCCTGCAGCAGCACCTGCATGGCACGGTCATAGGCGGCGGCGCGGCGCGGCGGGTCCACCAGGCCGCGGCCTTCCCGCAGGGCGGCATCGGCCGCCGGGTTGCAGTAGCGGCCGCCGTTCAGCGTTTCGCCACAGGCATTGAAGCTCCACAGGTTGGCGTCGATGTCGGTGCGGCCGGACCATTGGATGATGAGGCTCTCGAACTCGCCCTGGGTCCATTGCCGCAGCAGCGTCGCCACCTCGATCACCTGCAATTCCAGCTCGATCCCGGCTTCGGCCGCCATGGCCTGGATGACTTCGCTGGCCTGGACGTATTCGGTGGTGTTCGGCACGCTGAGGCGGATCTTCACCCGGCCATTCGGGTAGCCGGCTTCGCGCAGCAGGGCGCGGGCGCGGTCCAGGTTGCGCGGCGGCACCGGCCGGCTGGCGGCGTAGAACGGGTTGTCGCTGGGCACGGACTGGTTGCCCGGCCGGTACAGCCCCTCGAACGCCACCTGGTTCAGCACATTGCGGTCGATCGCCAGTTCCAGCGCCTCCCGCACCCGCGGGTCGCGGCCGATCGGGCTGTTCGCCGCCGGGCCATTGGCCATGTTCACCGCGATGTAGATCGCCGCCAGCCCGGGGCCTTCCAGCAGCTTCACCCGGCGGTCGCCGCGCAGCGTGGCCACGTCGGTCGGCAGCACGCGCTCGATGATGTCCAACTGGCCGGCGCGCAGGTTGGCGGCGCGCACCGTGGTGTCCGGGATGGGCCGGTAGGTCACCCGGTCGACATGGATGCGGCCGGCGTCCCAGTAGCCGGCGAAGCGTTCCAGGTCCATGCGGTCCTGGGCGATGCGGCGCACCAGGCGGAACGGGCCGGCGCAGGCCGGTTCGCGCTGGAACTCGGCGCCGGTGACGGTGGCCTGGCGCGGCGAGACCATCATGCCGGCCCGGTCGCTCAACGCCGCCAGCAGCGGGGCGAAGGGCTCGCTGAGCAGGATGCGCACCTGCATGGCGCCCACCGCCTCCACCCCGCGCACCGGGCCCATCTCGCCGCGCCGGGTGCTGGCGCTGGTGGTCAGGTGGCGTTGCAGCCCGGCCACCACGGCGTTCGCGTCCATCGCCACGCCGTCGTGGTACTGCACGCCGGGGCGCAGCGTCAGCAGCAGGGCGCGGCCTTCCTGTTCCCAGGCCCAGGCGGTGGCCAGTTGCGGCACGATCTCCAGCCGTTCATTGATGTCCACCAGCTT
>CANBXZ010000047.1 GCA_947373495.1 Acetobacteraceae bacterium
CGCCGGCGGCGGCCCGGCCTTCCGGGACTGCGTGACCGCGCGCTTCACCCCGCATTCCACCGGCACGCGGGAAACCCGGCCGGCGGCGGAACTGGCGGCGCTGCGCGCGGCCTGCCCGATCCTGCGGCTGGGCCAGGCGCTGCTGGCCGAAGGCGCGCTGGACGCGGCCGGGCTGGCGGCGCTGGAACAGGCGGCCGAAGTGCGGGTGGCGGCGGCGCTGGCCTTCGCCGATGCGGCGGGCTTCCCGGAACCGGCGGCGGCGATGGCCCATGTCGGCTGAAGCCCCCGCCACCCGGCTGTTCTTCCGCGAGGCCATCGCCCGCGCCCTGCGCGAGGAGATGCGCGCCCAGCCCGACCTGCTGCTGCTGGGCCAGGACATTGGCGCCTTCGGCGGGCCGTACCGGGAATTCGCCGGGCTGCACGCTGAATTCGGTGGCGCCCGGGTGCGGGATACGCCGGTGGCCGAGGCCGGCATGGTGGCGCTGGGCGTGGGCGTGGCCGCCGCCGGCATGCGGGCACTGGTCAGCATCACCTACATGGACTTCCTGATGCTGGCGCTGGACCCGCTGGTGAACTACGCCGCCAAGCTGCGCTTCAAGACCGCCGGGCAGTTGCGGGCGCCGGTGGTGGTGAAGACCACGGCCGGGGCGAAGGGGCAGGGGGTGGCGCATTCCCAGTGCATCGAAGCCTGGATGATGGGAGTGCCCGGCCTGAAGGTGGTGGCGCCGTCCTGCGCCGCGGATGCCTATGGCCTGCTGAAGACGGCGCTGCGGGAGCCGGGGCCGGTGCTGTTCATCGACCACAAGCGGCTGTTCCCCACCGCCGGCCTGGTGCCGCTGGCCGAGGCCGCCATTCCGTTCGGCAGCGCCCGCATCCTGCGGCCGGGGCGGGATGTCACCATTTCCTGCCATTCCTGGATGACCATTCCCTGCCTGGAAGCCGCCGCGCTGCTGGCTGCCGAGGGGGTGGCGTGCGAGGTGGTGGACCTGCGCAGCCTGGCGCCGCTGGACCTGCCGACCATCACCGCCTCGGTGGCGCGCACCGGTGCCTTGCTGACGGTGGAGGAAGGCCAGCTGACCTGTGGCGTCGGCGCCGAAGTGGCCTTCCAGGTGCGGGAGGTGGTGCCGGCGGCCCGCGTGGCCCGGCTGGGCGCCGCCGCCATGCCGGTTTCCTCCAACCCGGTGCTGGAGGCCGCGGCGCTGCCCGATGCCCCCCGCATCGCCGCGGCGATCCGCCGCCTGCTGCATTCCCAGACCAACAGGACCCCCGCATGATCTACCAGTTGCAGGTACCCGGCCCGATCAAGGATGTCGCGGAGGTGCGGGTGCTGGAATGGCATGTGCAGCCCGGCCAGGGCTTTGCCGCCGGCGACCTGATCGTGGAGGTGGAAACCCACAAGGCCGTGGTGGAGTTGCGCGCCGAGCAGCCGGGCTTCCTGCGCCGCATCCTCAGCGCCGAGGGCGATTGGCAGCAGGTTGGCGCGCCGCTGGCCATGGTGGCGGACAATACCGACGAAGCCCTGCCGGAAGGCCCGGACGGGCTGCCGCCGCTGCCCTTCGGCTTCGAGGTGACCTGATACCGAGCCCACGAGGGATGCAGCTTCGTGCGCCGCAGTCGCCGGGCGGGCCGTCGCGGCCCTGAGCTGCGCGGTATCAGCCGCGGCCGCCCTTCGGCGGCTCGGCCCGCAGGCCGGGCGCCGCAGGTCGGAACGTCGTGTATTCAGGACGAAGCCGGTTCAGCTGAAGCCGGGCACGCCGTTGGCGCGCAGCTGGTACAGGATTTCGCGCTGTACCTCCTGCTGCATGGTGCCGTTCATGTGCAGGCCATCCGGCTGGTGCAGCGCGGCGCCCAGCCCGGCCACGATCGCGTCGGTGTCCACCACCGCCAGGCCGGGCTCGCGCGCCAGGTCGTGCAGCATCAGGTTCAGTTCCTTGCTGCGCACGCTGCCCACGGTGCGGGCCATCGGCTGGTCGAACTGGGCGTAGTTCAGGAAGTCCTCGCTGGCGGAGGAGGAGCTGAGGTTCAGCGCCAGGAACAGCGTCGGCGCGCGCTGGCGCGTGGTGCCGATGAGTTCCCGCCAGTCGCGGAGGATGTCGCTGGTGTCGCGGTCCACCGGCTCGAAGCTCGTCCGCAGCCATTGCCGCATCGGCTCGCTGCAATCGCCCAGCCGGTAGCTGTGCATGCTCAGGGTATAGCCCAGCCGGCGATGCCGCAGCACGCGGCTGGGTTCGGCCACCAGCGACATCATGATGGCGTCGGGCTGCGCCACCCGCTGCACCCCGCCGCGCACCAGCACATCCGTGCCCTCGGTGATGGGGGAGCGTTGCAGCCCGGCCAGCAGCGTGGCGGCGAAGTACCAGTCCGCCGCCGGGCGGCTGCCATGGCCACGCGGCAGGCTGGCGAAGAGGTCGGCCTCTATGGCCGCCAGCTCGGCCGGGCCGCGCTGCATCTGTTCCAGGCAGACCCGGGCGCAGGGCACCAGCAGGTCGTCGGGGATGGAGATCACCTGGGCCGCGCCGGGCACCTGGCCCATCAGGTCCAGGAAGGCCGGGCTGTCGCCGATGACCAGGGCGCTCTGCTCGCAACTGCCCATGCTGAGCAGGGTGCCGTCCACGCGCGTGCCGTCGCCCCACCAGGCGCGGGCGCGGTCGTGCCAGCCGGTGAGCATGCCGACGCGCACTTCCGCATGTTCGGTGAAGCGGCGGCCGGCGCCGAACAGGGTGCGGTGCCAGGGGCCTGAGGAGGGGCCTTCGCCTGGGTGGAGGCCCGGCGGCAACGGGCCTTCCGGTTCAATCTCGGCCAGCACGAAGTCGGGGTTCCAGGCCAGGAAATACTCCAGCCGGTCCAACTGGCCGCCATGCGAGCCGCCGCTTTTCACCCGCAGCCGGCCGGTGACGCGGGAGACGATGGCCACCTGGAAGTCCCGCCGTTCATCGGCGAAATGGTCCAGCGGGCGGCCCGGGCCATGGGCCTGGCGCAGGCCGATGTTGCAGAAGGCAATGATCTGCCCGGCCTGGCAAAGCTGGCCGTCGGCGCACATCCAGCGGAAGCCCGAACGCCGTACCGTCACGCCTTCCGGCGCGATCTGGCCGAGCCGCAGCGGCAGGCGCATCAGCCCGCGCCCCCGGCCCACCAGTCCGGCTGCGGCAGGATGCCGGCGATGCTGCACCGCGCCGGGCGGTGCTCGGTGCCCTCCAGGCTTTCCTCCGGGTCGGTGCTGAGCAGCGCCAGCACGGCGCCCGCGGCCACGTCCTGGCCCGGGGCCACCAGCAGGCGGCGCAGCCAGGCGCGTTCCCGCAGCGCCAGCCGGTGGAAGCTGATGGGCGGGCAGTCGTGGCTGAGGGCGGCGCTGAGGTCGACCTTGAAGTCCAGCAGCCGGGTGCCGGGCACCACCTGGGCGCCGGGTGCCAGGTAGCAGGCCTGGACCAGGCCGGACGCCATGAAGGGGTTCACCATGGGCAGCGTGACGGTCAGCAGCATGGGACGACGTGGCGCATGGAATCCTCGGGGTTCGCCGCAGGCTAGAACAAACGCCGCGCCGGTGGAATCAGCGCGGGTGGAATCAGCCGCACCGGGTTTGCGGGTTCGCCAGCCTGGAACTGGCGGCGCGGCCATTGCCGCCGCGGGGCGCCCCGGCGGAGCCGCAACCCCCCGCCTGGGCACCGGTTGACGCCGCATCCGGCCGCCAGTAAGCCGCGCGAAATAGCTTTGTCAGGATGCAGCTTGAGCAAGCCGCCAGCGGAGCCAAGGCGCGGGGCCGGCCGGAAGCCGGCAGCCACACAGGACCCTACGCTGACCGTCTCCTGCCCGGCGCTGCTGGAGGGCGGTTCCGACCGGGCGTTTCGCCGGCTGGTGCACAACCTGTTCGGCTTCCTGGCGCGGCATGAGGCCATTCGGGAAGGCCATGGCGCCTTCATCGGCCTGGTGGGCATCGAGTACACCATGCTGATCTCGATCGCGCATCTGTCGGCGGAAGGCGATGTCAGCGTGCGGACGCTGGCGGCGCACCTGCACCTCAGCGGCGCCTTCGTCACCACCGTGACCAACCGGCTGCTGGCCAAGGGGCTGGTGGACAAGCGGATGGACCCGACCGACCGCCGCCGGCTGTGCCTCACCGTCACCCAGCGCGCCCGGGACCTGCTGGCCACGCTGGCGCCGGCGCAGCGCCAGGTGAACGACGTGGAGTTCGGCACGCTGACAGCCGAGGAGTTCCGCCAGTTGGCCGATGTGGTGGCTCGGCTGGTCGAAACCAGCCAGCAGGCGCTGCTGCTGCAACGCTACCTGGCCGAGCAGGCCGGGGCGACACCGCCCGCGGCCGCGAAGTAGCCGCCTAAGCTTCAGCCCAACGGCGGCGAGGCCCGGCCCATCACCGCGTCCAGCAGGTCGCTGGCACCGGACCAGTCCGTGGTGCGGAAGGCATGGCCGCGGGTGACGAACTGCGCCCCGGCGTAGAACATCTCATACTGCAGATGGCGGGAGGCGAATTCGGACCCCACCGCATCCCAGGCCAGCTTCAGGAAGCGCACCCGCTCGTCCGGCGCCATCACCGGGGAAACCTGCACCTTGCGGATCACCTCCGCCATGGTGGCGTTGCCGTAGTCCCGCAGCGAGGACGGCAGCATGATGAGCGAACCGCCCGCCAACTCGCGGATAGTGGCGACGAACTGGCCGTACAATTCCTGGGTGTGGACCTGCGCGGCATAGACCAGGTGGCGGTCGGGCACGAAGTAGGGGCCGCGCATGGCGCCCGCCGCCTCCATGCCATAGACCATGGCCTGCACCACCGAGGTCTGCGAGGACAGCTTGCCCAGCAGGTCCCGCACCGGCGGCATGTTGATGGTGCCGATGGTCTCCGCGATGCGCCGCGCCACGCCCAGCAGGAAGCGCAGCTTCACCGAAAGCCGGATCTGCGCCTGGTAGTTCTGGAAGATGTGGCCCGGCGTGTCGTGGAACTGCGCCCGGCACAGGTCGGTGTTGCGGTGGGTGAACACGCGGTCCCACGGCACCTTCACGTCATCGAAGTAGATAACGGCGTCGTTCTCGTCGAAATGGGTGGAGAGCGGGTTGTCGAAGGCGCTGACCGCATGCGCCTCATAGGATTTGCGCGAGAATACCTGCACGCCCTTGGCGTTCATCGGCAGGGCGCAGGCGAAGGCCAGGTTTTCCTCGCCCGGCTTCAGCGGTTGCAGGCTGGCGACGAACACCTCGTTCGCCATGATGGAACTGGTGCCGAGCATCTTGGCGCCACGGATGGTCAGGCCGCCGGCGTCTTCATCGACGATGGCGGCCACCAGGTCCTGGCCCTGCTGCTGGCCCCAGTCCTTGGAACGGTCGGCCTGGGGGTTGATGATGACGTAGGTGAGGAAGTCGTCCGCGGCGCGCACCTGGGCGAAGTAGTCCTGCAGGGCGCGGGCGCCGCGTTCGTCCTGCCGGGCGATGACATCGGCGCCCATCACCTGGCCGGCGAGGGCCGAGGCCACATGGTCCGGCGAGCGGCCGAGGAAGCCGCCGCTGAGTTCCGCCCAGGCCACCAGCGCCTTGCGGCGTTCCACCAGTTCCGCATGGCTGGTCGGCATCTGCCAGGCGCGGGAGACGCGGCGGCCGCCGGGTTCGGCGAAGGTCATGCGCTCCAGGTTTTCCGGCTGGGCCTGGAAGTCGTACAGCGCGGCGGCGGCGGCGCAGGCGTTGCGGAACGCCGGGTGGGTGGTGACATCGGCCACCTGCTCGCCGTCGATGAAGACGGTGCGGCCGTCGCGCAGGCTGGCCAGGTGGTCGGCGCCGGTCTTCACGGTGGCGGTGCCGATGCGGGTGGTCACGTTCATGGTCGTCTCCCAGCGGAGGAGGGGATGCGGGGCGCAGCCGGAGCGGGGGCGCGCGAAATAGCTTCCGGGCGAAGGTATCTTGCGCGCGGCGGCGAATGCAAGCCTGTTCCACGCCGCAACAAGGGCCTTGCAAAATGGCTTTCGATGAAAGGTAATATCCAGGAATGGAGTTCGCCTTGCCGGCGACGAGGGAGACAAGGCGTGCGGCTCATCATGCGGCGTTGGTTCACCATCGTGGACCACAAGGAAACCGAGGGTGACCGTGGCGACGGCGGCCCGCCGCTGCGCCGCGTGGCGGCCGTGGCCATCGTGGCCAACCCCTATGCCGGGCAGGGCTTCGTGCAGGACCTGGGGCCGGCGATTGCCGCCAGCGAGGCCCTGGGCGCGCAACTGGCCGAGATCGCGGTGGCCGCCATGGGCGACTTCCCGGCGGAGAGCTACGGCAAGGGCGGCATCGTCGGCCTGGGCGGCGAGCAGGAACACGTCAACGCCATGCTGACCACCACCTTCGCCGAGCCGTTGCGCCGGGCGGTGGGCGGTGGCGCGGCGTGGATTTCCTCCTTCACCAAGCGCGGCGCGCCGGGCACCGCCATCGACATTCCGCTGGCGCACAAGGACGCGCTGTATGTGCGTTCGCACTACGACGGCATGTCGCTGGTGCTGCAGGACGCACCGCAGGCCGATGAGGTGGCGCTGATCGTCTGCCTGGCCAATCGGGGGCGCATCAATGCGCGCGTCGGCGGGCTGGCGGCGGCGCGGATCGAAGGCAAGGACGGGTTGCGCTAGCATGCGCACCGCCATCGTCAACCTGGGCGGCCTGTGTACCGGGGACTACCGCAATCCGCTGGTCCGGGCGGATGGCATCCTGATGGCCGATGGCCGCATCACCGCCATCGGCACGCTGGCCGCGGCCGATGTGGCGGCCTGCGAGGTGGTGATCGACGCCGGTGGCACGCTGGCGGCGCCGGGGCTGATCGACAGCCATGTCCACATCACCTTCGGCGACTACACGCCGCGCCAGCGCACCGTGGGCTTCCTGGAAAGCTACCTGCATGGCGGCGTCACCACCGCCATCACCGCCAGCGAGGTGCATGTGCCCGGCCGGCCGAAGGACCCGGCGGGGGTGAAGGCGCTGGCGCTGGCGGCGCGCGCCTGCTTCCTGAACTACCGGCCCGGCGGCATGCGCGTGCACGCCGGCAGCATCATCCTGGAACCTGGGCTGAGCGTGGCCGACATCCAGGAACTGGCCGCCGCCGGCATCTGGCTGGCCAAGGCCGGCTTCGGTGCCTTCGCCACGCCGTTCGACTACGCGCCGCTGATGCACGCCGCGCGCGCCGCCGGCATGGTCACCACCATGCACACCGGCGGTTCCTCCATCCCGGGGTCATCGGGCATCTGGGCGGAACATGTGCTGGCGTCCCACGCGCATGTCTCCTTCCACTGCAACGGCGGCCCGGTGGCGATGCCGGAGGTGGGCTTCCCGCGGCTGGTGCATGAGAGCGACTGCGCCATGCAGATCTGCACCGCCGGCAACCTGCGCACCGCGCTGCTGACGGCGAAGCTGCTGGACCAGGCCGGCCAGCCCGAACGCCTGCTGATCGCGACCGACACGCCGACCGGCAGCGGCATCATGCCGCTCGGCATGCTCTACACCATCAGCCACCTGGCCTCGCTGGGCGGCATGGCGCCGGAAGCGGCAATCGCCGCCGCCACGGGCAACAATGCGCGGGTGTATCGCCTCAACAACGGCATCCTGGCGCCGGGGCGGGATGCCGATGTCATCCTGCTGGACGCCTGCGCCGGCGGTGCCTGCGACGATGCGCTCTCGGCGCTGCGCAACGGCGACATTCCCGCCGTGGGCGCGGTGGTGACGGATGGCGTGCCGCGCTTCGTCGGCCGCAGCCGCAACACGCCGGGCACCACGCGCAGCGTGCGCGTGGCACAGTGCTTGCTGCCCATGGACTTCTCCGCTTCCGCACATTGAGGGCCTTGCCGATGACCGTCTCCCGCCGCGTTCTTCTTGCCACGCCGGCGCTGCTGCTGGCACGGCGCGGCCACGCCCAGGCCCGCTTCGCCGGGCTTGAGGTGAAGCTCGGGGCCATCGTGCCCAGCAGCGGGCCCTTCGCCGAATGGGGCCGCACCAACACCGTGGCGCTGCGCATGGTGGAGGAACAGATCAACGCCGCCGGTGGCGTTGGCGGCGCCCGGCTTTCCATCGCCATCTACGACGACGCCGCCCGCCCGGCGCAGGCCGCCAACCTGGTGCGCAAGCTGGCCGATGACGACAAGGTGCTGGCCATTGCCGGCCCGCTGACCAGCAGCGCCTGCGAGGTGGCCTTCCCGGTGGCCAACCAGGCCAGGCTGGTGGCGTGCAGCCAGGCTTCCTCCAAGCCCGGCACCGCCGCGGCCAACCGGCCCTGGGCCTTCCGCAACACCATCGATGAATCGGTGCTGATGAAGGCAGCGCTGCCCTGGTTCAAGGCCAACTACAACGCCGACAGCGTGGTCATCATCTACGACGCGAAGGACGCCAACTCGGTGGCGCTCGGCAGCCGCATCATGCCGGACATGCTGAAGGAAAACGGCATCCGCCTGCTGAACGAAGGCGCGCTGGCCACCTTCAACACCGGCGATATCGACGTCTCGGCCCAGGTGACGGCGCTGAAGGCGCTGAACCCGGCCGGCGTGGTGCTGGCGGCGGACTACAGCCAGGCGGTGACGGTGCTGCGCGAAATGCGCCGCCAGGGCTTCGTCAAGCCGGTCATCGGCGGCACGCCGCTGATCTCCTCCGCCATCCTGCGCGCCGCGCCGGAGATTCCGGTGGTGTCCTCGGCCACCTATTACGCCGGCCAGCAGGGCGACAAGGTGCGCCGCTTCACCGAGACGCTGCAGCCCCGGCTGCGCGCCACCGCCGGCCTGCCGCCGACCATCGAGCCCAGCATGTACGACGCCCACATGGTGGAGATCGTCGGCATGTACACCGACGCGGTGCTGCGCGCCGGCATCACCCTGAAGCCGGAGGACCTGGCGGCGGACCGCGAGAAGCTGCGCGCCCATCTGGCGACGCTGAGCGGCTATGAGGGGCTGTCCGGCCCGATCCACTTCGCCGAGACCGGCGACGCGGTGAAGAACTTCTTCGTGGTGGTCGGCCAGAACGGCCAATGGGGCGAAAAGCTGCGTGGGTGCAGCACCCATGGCAGCCTGACCTGCTGAGCCGGTGCTGCTGCAGCAACTCGTCAACGGGCTCACGCTGGGTGCCGTCTATACGCTGGTGGCGCTTGGCTTTTCCCTGGTCATGGGGGTGCTGGGCGTCCTCAACCTGGCGGTGGCGGAGCTGTTCATGCTGGGCGGCTATGTCGGGCTCAGCCTGATCCTGGCCGACTACCCGGTGGCGGTGGCCATCGCCGGCGCCGCGCTGGTGACGGCGGTGCTGGGCGTGGTGGTGGAGAAGGTGGCCTACCAGCCGCTGCGCAACGCCCCGCCGATTGCGCCCTTGCTTTCGACGCTGGGCTTTTCCGTCATCTTCCAGACCGCCGCGACCAACATCTGGGGGTCCGACCCGCTGCTGATGCCGCCCGACCTGCTGGATGCGCGCTATCGCGTCGGCTCGGTTTCGGTCGGCCAGGCGCAACTGCTGGTGATGGCGACCGCGGTGGTGCTGGTGGCGGCGCTGGCGCTGCTGATGCGCCATACCCGCTTCGGCTACGGGCTGCGCGCCATTGCCGAGAACCGCGACGTGGCCCGCCTGCTCGGCGTGCCGGCGCCGCTGGTCACCTCCGGTGCCTTCGCGCTTTCGGGTGCGCTGGCCGGGGTGGCGGGGGTGCAGATCGGCCTGCATTACTCCGCCATCACGCCCTATGTCGGGGTTGAGGTGGGGTTGAAGGCCATCGCGGTGATGGTGGTGGGTGGCACCACCAACATCTGGGGCGTGCTGCTGGCCGGCCCGCTGCTGGGCGTGCTGGAGGTGATGACCGTGGCACTGGGCGGCGCCGCGTTCCGCGACATGACGGTGTATGGCCTGATGATCCTGACGCTGCTGGTGCGCCCGCAGGGGCTGCTGGGCCGGGCCGGGGGGGCGCAGCGGGTATGATCTCCTCCTACGCCTCCGGCCTGCTGGCCGACACCGGCATTGCCTTCATCGCCGCGCTCAGCGTGCACCTGGTGCTGGCGGTGGGGCAGCTTTCGCTCGGCAATGCCGCCTTCATGGCCTGTGGCGCCTATGTGGCCAGCGTGCTGACGGTGGAGCACGGCGTGCCGGTGCATGCCGCCATCGCCGCGGGCGCGGTGGTCAGCGGGCTGCTGGGCGTGCTGGTGGGCTTCCCGGCGCTGCGGCTGCGCGGCATCTACCTGGCCATGGCCACGCTGGGCTTCGGCGAGATGACCCGCAGCTTCTTCCTGACGCTGGATGCCACCGGCGGGGCCGCGGGCTATTCCGGCATGCAGCGGCTGTCGCTCGGTGCCATCTGGGCCTGGGCGCTGCCGCTGCTGGTGCTGGTGCTGCTGGCCGAACGCTCCCGCCTGTGGCTGGCGATGAACGCGGTGCGGGACGACGAGACCGCCGCCCGGCTGGTGGGGCTGGACGCGGTGGCGCTGAAGCTCGGCGCCTTCGGCGTGGCGGCGGCGCTGGCCGGGGTGGCCGGTGGGTTGTTCGCGCATTGGCACATCTTCATCGAACCCAGCGCCTTCGCGCTGGAACGCTCCACCGAAATGGTGCTGGCCGTGGTGCTGGGCGGTTCCACCGTGGCGCTGGGGCCGTTGTTCGGCGCCGCGGCGCTGGTGCTGGCGCCGGAGGCGTTGCGCTTCATCGCCGATTGGCGGCTGGCGGCCTTCGGTGGCCTGCTGATCGCCATTCTGCTGGTGCGGCCGCAGGGCATCATCGACCGCCGCCTGATACAGGCGCTGAAGCCATGAGCCTGCTTTCGCTGCGCGGCGTCACCTGCCGCTTCGGCGGCATCACCGCGCTGAACCGCCTGACGCTGGACCTGCCGGCGGGCGCCATCACCGGCGTCATCGGCCCGAACGGCGCCGGCAAGACCACGCTGTTCAACTGCATCACCGGCGCCTACCGCCCGACTGAGGGCGAGATCGCGCTGCGGGGCGAAAGCCTGGTCGGGTTGCCGCCGCATCGCATCGCCCGGCGCGGCATTGCCCGCACCTTCCAGAACATCCGGCTGTTCCATTCCATGACGGTGTGGGAACACCTGATGGTGGCGCAGCAGGGCGGCGGGCTGCGTGCCAGCCTGGCGCCGCTGGGCCTCTCCGGCCCGCTGCCCCGGCGGCGCGCCATGGCGGCGCTGGAACGCTTCGGGCTGGAGCCCTACCGGGACCGGCTGGCCGCCACCCTGCCATATGGCGTGATGCGCCGGGTGGAACTGGCGCGGGCGCTGACCGCCGAGCCCGCCCTGCTGCTGCTGGACGAACCGGTGGCCGGCATGAACAGCCAGGAAGCCGCCGACCTGGCGGCGCTGCTGCACGGCCTCAGCGGCAGCGGCCTGACCATCCTGCTGATCGAGCACGACATGAGCTTCGTGGAGCAGCTCTGCGCCCAGGTGCATGTGCTGGACTTCGGCACGTTGATCGCCAGCGGCACCCCGGCCGAGGTACGGCGCATCCCCGCCGTCATCGACGCCTATCTGGGGGTGGAAGCCTGATGCTGGCGGTGCGGAACCTGGCGGTGCGCTACGGGCCGATCCAGGCGGTGCGCGACCTGACGCTGGAGGTGCGCCCGGGCGAGATCGTGGCGCTGATCGGCGCCAATGGCGCTGGCAAGACCAGTGCGGTGAAGGCCATCGCCGGGCTGTTGCCGCATACCGGCACGGTGAGCCTGGGCGGCCAGCCGCTGCCGCGCCGGGCCGAATACGCGCTGCGCGCCGGGCTGGCGCTGGTGCCGGAAGGCCGTGGCATCCTGGGCCAGATGACGGTGGCGGAGAACCTGCGCATGGGCGGCTATGCCCGGCGGGACCGCGCCGGGCTGGAAGCGGCGATGGAGGAGCAGATGCGCCGCTTCCCCATTCTGGAACAGCGGCGGGACAAGCTGGCCGGGCTGCTGAGCGGCGGCGAGCAGCAGATGCTGGCGATCGGCCGTGCCCTGCTGAGCCAGCCCCGCCTGCTGGTGCTGGACGAGCCCTCGCTGGGGCTGGCGCCGATCATGGCGGCGCGGATCTTCGCGCTGGTGGAGGAGTTGCGCGCCACCGGCGTGGCGATTCTGCTGGTGGAGCAGAAGGCACGGCAGGTGCTGAAGATCGCCGACCGGGCCTATGTGCTGGAAACCGGCACGCTGCGCGCCAGCGGCACCGCCAGCGAGTTGGCGGCGCGCGGCCTGTTGGCCGACGCCTTCCTGGGCACCGTGACGCAAGCCCCGCCGCCGGCCTAACCCGCCGCGGCCAGGCTGGCGCCTTCCAGGCCCCACACCGCGGCCAACTCGGCCAGCGCCACCCTGTCCTGGCCGCGTTGCCAGGCGGCGGCCTGCACCGCCGCGCCCAGGGCGGCCGTGGTGCTGAGCAGGCGGTTGAGCGGGCGCCGGTTCAGCCGGGACAATTCCAGCCGGTCCGCGTCCCAGCAGCAGCCCAGGGTGGGGTCGCCGCTGACTTCGCCATGTTCGTGCCGGGCGCAGGCATCCGCCAGCAATTCGGCCCGTGCCGGCGCCAGCCCCAGCAGCCCTTCCGCCGCCAGCTGCCGCACCAGGGTGGCGGCGCGCTCGCCATGGCCGCGGTCGCTGCCTTCGTCGTGGCGGCGGCAGTCGTGCAGCAGCGCGAACAATTCCACCAGCGCCGGGTCGGCGCCCGGGGTCAGGCTGGCCAGGGTGCGGCCGTTTTCCAGCACGCGCAGCCAGTGGCCGGGGCCGTGGATGCCGCCCAGCGGCAGGCGATAGCCGGCCAGCGCCCGGTGCAGCAGCGCCGGGGTCACCGCGCCGGCCCAGGCGCCCAACTGCGCCAGGTAGTCGCGCGGCAGCCCTTGCTCGGCACCGCCGCGCAGGATGCGTTCCAGATAGCCCGGGCGCGGGTAGCCGGGGCGTTCCTCGGCGGCGAAGTAGATCAACGCCGGCGCCGCGCCGGCCGGCAGCTCGGCCTTGCGGTATTCGCCGGTGGCGACGCCTTCATACCCATCCAGGGCGGCTTCGCAGGCCACGGTCAGGTGCCACACCAGGCCGTGGGCGTGGTCGCCGGGGCAGGGCAGCAGGGTGGCGAAGCCCTCGCGGTTGATGATGAAGCGCCAGCCTTCCAGCCGCACCAGCCCGGCCGGTTCCGCCGCCGGGCAGCGCTGGCGCATCTGTTCGGCGCAGAGGTTGGAGCCATAGGCCAGGTAGCGCCGCCGCATGGGCAGGTCTCCGTCGGGCGTTGCGGGGCGGGTGCGCCACCTGCGTAGCCATTTCGGCCCGGCGCGGCAACGCCAGGCCGCTGGGTCAGCCGGCCTTGGCGCCGGAACGCTCCACCACCTCGCGCCAGCGGGCGATCTCCTGCGCGATGAAGCCCTGCAACGGCGCCCCGGCCAGCAGCAGCGGCGTGCTGCCGGTGGCGGCCAGGGTTTCCACCACCCGGCGCTCCCGCAGCGCCTGGCCCAGCCCTTCCGCCAGCCGCGCCACGATGGGCGCCGGCGTGGCGATGGGCGCCATGATGGCCGACCAGCTGGTGGTGCTGGCATGGGGCCAGCCGGCTTCCCCCACCGTGGGCAGCTCCGGCAGGGCGGGCATCCGTTCCGGCCCGGTGGTGGCGATGGGGCGCAGCCGGTTGGCTTCCAGGTAGGCGCGGGTGGAAACCAGGTAGTCGAACATCAGGTCGGTGCGGCCGCCCACCAGGTCGTTCAACGCCGCGGCGCTGCCGGTATAGGGCACATGGGTCAGCTGCACCCCGGCCTCGGCCATGAACAGCTCCGCCGCCATGTGGGTGCCGGTGCCGATGCCCGAGGTGGCGAAGGTCAGCTCCCCCGGCCGGCGCTTCGCCTCGGCCACCAGTTCCCGCAGGGTGCGGAAGGGGCGGTCGGGGTTGGCCACCAGCAGCAGCGGCGTCTGCGTCAGCCCATGCACCGCCACGAAGTCGCGTGCCGCGTCGTAGCGCAGGTTGCGGTACAGCACCGGGTTGGTCGCCATGGTGCCCTGGGTGCCGTACAGAATGGTGTAGCCATCCGCCGTCGCGCGGGCCGCCGCTTCGGTGCCGATGGCGCCGCCGGCACCGGGGCGATTGTCGATGATGACCTGCTGGCCAAGCAGCGCGCCCAACGGCTGCGCCACCAGGCGGGAGGAGGTGTCGGTGATGCCGCCGGGGGTGAAGGGCACCACCCAGTTGATGCTGCGGCTGGGCCAGGCGGCTTGGCCCAAGGGTGGGCCCAGGGGTTGGCCCTGGGCTTGAGCTTGGGCAATGGCGGGCAGGGCGGCCGGCGCGAAGGGCGCCAGCAGGGTGGTCAGCGCAACCCGGCGGGGCATGGCGTGCATGGGCGTCTCCTCGCTTGGCCTTGCCGGCCGTTGCGCGAAGCATGCCGCATCGCCATGCCGTTGACGATGCCGAAGGCAGGGGTACCCGCGGCGTTCGGGAGCCAGGCCCCGAGCGCCGCGATCACGCTCTAGCGCAGTGCCAGGTCCTGGTAGCCCTTCGCCGCGATGTCCTGCGCCCAGGCGCGATAGGCCGGGGCGCTGCCGGTGTAGCGGGCGATGCGGCGCACCTGCTTGCCCTCCACATTGCTGTTCACCCCGGTCATCCAGGAATCCACCTCCATGGCCAGCAGCCCCTTGGCGCAGTCCATCACGTGGTCCATCCAGGCGTTCACCGCCGCCGGCCGGGCGGCGACGCGGGTTTGGCCCTGCGCCTGCATGTGCTTCAGCAGCGCCGTCACCCATTCCACGTTGAACTCGATGCTGCGGGGAATGTTGCCCAGCGCGGTATGCGGCCCGAGCAGCATGAACATGTTGGGGAAGCCCTCCGCCAGCATGCCCACCAGAGTCTCGGCCCCCTCGGACCACTTCTCCTTCAGCGACTGGCCGCCTTCGCCGCGGATGTCGATACGGTCGAAGGCGCCGGTCAGCGCGTCGAAGCCGGTCGCGTAGATGATGATGTCGAACGCGTATTCCGCCGCGCTGGTCTGCAGCCCCTGCGCGGTGATGCGCTCGATCGGGGTGGCGCGGATGTCCACCAGCTTGACGTTCGGCTGGTTGTACACCTCGTAGTACTTGGTCTCCAGCGGCACGCGGCGGGTGCCGAAGCCGTGGTTCTTCGGGATCAGCAGCTCTGCCACCGCCTGGTCCTTGACCCGCTGGCGGATCTTGCGGGCAACGAAGTCGGAGACCACGGCATTGGCTTCCGGGTTGGTCAGCATGTCGCTGAAATTGCCAACCCAGATGCCGAACCCGCGCGAGGCATAGAGCTGTTCCAGGAAGGCTTCGCGTTCCTCCGGCGTCACGTCGAAGGTGTTGCGCGGGTCGGGCGTGTGCAGGAAGCAGCCGAAGGTTTCCTGGCAACGCTGGAAGATGGCCGGGTAGCTGGCCTTGATCTCGCGCTGTTCCTCCTCGGTGATCTTGCTGTTCAGCAGCGGCGCGCACCAGTTGGGCGTGCGCTGGAACACGGTGAGCTGGCCCGCGGTCTTGGCCACTTCCTGGATGGTCTGCACGCCGGTGGCGCCGGTGCCGATGACCGCCACGCGCTTGCCGGTGAAGTCCACCGGCTCATGCGGCCAGCGGGCGGTGTGGAAGGACTGGCCCTTGAAGTCGTCCATGCCGGTGAAGCGCGGCAGCGTGGGCGCCGAGAGCGGGCCGACGGCGGTGATGAGGTAGCGCGCGCTGTGGCGGCTGCCATCCTCCAGCGTCACCTCCCAGGTGCCCGAGGCTGCCTGGAAATGCGCCGCGGCGACGCGGGCATGAAACTGCATGTCCCGCCGCAGGTCGAAGCGGTCCGCCACGTGGTTCAGGTAGCGCAGGGTTTCCGGCTGCGGGGCGAAATGTTCGGACCAGTTCCAGTCGTCCAGCAATTCCTGCGAGAAGGAGAAGCCGTAGGAATAGCTTTCCGAATCGAAGCGCGCGCCTGGGTAGCGGTTCCAGTACCAGGTGCCGCCGACACCGGAGCCGGCTTCGAACACGCGGACCTTCAGGCCCAGTTCGCGCAGCCGGTGCAACTGGTACATGCCGGACATGCCGGCGCCGATGATGATGGCATCGAAGTCCGTCGCCGGCGCTGTCGCGGCGGTGGCTGGGGTTGCGAGAGAGGCGGCCATTCCTGTCGTTCTCCATACCGTGGCGGGCATTGGTGGCTGCCGGCCAGGTGCCGGCAACGCGCCAGTCGCGGCGCGCCCTTGCCAATGGTGATTCCCTTGATGGGAAGCTTGTTCGCCGTGCTGCGGCGACGTTATCCACGTCTGCACAGCTGTGCAAAGGTGGTGCATGTAATGCGGGTGCCGAACGGGAGATTCCGCATGCCAAGCCGTCCCCATTCCTGCCGCCGGAGCCGCGCGGCCAACCTTGCCGCAACGGCAACGCCATGAGCGCGGCTGACACCGCGGCGCCGGCCACGCCCTATGCCCGGGTGGGCGGGGAGGCAGGGGTTCGCCGCCTGGTGGCGCGGTTCTATCAACTGATGGATGAGTTGCCGGAAGCCGCGGCCTGCCGCGCCCTGCACCCGCCCAGCCTGGCCCTGGCCGAGGAAAAGCTGTTCGAATACCTCACCGGCTGGTTCGGCGGCCCGCCGCTGTTCGTGGACAAGTACGGCCCGCCGATGCTGCGCCGGCGCCACCTGCATGCGGCGATCGACACGCCGGAGATTGCCGGCTGGCTGGTGTGCTTCCGCCGCGCCTGGGCGGAAACCGTGACGGATGCCGAACTGGGCCCGCTGGTGCTGCCGCAGGTGGAGGGGCTGGCGCAGCACATGCGCAACCGCGACTCCAGCCGGGGCTGAGACCGCGAACGCCCGCGAAACAGGCAGCGCGGTCCCCGATTTGCCCAGGCCGTGATCCCGGCTAGCATGGCGGCATGACCCAGACCGTGCCGACCGAACCGATGCTCGACCGCAGGATGCGGCGGAACCTGTTCCTGCTCACCTGCTGCCAGGCGGTCGGGCAGGCCGGCAACACCATGATGTTCGCCGCGACGGCGCTGGCCATCGTGACCTTCTACCCGAACCGCGACCTGGCGACGCTGCCCATCACCATGCAGCACCTGGGGGTGATGCTGGCGGTGTTCCCGGCCGCCATGCTGATGCAGCGCATGGGCCGGCGCTTCGGCTTCCGCATCGGCTCGCTGGCCGGCATGGCGGGGGCGGGCGTGGTCGGCTGCGGGCTGTACATCGCCAGCTTCTGGCTGATGTGCCTGGGCGGGCTGATCCTCGGCTACGCCGTGGCCAGCCTGCAGATGTATCGCTTCGCCGCGGTTGAACTGGCGCCGCCGGCCTACCGGGCCAAGGCGATTTCCTGGGTTACCACCGGCGGCGTGGTGGCCGGCATCATCGGCCCCAGCCTGGCGCGCTGGACGCATGACCAATGGGTGCCGCTGTACCTGGCCACCTATGCCGGCATGGTCGGGCTGCATGTCATCGTCTTCACCATCATGTCGTTCATCGAATTCCCCACGATGCGCGAGCCGCCCCCGGTGATCGGCGCCACCGTCGCCGAGGTGCCGCCCCGGCCGCTGTGGCAGATCGCCTCCCAGCCGCGCTTCCTGGCCGCGGTCATCGCCGCCATGGTGGCGTATGGCATCATGTCCTTCCTGATGAGCGCCTCGCCGCTGGCCATCGTGGGCTGCGGGCTGCCGCACACCGAAGCGCATTGGGTCATCTTCCTGCACGTGATGGGCATGTTCGTGCCGTCCTTCTTCACCGGCAATCTCATCAACCGCTTCGGCACCGTCACGGTGATGTTCTGGGGCGCGGCGATTCTGCTGGCCGGGGTGGTGGCGGCGCTGCTGGGGCTT
>CANBXZ010000048.1 GCA_947373495.1 Acetobacteraceae bacterium
GCGTGCAGGAAGATCGGGCTCGGGGTCCAATAGACGCCCTGCGGATGCGGCAGGTCGTAGCTGGCCAGCAGCATCACCTCGCCGGGTTCGCCGAGTTGCAGGCAGTGGCGGCAGGGAAAGCCCGGGCCATCCACCACCCGGCGATGCACCGGCAGACCGCGATCGTCCAGCCCGGTGCGGCGGAAGCGGTCAGCGACCTCGGTGGCGATGGCAACGCAACGGAAGGCGGTCATGGTGGGCTCCTCGGGCTGGGGCGCAGCATGGCTGGGCGGCGGGGCGGGCGCCTGCCGCTGGTTGCGCTGGCTCATGCCAACGCTCCCCTGCTGCGACCGCGGGCATCAGCGGTCTTCAACCCCAATGGCCGCGTTGGCGGCCTCGGCGCGGGCCGTCGGCCTACTCCATCTTCAGGCCCAGCTCCTGCACCACGCGGCGTTCCTCGGCGAACTGCTCCACCGCGAAGGCGGCATAGTCGGCGCCGTTCATGTAGCGCACCGGCATGTCGAACCGCGCCAGCACCGCCAGGTGGGCCGGGTCGTACAGCGCCTCCTTGAAGGTATCGTGCAGCACCTTCACCACGCCGGGGTCCATGCCCTTCGGGCCGACGATGCCATAGGTGCTCTCCCCCAAGACGTCGTAGCCCAGTTCCCGGAAGGTGGGCACGTTGGGGAAGCGGGCGACGCGTTCGCTCATCCATACCGCCAGCGGCCGCACCCGGCCTTCGCTGGCCATATCGGACCAGGCGCTGGTTTCCGCCGAGAAGTGGATATCCCCGGCCAGCAGCGCATGCAGGTTGGGCGCGGCACCGCGGAACGGCACCGGCACCCAGTCGATGCCGGCCTGGCGGGCGAAGCGCTGCAACTGCACCTCGGTGGTGTTGGCGCCCGGCGTGCCGTAGCTGATCCTGCCCGGGTTGGCGCGGGCATAGGCCACCAGGTCGTGCAGGGTGCGGAACGGGCTGTCGTGGCGCACCACCACGCCGCCCATGTAGCCCACCAGCCGGATGATCCAGGTGAAATCGCTGAGCGGGTCCCAATTCGGCCGGGCCGCCATGGCCGGCAGGCGGAAGGTGCCATTGGGCACCTGGGACAGGGTGTAGCCATCCGCCCGGGCTTCCCGCGCCACCAGTTGCACGCCGAGCGTGCCGGAGGCGCCGGGCTTGTTCTCCACCACCACGCTCTGGCCCAGGCGGCGGCCGGCGACCTCGCAGATGGTGCGCATCTGCAGGTCGGTGGCGCCACCCGGGGTCCAGCCGACGAGCACCCGCACCGACCGGTCCGGGAAGCTGCCCTGCGCCATGGCCGGCCCCAGGGCCGGCACCAGGGCGGGGCTGGCGAGCGGCAGCGCCAGCAGGGCGCGACGGGTCGGCTTCACAGCCGTATCCCCAGGCGGCGCACCAGCGGGGCCTCGGCCTCCATGGTGCGGGCCACCTCGGCGGCATAGTCGCCCAGGCCGGCGTACATCACCTGCATGTCCATGCGTTCCAGCACCGCCAGGTGCTGCGGGTCGTACAGCGCTTCCCGGAACACGTCGTGCAGGGCACGGGCCACGCCGGGGTCCATGTTCCTCGGCCCGGCGATGCCATAGGGCGAGACGCTGACGATATCGAAGCCGTACTCCTTCAGCGTCTTCGCCTGCGGGAAGCGCTTGGCGCGCTCGGCGCCCCAGGTGCACAGCAGGCGGACATTGCCGGCCTGCACCAGCTCGGCCCAGCCGGAACTGTCGGCCGTGGCGTGGATCTGCCCGCCCAGCAGGGCCTGGACATTCTCCGCCACGCCGCGGAACGGCACATGCACCCAGTCGATGCCGCGTTCCTGGGCGATCTGTTCCATCGTCAGGTGCAGGCTGCCGCCGACGCCGGGGCTGCCGTAGTTGACCACGCCGGGGTTCGCCTTGGCGAAGGCCATGAACTGGTCGAAGTCCTGCCAGGGCGCATCCGCCTTCACCACCACGCCGAACAGGTAGCCGGTGCACTGGATGATCCAGGTGAAGTCGGTCAGCGGGTTCCAGGCCGGGCGCTGCTGCATCATCGGGTAGCGGATGGTGGTGACCGGCATGGTGCTGAGCGAATAGCCATCCGGCCGGTCGTGCAGCATGGCCTGGGCGCCCAGCGTACCGCCGGCGCCCAGCTTGTTCTCGATCACCACCGCCTGGCCGAAGCGGCGGCCGGCGGCTTCGGCCAGGGCGCGCATCTGCACATCCGTGGTGCCGCCGGCGGTGAAGGGCACCACCAGCTTGATCGAGCGGTCCGGAAAGCGGGGCTGCGCCACGGCGGGCGCGGCAAGGGCCGAGGCCAGCAAGGCCCGGCGGGTGGTGGCAAGGCGCATCGACGTTCTCCCGGCGGCCGATCTGTCGCCGGCGCGCCCGGGGGCAGCATCAGCCCAAGCCGGGGCCGGGGGCAACTATTCGATGCGGGTGCCGAGTGCCCTGAACATCTCGCGGTCCTCGGCGCTTTGGCGCTGGGCGAAGGCGGCATAGGCGGCGCTGTCCATGTGGCGCAGCGGCATGTCCAGCCGTTCCAGCACCGCCAGGTGGGCCGGGTCGTGCAGGGCGGCGTTCAACACCTCGTGCAGGGCGCGCACCAGGCCCGGGTCCATGCCGCGCGGGCCGGCCAGGCCGTAGGGCGACTCGCTGACGATATCCAGGCCGGATTCGCGCAGGGTGGGCACGTTGGCGAAGCGCGGTGGCCGTTCGGCGCCCCAGGTGCACAGCAGGCGCAACGAACCCTGGCGTACCGCGGCGGACCAGACGCTGCTGGCGGCGGCGGCATCCACCTGGCCGGCCAGCACCGCCTGCACGGTTTCCGCCACGCCCTTGTAGGGCACGTGCAGCCAGTCCAGCCCGCGGGCGCGGGTGATGCGTTCCATGGTGATGTGCTGGGTACTGCCGATGCCCGAGGTGCCGTAGCTGCGGCGGCCGGGGTTGCGCGCGGCGTCGGCCATGAACTCGGCGAAATTGGCCCAAGGGGCATCCGGCTTCACCACCACGCCGAACAGGTAGCCGGTCAGGCCGATGACCCAGGTGAAGTCGCGCAGTGCGTCGAAGGCCGGGCGGGGTGAGAGGATGGCGTGGTGCAGCACGCTGACCGCCATTTGGCACAGTGTGGTGCCGTCCGGTCTTTCATGCAGCAGCGCCTGGGGGCCGAGCATGCCCCCGGCGCCAGGCTTGTTGTCCACCACCACCGGCACCCCGGCATGGCGGGACAGCGCATCGCCGAAGGCGCGCATCTGCACGTCCGTGGTGCCACCGGCGGCCCAGGGCACCACCAGGCGGAACGGCCGCCCCGGCAGTTGCGCCAGCGCCGGCGCCGGCAGCAAAGTTGCCGCGAGCAGCGCACGGCCCTGGGTCGCGAGCAGCGCGCGGCGGCGCATGGCTAGCGGCCCATGGCTACAGGCGGAGTCCGAGCTTCTGGATCATGGCCTTGTCCTCCTCATATTGCTGCCGCACGAAGGCGGTGTAGTCGGCAGTGTTCTTGTACATCACCGGCATGTCCAGGCGTTCCAGCACCGCCAGGTGCGCCGGGTCCTCCAGCGCCGCCTTGAAGATGTCGTGCAGCGCGCGGACCACGCCGGGGTCCATGTTCTTCGGCCCGGCGAGGCCATAGGGCGAGGCGCTGACGATGTTGATGCCGGCCTCGCGCAGCGTGGGCACGTTGGGGAAGCGGGTGGCGCGGTTCTCGCCCCAGGTGCACAGCAGGCGCAGCTTGCCGTCCAGCACCAACTGGCTCCAGCCGGAACTGTCCGCCACCGCGTCGATCTGCCCGCCCAGCAGCGCCTGCATGTTCTCCGATACGCCGCGGAACGGCACATGGGTCCAGTCCAGGCCCTTTTCCGCCGCGATGCGTTCCATGGTGATGTGCAGGGAGGTGCCGACGCCCGGCGTGCCGTAGTTGACCTTGCCCGGGTTGGCCTTGGCATGGTCGAGGAACGCGCCCAGCGTCTGCCAGGGCGCTTCCGCGCGCACCACCACGCCGAACAGGTAGCCGGTCAGGTGCACCAGGTAGGTGAAGTCGCTCAACGGGTCGAACGGCGGGCGCTGCGCCATCACCGGGTAGCGGAACACGCTGACCGGCATCTGGGCGATGGCATAGCCTTCCGCCCGTTCGCTCAGCAGCTTCTGCGCCCCCAGGATGCCGCCGGCGCCCGGGGTGTTCTCCGGGATCACGGCCTGGCCGGTCTTGATGCTGGCCGCCTGGCACAGCGCGCGCAGTTCCACATCCGTGGTGCCGCCGGGGGCCCAGGGGATGAACAGCCGGATCGGCCGGTTGGGAAAGCCGGACTGCGCCACGGCCGGGGTGACAAGCGGGGCGGTGAGCGTGGCAGTGCCAAGCGCCAGGGTGGCGCGGCGGGTCAACTTGAAGGGCATGCGAGGATCTCCTGCGCCGGCAACTCGCATTCCCGGCCGGGCTTGTCCATGCGGTGCCTCAAGCCGGGGCGGTGCCGCGGGGCCGGCCCGGTTGGCCGGCCGGACACTTCGCGATTATGCTGCCGCCATAACAGGAGGCGCGACATGGACAGCGAAGTTTCCTTCGTCTCGGACGGCATTGAGCTGGCCGGCAACCTGCACATTCCAGACAGCTACCAGCCCGGCCAGAAGCTGCCGGCGTTGCTGGTGCTGCATGGTTTCGCCGGCAGCAAGGACAACAGCACCGCCGAGATCATGGCCCGGCTGTTCGAAAGCTGGGGCTACGCGGTGCTGCGCTTCGACTTCCGCGGCTGCGGCAAATCCGGCGGCCGGCGCGGCTACATCCTGTGCCACGACCAGGTGGCGGATACCAAGAATGCGCTGAACTGGCTGCTGGGCCGGCCGGAGATCGACCCGAAGCGGGTTGGCGTCAGCGGCCACAGCTTCGGCGCCGCGGTGGCGGTCTATGCCGCCGGCATCGACCAGCGCTTCGCGGTGTGCCTGTCCTCCTGCGGCTGGGGCCATGGCGAGCGCAAGTTCCGCGGCCAGCACCCCACGCCGGAAGCCTGGGCCAAGTTCACCGGCTACCTGGAAGCCAACAAGGAACACAAGGCGAGGACCGGGGACACGCTGATGATCCCGCGCTTCGACGTGGTGCCGATGAGCAATGCGCTGAAGGCCCACCTGTCGCCGCTGGCGCAGACCACGGTGGCCGGCGACACGGCGCAGAGCATGTACGACTTCACCGCCGACGACGTGGTGCACATGATCGCGCCCCGCCCGGTGCTGTTCCTGCACGGCGCCGACGACACGGTGACCCCCACGGAGCAAAGCCTGCGGATGTGGGAACTGGCCGGCCAGCCGAAGGACCTGATCCTGTTCACCGGCACCGACCATATTCCGTTCTCCTCCGGCAACACCCGCAACCAGGCTGCCATCAAGGGCTGGCTGGACATGTACATGCCGGCCACCCCGGCATGAGCGGTTCAGCGGGAACGGGGTTGCGCGTCAGCGCCCCGGCGCTGCAGGGGCTGTGCGAGGCGCTGTTCACCAGCGCCGGCGTCAGTGCCGAACACGCCCGCGCCTGGGCGGAGGTATTGGTCTGGGCCAATCTGCGCGGCGTGGAGAGCCACGGCGTGCTGCGGATTCCGCGCTACCTGGAACTGATCGGCCTGGGCCAGTTGCACGCCACGCCGGCGATGAAATGGCTGACCCGCGCCGGCGCCATCGCGTTGCTGGACGCCGACCGTGCGCCCGGCCCGGTGGCGATGGCGGCGGCGATGGATGAAGCCATCGCCCGCGCACGCGACGTGCATGTGGGCTGGGTGGTGGTGCGCGACATCACCCATGCCGGCGCGGTGGGTCACTTCGCCCTGCGCGCCGCCGAGCAGGGCATGTGTGGCCTGGTGATGACCGCCAGCATCCCGTTGATGGCCTGGCCCGGCAGCCAGGGCGCGGTGCTGTCCACCAACCCCATCGCGGTGGCGATGCCGGCGGAAGGCCGCCCGCCGCTGTTGCTGGACATGGCCACCAGCCAGGTTTCCAACGGCAAGGTGTTGGCGGCGAAGGACGCCGCGGCCACCATCCCCACCGGCTGGGGCGTGGACCAGGCCGGCGCCGACACCACGGACGCCACCAAGGTGGCAACGCTGCTGCCGCTGGGCGGGCCGAAGGGCGCCGGGCTTTCGTTGATGATCGAATGCCTGGCCTCGCTGGCCGCCATGAACCCGGTGATCGGCCCGGCGCTGCGGGGCGAACTGGCCAAGGGCGACACGCGGATGAACGGCGTGGCCATCGCGCTGGACATTTCTGCTTTTGGCGACGGCGCGGCCATTCGGCGCGAGGTTGCCTCGCTGGCCGGCACCATCAAGGCGCAACCCAGGGCGCCGGGCAGCGACGCGTTGCTGATGCCCGGCGAACGCGGTGACGCGGTGAAGGCGAAGCGCCTGCGCGACGGCATCCCGATGGCCAAGGGCACCTGGGCCCGGCTGGCCGAGGTGGCCGCGGCGCGTGGCGTGGCGATGCCGGCGCCGCTGTAGCCCCGGCCGGGCGGTGAGCGTTTCTGCCTGAAGCGCCCACGGGCCGGCCTTGCCGGCCGAGCGCCTGCTGCCCCCCTTGCGGCGTTGGGGTCTCAGGCTTTCAGGCGCTACAGCGCGCGGTGGCCGATGTCCTGGCGGCAGAAGCCGCCCGGCCAGTCGATGGCGGCCACCGCGGCATAGGCAGCCTCCCGCGCTTCCCGCAGCGTGGCGCCGGTGGCGGTGATGCCGAGCACGCGGCCGCCGGTCGCGACCAGCGCGCCATCCTCCCGCCGTGCCGTGCCGGCGTGGAACACCTGCACCCCGGGCACCATGGCGGCGTGTTCCAGGCCGCGGATCTCGCTGCCCTTCACATAGCTGCCGGGGTAGCCATTGGCGGCCATCACCACCACCAGGCTGTGCAGCTTTTCCCAGGCCAGGGTCAGGTCGCGCAGCGTGCCGTCGCAGGCCGCCAGCAGCGCCGGCAGCAAATCCGACTTCAGCCGCACCATCAGCGCCTGGCATTCCGGGTCGCCGAAGCGGACGTTGAACTCGATCAGCTTCGGGCCGGCTTCGGTCAGCATCAGCCCGGCGAACAGCACGCCGCGGAACGGCGTGCCGCGGCGGGCCATTTCGGCCAGGCAGGGGCGGATGATCTCCGCCATCACCTGGTCCTGCAACGCCGGGGTGAAGACCGGCGGCGGCGAATAGGCGCCCATGCCGCCGGTATTGGGGCCGGTATCGCCATCGCCCACGCGCTTATGGTCCTGCGCCGCGCCCAGCGGCAGGGCAGTCTCGCCATCGCACAGCGCGAAGAAGCTGACTTCCTGGCCCAGCAGGCATTCCTCGATCACCACGCTGGCGCCGGCGGCGCCGTGCACGCGGTCTTCCATGATCTCGGCCAGCGCGGCTTCGGCTTCGGCGATGCTGGTGGCGACCACCACGCCCTTGCCGGCGGCCAGGCCATCGGCCTTGACCACAATAGGGGCGCCCTGGGCGCGAACGTAGTTCCGCGCCGCGGCGGCATCGGTGAAGCGGGCCCAGGCGGCGGTGGGGGCGTGGGCGGCGTCGGCCACCTGCTTGGTGAAGGTCTTGCTGCCTTCCAACTGGGCCGCGGCGGCCGAGGGGCCGAAGCAGCGCAGCCCGGCGGCGGCGCAGGCATCCGCCAGGCCCAGCGTCAGCGGCGCTTCCGGCCCGGCCACCACCAGCTCCACCGCCTGTTCGCGGGCGAAGGCCACCAGCGCGGCAATGTCCTCGGCGCCGATCGGCAGGCATTCCGCCACCTCGGCGATACCGGCATTGCCCGGGGCGCACCACAGCTTCGTCAGCAAGGGGGAAGCCGCCAGCGCCCAGCACAGCGCGTGTTCCCGGCCACCGCCACCAACCACGAGGACCTTCATACCAAGCGCTCCTTCCGCAACGCCGGCGGTCTAGCATATGGTCGGCCAATGGACAGCAACCCGGCCCCGGCCGCCAACAACGTTCCGGAATACGCGGTTTCGGAAATATCCGGCGCGATCAAGCGCACCCTGGAACAGGCCTTCGGCCGGGTTCGGGTGCGCGGCGAGCTGACCGAGGTGAAGCGCTACCCCTCCGGCCACATCTACCTGAGCCTGAAGGACGAGGGCGGCAAGCTGGCCGGGGTGATCTGGAAGTCCAGTGTCCGCAACCTCAGCCTGCAGCCGGAAAACGGCGTCGAGGTCATCGCCACCGGCAAGGTCAGCGCCTATGGCGACCGCTCCAGCTACCAGCTCATCATCGAACGGCTGGACTATGCCGGCGAGGGCGCCCTGCTGGCCCGGATCGAGAAGCTGCGGCTGAAGCTGCTGGGGGAAGGGCTGTTCGATGCCGCCCGCAAGCGCCCGCTGCCCATGCTGCCCCAGGTCATCGGCGTGGTGACCAGTGAAAAGGGCGCGGTGATCCAGGACATCCGCACCACGCTGCTGCGCCGCTTCCCGCGCCGGCTGATCCTGTGGCCGGTGGCGGTGCAGGGCCAGGGCGCGGCGGAACAGATCGCCGCCGCCATCAACGGGTTTTCCGCCCTGCCGGTGGGCGGCACGGTGCCCCGGCCGGATGTGGTGATCGTGGCGCGCGGCGGCGGCAGCCTGGAAGACCTGATGGCCTTCAACGAGGAAATCGTGGTGCGCGCCGCGGCGGAGAGCAGCATTCCGCTGATCTCCGCCGTGGGGCATGAGACCGACACCACGCTGATCGACTTCGCCAGCGACCAGCGGGCGCCGACGCCGACGGCGGCGGCGGAACTGGCGGTGCCGGCGCGGGCCGACCTGCTGGCCGACCTGTCCCAGCGCACCGCGCGGCTGGTGCAGGCCACCCGGGGCATCACCGAACGCGCGCATCGCCGCCTGGTGCAGGCGGAACGCCGCCTGCCGGACCTGCCCAATATCCTCGGTGCCCTGCGCCAGCGGCTGGAGGACCGGGGCGAGCGGCTGGGCATCGCGCTGCCGGCGCTGATGGGCCGCAAGCGCCGTGCCCTGGCCGAGGTGGCGCCCCGCCTGCCGCACCCGCGCGAGCAGTTGGCCGGCAAGCGCCACGCCCTGGCGCTGCTGTCTGCCCGGGCCGAGGCCGCGTGGCGCCGTGGCCTGAGCCGGCGCGCCGCGCAGCCCGCGCTGGGCCGGATTTCCGCCGCGCCGGTGCTGGCGCTGCTGCGGGAACGCAAGGCCCGGCTGGAAGGGCTGGCGGCGCGGCTGGAGGGGGTTTCCTACGCCGCCACGCTGGCTCGTGGCTTCGTGCTGGTGCAGGATTCATCCGGCGCGCCGGTGACCACGGCGGCCGGGGTGGGCCCCGGCGCGGCCCTGGCCCTGCACTTCGCCGATGGCCAGGTGGCGGTCACCGCCGAGGGCACCAAGCCCGCCCGCCGCAAGCCGCGCGCGCCGGGCGAACAGGGGGCATTGCTGTGAACCGTCGCTGGCTGCTGGCCGCCCCCGCCCTGCTGCTGGCCGGGCCGGCCCGTGCGGTGACCTGGCACGGCAGCCCGACCCAGGGCGCGCTGCTGGTTGGCCGCGCCGCGCCGGGCACCCGCCTGGCGCTGGAAGGCCGCGCCGTGCGGGTTTCGCCGGAAGGCCACTTCGCCTTCGGCTTCGGCCGAGACGCCGGGCCGCGCGCCACGCTCAGCATCACCGCCCAGGGCCGCACCGAGGCCCGGATGCTGGAGGTGGCGCCGCGCTCCTGGCAGGTGCAGCGGCTGGAGGGATTGCCCGGTGCCATGGTGACGCCGCCGCCGGAGACGCTGGAACGCATCCAGCGTGAACGCGCCCGCATCGCCGAGGCACGCCGGGTGGACAGCACCACGCCGCATTTCGCCGCCGGCTTCGCCTGGCCGGCGCGGGGCCGCATCAGCGGGGTCTATGGCAGCCAGCGCATCCTGAACGGGGAGGCACGGGCGCCGCATCTGGGCCTCGACATCGCCGCCCCCACCGGCACGCCGATGCAGGCCATGGCGGCCGGGCGGGTGCTGCTGGCGGAGGATCTCTACTTCACCGGCAACACGATCATCCTCGACCATGGCCATGGGGTGCAGTCGCTCTACGCCCATGCCTCGCGGCTGGATGTGGCGGCGGGCCAGGTGGTGGCGCAGGGCCAGCAGGTGGCGCTGATCGGCGCCACCGGGCGCGTCACCGGGCCGCACCTGCACCTGGGGTTGAACTGGCATGCCACGGCAGTGGACCCGCAGCCGCTGTTGCCGCCCCACCAGGGATAGCGGCTGGCGGCTGATCGCCGCCGACTGAAGTGCCGATCAACCGCCAGCTTGTTGTTTTGTCGCGCGATTCACGCCGTTCGGTGCCGCTACCTCGGGCGATCACGCTCTACAGCGGCACGGTCAGGGTGAAGCGCAGCGCCACCGGCTCCACCGGGTGGAAATGCCGGTCCGTCACCGGCGCCGCCTCCCCGCGCAATTGCGAGGCGTAGTAGTAGTCCACCTGGCTGGCCCGGGCGCCGAACAGGTTCAGCAGGTCCAGCCGGGCCTGGATGCCGTTCTCGAACCGATAGCCGGCGCGGGCATTCACCAGCGCGGTCGGGCGGCTGCGCTGGCTGTTGTCCTCCACCAGTGGCCGCGGGCCGAAGACCCGCAGCCGCGCGCCACCGAACCAGCCGGGGCCGCCTTCCCCCAGCACCACGCCGCCGGCGGCCACCAGGTTGGGCGCGCCGGGAATGCGGCTGCCGGCCGGGTCGCGGTTGCTGAAGCGGGCCTGGGTGGCGGAGACATCGGCGTCCAGCGCCAGCCAGGGCAGGGGATGCCAGCGGTTGGTCCATTCCACGCCCACCCGGCGCGAGGGCCGGCTGGCCTCGGTGGTGCCGGCATCGCCGACGAACAGGATCTCCGACCCCAGGGTAAGGACGAACAGCGCCACGCTGCTGTCCAGCCCGGGCAGGATGGCGGTGCGCAGCCCGATCTCGCCGCCCTTGGCACGCACCAGCAGCGGCACGCGGGCAAGCCGGTTCAGCGGGTCGCCGGGGTCCACGGTGATGGTGGCACCGCGCAGGTCGTTGCTGTGGAAGCCGGTGCCGGCGTTCAGGAACAGCTCGGTCGCCCGCCACGGCCCCAGCACCAGCCCGGCCTTGGGGCTGGCGATGACCTGCCCGGCGCTGCCCGAATTCGCCGCCAGGTCGCTGCGCACCCGGCCGCCGGCCCAATCCCCGCGCAAGCCGATGCTGGCGCGCAGCCAGTCGGTGGCGCGCCAGGTGGTGTCGCCCCACAGGCCGGCGCTGCCCTGGGCCACCGCGTCGGTGCGGATGGTGGCAAGCCAGTTGCGGGCCGCGGTGCGGAACAGCCCCAGGCGGATGTCGTCGTAGCGGGTCTGCAGCCCCAGCCGGGTTTCCAGCGGCCGGCCGAGCCAATGGCCCGGCAGGCTGTGGCTGGCTTCCAGCCCGAGCACCCAGCGGCGGTCGCGCTGGTGGAACTGGTCGCCCTGGGCCGGGTCTTCCTGCGCGTAGGTGAAGTTGTTGAACAGGTTCAGCGTGGACTGCACCGCATAGGCGTTGACGCGGGTGGTGCCGTGTTCGCCGCTGCGCTGCCAGCCGCCGGAAAGACTGTAGCGCTGGGCCTGGCCGCCATCCGTGGGGTCCAGCGTGGCATAACGGCCCACCAGGCCGATGGCGCGGGCCGGAATTTGGTTCGTGCTGCTCCAGCGGGCGCTGTAGGCCATGGCGGTCAGGCTGAAGCTTTCGCCGGCATCGCCCTGGCTGTAGCGCAGCAGGCCGTTCACCCGGCGCAGCGCGTCGCCATGGCGCCAGGGGCCGTTGTAGCTGCCCAGCTCCACCGCGCCGAGCAGGCTGCCCTGGCCCAGCGCCATGCTGCCCGCCGCCAGCCCGCGCCAATAGCCGAAGCTGCCACCGGTGACCTGCACCAGGGGCCGCGGCAGCTCATTCACCAGGCCCAGCCGCAGCGCGCCGGCGGTGGCGAAGTCGCCCAGCTCGGCATGGCTGGTGCCCTTGCGCACCTGCATGCCGCCAATCAGCTCGGGGATCAGGAAGTTCACATCGGCATAGCCCTGGCCATGCGCATGGGTGCGCATGTTCAGCGGCATGCCGTCCAGGCTCAGCGCCAGGTCGGTGCCGTGGTCCAGGTTGAAGCCGCGCAGGAAGTACTGGTTCGCCTTGCCCTCCCCGCTATGGGAGGTGACGATGAGGCCCGGTGCCGCTTCCAGCATCTCGCCCGGCCGGTTGAGCGGCCGCGCGGCGATCTCCTCCGCGCTCACGTCCCGGTCGCTGGCGGCGCCGCGGGGGGCGACGGCCTGCCCGACCACGGTCAGCGGCGGCAGGAAGGCTTCCGGCGCCGCGTTCTGCGCCTGCGCCGGCTGGCCGAGCAGCACGGGCAGCATGCCCAAAACCAGCCAACGCATGCCCAAGGTTCCACGCCTTCGTCGCCGCATCCTTCCCATGGTGGAGCCCGGGAGGCAATCGGCCGGCGGCGCCCGTTCAGTCCAGCGGCGAGCCCGGCAGGATGCGGCCATCCTCCATCTCGATGATCCGGTCGGCGATATCCAGGATGCGCGGGTCGTGGGTGACCAGCAGGATGGGCACGCCACGGCTGCGGGCCAGGTCGCGCAGCAGGTGCACCACTTCCTGGCCGGAAACCCGGTCCAGCGCCGCGGTCGGCTCGTCGGCCAGGATCAGCCCGGGGTTGCCGGCCAGGGCGCGGGCCACCGCCACGCGCTGGCGCTGGCCGCCGGAAAGCCGGGCCGGGGTGGCGTCCAGCCGGTCTCCCAGCCCCACCGCCGCCAGCATGGCGCCGGCGCGTTCCAGCCGTTCCCGCTCGGTCGTCGCCGGGTCCAACTCCAGCGACATCGCCACGTTCTGCTGCGCGGTCAGGAAGCCCAGCAGGTTGTGCTGCTGGAAGATGAAGCCGATGCGCCGGCGCAGCAGCACGCGCTGGTCCTCGGTGGCGCCGGCAAGCTGCTGGCCCAGCACCTGGCATTCGCCTTCCTGCATTGCCCGCAGCGCCCCCACCAGGGTGAGCAGCGTGGTCTTGCCACTGCCGGAAGGGCCGGTGAGCAGCACGATCTCCCCGGCGTGGATTTCCAGTGCCACGTCGCGCAGCACCGGCCGGCGCAGCTCGCCCTCGCCATAGGCGTAGTTCAGCCCGCGGATCCAGACCGGGGAGGTCATCAGAACATGTCCGCCGGGTTGGCGTCCCGCAGCTTGCGCACTGCCAGCAGGCCGGCGCCGGCGCACATGGCGAAGATCATGCCGAACACCGTCACGCCCCGGTGCAGGTCCATCTCCAGCGGCAGGAAGGTGGCCTGCGCCACCACATGGTACAGCCCCACGCTGGTCAGGATGCCGGGGATGAAGCCCAGCACCGCCAGCAGCAGCGCCGCCGCCATCACCGCCCGGCGCAGGTAGCTGTGGGCATAGCCCATGGCCTTCAGCGTGGCGTATTCCGGGATGTGGCTGGCGATGTCGCTGAACAGGATCTGGTAGACGATGACCATGCCGACCACGAGGCCCATCAGGCTGCCGAACATGAAGATGAAGCCGATGGGCGTGGCGTTTTCCCAGTAGTTCCGCTCCCACGCCACCAGTTCCGGGTAGGTCACCACCGCCACGTCGCGCGGCAGCAACTGGCGCAACCGCGCCTGCACCGCCGGGATGTCCGCGCCCGACCGCAGCCGCAGCGCCACCAGGTCGGTGTTGCTGGCGCGGCGCTGGCTGATGATGCGGCGGAAATTCGTCTCGCTCATCACCGCGTTGCCATCGGCGCCGAAGCTCGGGCCAATCTCGATCAGGCCGACCAATTGCAGCCGGCGGTCGGCGATCTGCACCTCGAATGGCCCGCCCTCGGCCAGCAGGCGCGGCACATTGCCGAACTCCGGCCGCGACTTGCGGTCGAAGGCGATGGTGTCGGGCCGCTTCAGCGCCTCGATCACGTTGTCCAGGCCGGGGAAGGCCACCGCGCCGGTCTCGGTATCGAAGCCGATCAGCTCGATGGTGCGGCGCACGCCGGTTTCCGGATTCCGCCAGGTGGCGAAGGAAAGGTAGATCGGCACCGCCTGGGCCACATCCGGGTCGGCCAGGGTCTGGAAGGCGCGGACCCGGGGGAATTGCTCCGGCTTGAACATCGCCGTGGTCATCGGGTTGACCAGGAACAGCTCGCCATGCATCGCCTGGGGCAGCGCGGTGGCGCTGTCGAACAGGGCGCTGCGGAAGCCCAACTGCATGAACACCAGCACGCAGGCGAACATCACCCCGGCGATCGCGGTCCACAGCCGTGCCCGTTCCGCCCGCAGCTGGCGCCAGGCCAGGCGGGCGGCCAGCCAGGCATTGGCCAGCCGCGGCGGCCGGTTAGCCGGCAGCGCCGCTGGCAGCACCAGGCGCTGCATCTCGTTCATGGCCGGATGGCCACCTGCACCTGCATGTTGCTGCGGTGGAGCAGCGCCTGGCGGCCGGCTTCCGAAAGCGTCAGCCGCACTTCCACCGTGCGGCTGTCCACCGCGGCCACCGGGTCGGTGCCGGCCTGGGTGGTGCGGCGGACCATCCAGCCCACTTCCCGCAGCGTGGCGGCGTAGCGCCGCGGATCGCCGGGCACGATGACCTCGGCTTCCGCCCCCAGGCGCAGGCGGGGCAGGTCGGTTTCATACACGTCTGCCAGCACGTCCAACTGCGCCAGGTCGGCCAGTTCCAGCAGGCCGTCGCTGCCCACCGGGTCGCCGGCGCGGGCGTACAGCTTCAGGATGGTGCCGGCGATGGGGGCGTAGATCCGGCTGAGCGCGGCATCTGCCTGGGCCTTGGTCAACTGGGCTTCGGCATTGGCCAGTTGCGCCTCGGCCAGGGCCAGGTCTTCCGGGCGTGGCCGGGACAGGGTCTCCAGCACCGCCTCGGCCTCGGCCCGCGCCGCGGCGGCGGCCTCGGCCTGGGCCCGGCTGCGGTCCGCCGTCACGAAGGCCCCGGCGCCGGAGGGCACCAGCGTCTCGGCCCGCTGCGCGTCCCGCCGGTTGATGGCTTCCAGCGTCGCCAGGTTGCGGATGCGGGCACGCTGGGCCTCGATCTCGGAGGGGCGCCCGGCGGCGCGTACCTTGGCCAGCGTGGCGCGGGCTTCCGCCAGCGCCGCCTGGGCCTGGGCCACCGAGGCATCCTTCAGCGCCACGTCGCCGAACTCGGCCAGCAACTGGCCCTGCTGCACCTGCTCACCTTCGGCCACCAGCACGCGCTGGATACGCGTGACGTTGAAGCCGCCCGGGGCGGAGAGCTTGCGAATGCGCGAAGCCGGGTCCACCCGGCCCAGCGCACCCACGCCCGCCGGCGCGGCCACACTGGCGGGCGCCGCGGCCTGCGGTTCCGCCCGGCCCTGGCGCCACCACCAGGCCCCGCCGGCCAGCGCCGCCAGCACCACCCCGCCCAGCAGCCAATGCCGCGCGCTCATGCCGCGGGCTCCAGCAGGCGGCCCAGCGCGTCGCGCAGCGCCAGGCGCTCGGCTTCGTCCAGCGTGTACAGGCCGAAGATCCGCGCCATGAACAGCCCGTCCATCGCCGCCATGATCGCCATGCCGGCGCCCGGCGCCAGGCCATCCGTCGCCACGGCCGCGCGCATGCGGGCCACCACCGCGCGCATCGGGTCCAGCAGCGCCGGGTCGTGGTGGAAGGCGGCCAGGAAGACGGCGGCGGCGCGGTCGCAGCGTTCGTTGCAGGCTTCCTGCGGTGCTTCCAGGCCCCAGGCCAGCATGGTGCGCGCCACCTGGCCGGCGCCGGCGGGCAGGGCGGCCAGGCTGGCGGCGAAATCCTCGCTGACGAACTCGGCCATGCGGTTCAGCAGCCCGGTCAGCAGGGCTTCCTTGCTGCCGTAGTGGTACAACAGCCCGCCCTTGGAAACGCCGGCCTCGCGTGCCGTGGCTTCCAGGGTCAGCGCGGCAACGCCGGCGCGGCGCACAATGGCCTCGGCGGCGTCCAGGATGCGGGTGCGCGCCTCGGGCGGTGGGGAGGGGTCTGCAAGGGCCATGCAGCTTTAACTATACCGGCTGGACGGTAGGTCAACCGTCCGGACGGTAAAGTTTATTGGGTGGCCCAGACAATCCGGTGCATCCAGGCAATCTCCGGCAGGTCGAAGCCATAATTGGGGTGGGCCGGGTTCAGGCTGCGCAACTCGATCCGCCGGGCGGATTGGCGCAGCAATTCCTTGGCCATCACCTCGCCACGCTGGCTGCGCACCACCACGCGGTCGCCGCGGCGTACCGGCGCGGCTGGGGAGACGATGACCACATCGCCGTCCCGATACACCGGGTCCATCGAATCACCGGAGATTTCCAACGCATAGGCGTTGGGGTCGCCCACCTCGGGCACCGAGATCTCGTCCCAGCCGCCGCCTACCGGGTAGCCGCCATCGTCGAAGTAGCCCTCGCTGCCGGCCTGGGCCAGGCCGATCAGCGGAATGCGGCGGGTGACGGTGGCGCGGCCGCCGCGCGACAGGGCCGGCATGCCGGAAACCAGGGCAGCGAAGTTCTCGATGCCGGTGCTGGTGGCGCCCAGCACCTTGGCGACGCTTTCGGTGGAAGGCCAGCGCGCCCGGCCATCCGCGCCTATCCGCTTGGACGGGTTGAAGGCGGTGGGGTCCAGCCCGGCCCGGCGCGCCAGGCCGGAAGCGGAAAGCCCGTGTTCGGCGGCCAGGGCGTCGATCGCCCGCCAAATGTCGTCATGCCGCATCGCGCATTCCTGCCGGGGGCGAGGGAAACCAGATGTGGGAGCGAGTCATGGGCATAACATCCTAGGTGTAGAGTCGGGATGCAACAGGCGAAATTTCCTATTGCAGCCTTGCATCGACTACAACCTGGAGTTTATGTTCCTGTATTGTTCCAACCGAACGAGAGGAAATCTCCCCCCGATGACAACCGCTCCGCGTCCTGGCCGCGCCCCCATCCTGGCTTCGATGAGCCGGGTTCAGCCGTTCCGTACCGCCGACGAGGCGTGGTTCTGGACCATGTCCGCGCTGACCGCGCGGCGCGACGGCGCCCGCATCGTGGCCGGGGCCGGCACCACCCAGCGCCCGTGCGAACCCGATGACGTGGTGAAGGCGCTGGACCGGTTGTATCGCCAGCGCCGGATCGACCTGCAGCACGCGCGCATCATGCGGATATGGGGCGAACGCGGTTGCGCGCCCAACCCGAATGCGCCCAGCGAACGGGGCGATGCGCGGCTGTGGCGGGAAGCGATGGGGCGGCTGGAATGGCCGCTGCGGGTCAAGGGCATCGTCGCCGGCGACGACCTGACCAATGCCGTGAATGAGGCGGAAATACTGGCTTTTCCCGGCTTTGGTGCTGGCGCGTGAGCCTGCGGCCGACGCATCTGCGCCGGCTGACGGCGGAACAGCAGCACGCCTGGGTCGTGTTTGGCGGCCGCGCCGACCAGTTGTGGCTGCGGCCGCTGCGGCGGGGGTTCCGCCACTGCTTCGCCGCCTTGCAGGACAGCACCGGCTGGACCGTGCTGGACCCGCTTTCGGGCCGCCTGGTGGTGGCGCGGCTGGACCTGCCGGCGGCATTCGACCTGCCCGCCTTCTACGCCCGGGCGGGGCTGACGGTGCTCGGCCCCTACCTGCCCGAGGCGCCCAGTGCGCGCTGGTTGCCGCCGCTGCTGCCCTTCACCTGCGTTGCCGTCTGCCGCGCCGTTCTGGGGCCGCGGGCGCCCTTCGCCCTGACCCCGCACGGGTTGTTCCGGAAGTTGCAGGAAAATGCCGGT
>CANBXZ010000049.1 GCA_947373495.1 Acetobacteraceae bacterium
CCAGCAGCGCGCCGCGCTGCACCGGCTTGGCCAGGTAGTCGTCCATGCCGGCCTCGCGGCACTGGGCCTCAAATTGCGGGCCCACCGCCGCGGTCAGGCCGATGATGCGGCCGCGCCGGTTCGGCCCCGGCGCCCGGCGGATTTGCCGGGTTGCCTCCAGCCCATCCATCACCGGCATCTGCAGGTCCATCAGGATGGCGTCGTAGCTGAACTGCTTGGCCGCCTGCACCGCCTCGGCACCGTCGCCAGCCACATCCACGTGCCAGCCGCTGCGTTGCAGGATGGTGCGCATCACCAACTGGTTGGTGGCGTTGTCCTCCACCAGCAGCACCCGGCGGCGCGGCCCCTCGGGCTCGACCACCGGCGCCGGCGGTGGCGGGGCCACGGGTTCGTCCCGGTGCAGGGCATGCTGCACCGCGTCCAGCAGGCGGGAAGGCAGCATCGGCTTCAGCAGCAATGCGTCCACCAGGCCCACCGCCGGCGGTTCCCGGTTGCCACCGATGCCGGACGAACACAGCACCACCGCCGGGGCCGCGGCACCCAGCATGTCCCGCAGGCGCTGAGCGGTTTCCAGCCCGTCGAAGCCGGGCATCTGCATGTCCAGCACCACCAGGGTAAAGCGTTCATTGGCGGCGGCGGCGGCCTGCAGGGCCAGCAGCGCGGCGCTGCCATCCGCGGCCACCGCGGTCTCGGCGCCCATGGCGGCCAATTGGCGGGTCAGGATTTCGCGGTTCAGCGGCAGGTCGTCCACCACCAGCGCGCGTTCGCCGCGCAGCGGGTTGGGCTGGCGCGGCACCGCATCGGAAGCCGGGCGCACCACGATGTCGAAGCGGAAGATACTGCCATGCACCGCCGGCCCCGGCCCACGCGGCGCGGCACCGATCGAGCCGCCCATTTCCTCCGCCAGGCGCTTGCAGATGGCCAGGCCCAGGCCGGTGCCGCCATAGCGCCGGCTGATCGAGGCATCCGCCTGGGTGAAGCGTTCGAACAGTTGCGGCACCTTGCCGGGGTCGATGCCGATGCCGGTATCCGTCACCCGGCAGCCCAGCCGCCAGACATCGTCTTCCTGCCGGGCATAGATCGCCACCTCGATCCAGCCCTGGTCGGTGAACTTCACCGCATTGCCGACCAGGTTGAACAGCATCTGGCGGAATCGCCCGGGGTCGCCCACCACGCGGGAAGGCAGGTCCGGCGCCAGGGCGCAGACCAGTTCCACCCCCTTGGCCGCGGCCCGGGGGGCGAACAGTTCCACGATCGTCGCCAGTTCGGTTTCGATGGTGAAGGGGACTTCCTCGATCTCCAGCCCGCCGGCTTCCAGCTTGGAGAAGTCCAGCACGTCGTTGAGGATGACCAGCAGGTGTTCGGCCGAGCTCTGGATGGTTTCGGCATAGCGCCGCTGCAGCGGGTCCAGCCGGGTGTCCAGCAGCAGACCGGCCATGCCGATAACCCCGTTCATCGGGGTGCGGATCTCGTGGCTCATCGCCGCCAGGAAGTCTTCCTTGGCCTGGCTGGCGCCGCGCGCCTCGGCTTCGCTCTGCGCCAGCATCTTGCCCTGGCGTTGCAGCTTTTCCGCCAGTCGTACCAGCAGCCACAGCGCCACCAGCGTCACCACGCCGGCAACCCCGACGCCGCCGGCCAGCAGCAGGCCCAGCCGGCGCAGCGGCTCGAACGCGTCGTCCCGGCTGCGCGCCACCTCCACCACGAAGCTGCCCTGGCGGGTGACGGCGAAGCTGGCCACCACGTCCTGGCTGTCCTGGTCGATGCCGCGGAAGCTGCCGGATTCGCGGCGCGGCAGGAAATCCCGGAATGGCCAGGCGCTGGTGTTCAGCACGCCAATGCCCTGGGCGCTACCGTCCGAGCGCGCCAGCAGCAGGCCGGAGAACGAATGCAGCCGCACCGAGACCCCGAAGGCATCCGCGTAGCGGCGGGCGATGGCGACGAAGTAGTCGGGGTTCAGCAATGCCACCGCGGCGCCGTCGAACTCCCCGCGCGGGGTGCGGATGGCCCGCGCCATGGGAATGGACCACAGCCGGGTTTCACTGATGGGACGCAGCCCGGGGCCGAGGAAGCGGCCGCCTTCCGGCGCGCCCAGCCGCAGCGTCTGGCCACCGAAGCGCAGCACGCGGAACCATTCGCGCTCGCCGATCTGCTGTTCCTTCAGGCTCTCGACGCTGGACTGGATGACGTGGCCGATGGCGTCCGTGGCCAGCACGGCGCGGATCTGGGCGATTTCCGGCAGGCGGTTGGCGGCCATTTCGGCGAAGCCGCCAGTGCGGCGGTCCGCCAGGTCGGCCAGCACCAACTCCACGGTCTGGGTGGCGCGGGTCAACTGGTCCGCCAGGGCGCCGGCCACGCTGCGGGTCAGGGCTTCGGCGTCGTCCAGCGCATCACGCTGGCCGCGGGCCATCACAATCCCGTAGATTGCGATCAGGCTGGCCACCACCAGCGCGAACGCGGCGCCGAACAGCAGCCAGGGCCGCGGTTCTCGCGGCTTGGGTGGCCCCAGGCGCAAGGAACGACGAATGGCGGCGCGAACAATGTCCAGGTGCATGGTCGGTTTGATTATCGCCGGTCTGGCCCTGATTTTCGAGGGGTTTCCACAATCGGCGGTTGCCCAGGCGCAAAACCCCACCCCGGCGGCACCGCGAGAGGCCCTGCCCGCCATTCGGGCGCGCCAGGAATTGGCCGTTTGCATGTGGCCGGACTACTTCGCCATCAGTTACCGCAACCCTCGCAACAGTGAGCTGGAGGGGATCGATATCGACATGGCGCGGTCCCTGGCGGCGCGGCTGGGGGTGGGGCTGCGCTTCGTGGAGACGAACTTCGCCGAATTCCTGAACCGGGTTGAAGCCGGGGACTGCGATATCGCCATGATGGCGGTGGGCGTGCTGCCGGCGCGGGCGGAGCGGGTGGCGTTCTCCAAGCCCTACATGGCCAGCCCGGTCTATGGCGTGACCATGCGCGACAGCACCCGGGTGCAGCGCTTCACCGATATCGACCAGCCCGGCGTGACCGTGGCGGTGGCGGCCGGCACGCTGATGGAGCCGCTGATGCGGACCACGCTGCGCCAGGCCGAACTGCTGGTGGTGCGCCCGCCCCGCACGCGGGAAGCCGAGGTGCAGGCCGGCCGGGCGGACGTGTTCATGTCCGACTTTCCCTACACCCGGCGGATGCTGCTGATGCACGACTGGGCCCGCATCATCGAACCGCCGGCCGGCTTCGGCGAGACGCTGTACGCCTATGCCGTGGCCAAGGGGGACCCGGCCTGGCTGGCCGAGGTGAACAACTTCCTGACCGCGGCGAAGGCGGATGGCACGCTGGCCCGGGCCGCCGGCCGGCACGGGCTCTCGCCGATCATCCTGCGCTGAGAGCGGGGGCGCCCGAGGCGGGTACGCCGAACGGGGTGAACCGGGCTGCCTGTTGGAACCGCCGGGGCGTGAGCGTTGCAGCCGGAAGCGACCACCCTCCGGCGCAGCCGGTGCCGGCTGCCCTGCCCCGGGCGTGAGACGACTGCGCCGGGCAAGCCGCATCGACGACGCCCTTTCACCCACCGGATGCCCGGGGTGCGTCCCCGGCGATGTCGCGCGCTTCGCAGCCTGGCTCTGAGCGGGCGAACCCCGCGCTGCGCGGCCCCAGCCCTGCCGGCAGTTGGGCTGGCCAAAGCGTGCCAGTGACGTGGCTGGGCCGGTCGTGGCCTGTCCCAGCCTGCCCTGCCCCGGGGGCCGCGGGCATGAAAAAGGCCGGCCAGGTTGCCCTGGCCGGCCGATTCCGTTCCGACCCTTGCGGGTTGGGTTCTACTCCTCGCCAGCCATCTCGCGGCGGCGGCGGATGGCGGCACCCAGGATGTCGCCCAGCGAGGCGCCCGAGTCGTTGCTGCCATATTCCTTGATGGCCTCGCGCTCCTCCTCGATCTCCTTGCCCTTGATGGTCAGGGCCAGGCGACGGGCGGCGCGGTCCACGGCGGTCACCTTCGCATCGACCTTTTCGCCAACGGCGAACTTGTCGGGGCGCTGGTCGCCACGGTCACGGGCCAGTTCGGCACGGCGGATGAAGCCGGTCAGGACTTCCTCAACCTTCACTTCGATGCCGTTGGCCTGCACCTGGGTCACGATGCAGGTGACGATGTCGTTCTTGCGAACGCGATCCAGCACCTCGGCGGCCGGGTCGGCGGCAAGCTGCTTGATGCCGAGGGAGATGCGCTCCTTCTCCACGTCGACGTCGAGCACCTTGGCCTTGCAGGTCGTGCCCTTCTGGTAGGCGTTGATGGCCGTCTCGCCGGGCTCGTCCCAGCTGAGGTCGGACATGTGCACCATGCCGTCCAGGTCCGGGCCCACGCCAATGAACAGGCCGAACTCGGTGATGTTGCGGATCTCGCCTTCCAGGATGCTGCCCGGCGGGTGAGCTTCCAGGAACAGCTCCCAGGGGTTGCCCTGGGCCTGCTTCAGGCCAAGCGAGATGCGGCGCTTCGGCTCGTCCACGTCCAGGATCATCACGTCGACTTCCTGCGACGTGGCGACGATCTTGCCCGGATGGACGTTCTTCTTGGTCCAGCTCATCTCGCTGACGTGCACGAGACCCTCGACGCCCGGCTCCAGCTCCACGAAGGCGCCGTAGTCGGTGATGTTGGTCACGCGGCCAGAGAACTTGCCACCCACCGGGTACTTGATGGCGACACCTTCCCAGGGGTCGGACATCAGCTGCTTCATGCCGAGGCTGATGCGCTGGGTCTCGCTGTTGAAGCGGATGACCTGCACCTTCACCGGCTGGCCGATCGTCAGGGCCTCGCTTGGGTGGTTGATGCGGCGCCAGGCGATGTCGGTGACATGCAGCAGGCCGTCCACGCCGCCGAGGTCAACGAACGCACCGTAGTCGGTGATGTTCTTGACCACGCCGTCGAGGATCATGCCTTCCTTCAGGCCCTGGATCAGTTCGCTGCGCTGTTCGGCGCGCGTCTCTTCCAGCACCGCACGGCGGCTGACCACGATGTTGCCGCTGGCGCGGTCCATCTTGAGGATCTGGAACGGCTGCGGGCTGCCCATCAGCGGGCCGACGTCGCGCACCGGGCGGATGTCCACCTGCGAGCCCGGCAGGAAGGCCACGGCGCCGCCGAGGTCGACGGTGAAGCCGCCCTTGACCCGGCCGAAGATCACGCCGTTGACGCGCTGCTGCGCGGTGAAGGCCTTTTCCAGGTTGGTCCAGGCTTCCTCGCGGCGGGCCTTTTCGCGCGACAGCACGATGGAACCGTCACGGTCCTCATAGCGCTCGACGAACAGCTCGATCACGTCGCCCGGCTTGACTTCCGGCTTGCTGCCGGCGGGCGCGAATTCCTTCAGGGGCACGCGCCCCTCGCTCTTCAGGCCAACGTCAACGACGGCGAAGTCGTCATCAACGCGGATGACGCGGCCGGTGACGACGGAGCCGGCGAAGCCGGTGTCAGCGCCCAGGCTGGCGTCGAGCAGGGTGGCGAAGTCCTCCATCCCGAAATCCTGGGAGAGGTTGTTGGCGGTTGCCATCTAGCGGTTGTTTCCTGACGTTCCCGCGAAGGCGGGATAACGGTCCTGCGCCCCCACCAGCGGCGGGTACGGCTTGGTCCGGCATGCGCCCTGTAGGGATGCCCGGCGACCCGTTGGGTTGGACGATGTATCGGCTCGCCCGTCTCCGGTCCCGCAGCCAGGGGGTGGTACCCCTGAAAACGCGGACATCACACCCCACTGGGGGAATGACATGAGGCCCGCACTAGGCGCGGTCGGCCCCGCGAGTCAAGGGGCAACCCCGGCTTTCAGCCCAGCCGCGCGCGAAGTTGTGCCAGCGCGGCGGCAAAGGCGGCGTCGGCGTCCAGCGCCGTGGTGTCCAGCAGCATCGCGTCGGCGGCCGGCAGCATGGGGGCCACGCTGCGATGGGCGTCCTGGTCGTCCCGCCGGCGCACATCGGCTTCCACCTCGGCCAGGGTGGCGGTGCCGCCGCCGGCCTGCTGTTCCAGCCAGCGCCGCCGGGCGCGGGCTTCGGGGGAGGCGGTGACGAAGAACTTCACCGGGGCTTCCGGGAACACCACCGTGCCGATGTCCCGCCCGTCCAGCACCGCGCCGCGGGCCTGGCCGAAGCTGCGCTGGAATGCCAGCAGGGCGGCGCGCACGCCGGGCACCGCGGCCACCCCGCTGGCGGCCATGGCGGCCTCGGCGCTGCGCAGGTCGGCGCGGTCCAGGTCGGCGGGGTGCAGCGCGCGGGCCTCGGCCTCGGCCATGGCGGCGTCCTTGGGGTCGCCCTCGCGGTCCAGCACCCGGCGGCCAACGGCGCGGTACAGCAGGCCGGTGTCGAGGTAGGGCAGGCCCAGCTCGGCGGCCAGCCGGCGGGCCAGGGTGCCCTTGCCGGCGGCGGCCGGGCCGTCGATGGCGACGATGAGGGGCCGGGTCATGCCGGCAAGATCACCCGGGCGCCGGCCGCCTGGTTCACCAGGGCGGCGAAGCCGGGGAAGCTGGTGTCGATGAAGCCGGCATCGTCCACCGCCACCGGGGCGCGGGCGGCCAGGCCCATCACCAGCGCGGCCATGGCCAGCCGGTGGTCCATGTGCGTCAGCACCGTGCCGCCGCCGGGAATGGCGCCGCCGGTGCCCTGCACCACCAGGTCATCGCCCTCGATCCGGGCCTGGATGCCGTTGGCGGCCAGCAGGGCATGGGTGGCGGCCAGCCGGTCGCTTTCCTTCACCCGCAGCTCGGCCAGGCCGCGCATCCGGGTTTCGCCCCGGGCGGCGGCGGCGGCCACGGCCAGGATGGGGTATTCGTCGATCATGCTCGGCGCCCGGCCGGGGGGCACCTCCACGCCGTGCAGCGGGGAATATTCGGCCAGCAGGTCGCCCACCGGCTCGCCACCCTCGGTGCGGGCGTTCTGCACCGTCAGCCTGGCGCCCATCTCCCGCAATGTGGCGAACAGCCCGGTGCGCAGCGGGTTCAGCCCGACATTCTCCACCACCAGGGCGGAACCCGGCACCAGCAGCGCCGCCACCAGCAGGAAGGCGGCCGAGGAAGGGTCGCCCGGCACCAGGATGGGCGCGGCCACCAGTTCCGGCTGGCCATCCAGCTCGATCACCCGGCCCTCGGCGGTGTCGGTCACCCGCACGGTGGCGCCGAAGTGGCGCAGCATGTTCTCGGTGTGGTCGCGGGTCGGCTCGGGCTCCACCACGCGCGTGGTGCCGCGGGCGCACAGCCCGGCCAGCAGGCAGGCGCTCTTCACCTGGGCGCTGGCCACCGGCAATGTGTAGTCCAGCGGCATCGGGTCGGCGGCGCCCTGCACCGCCAGCGGCAGGCGGCCGCCCTCCCGCGCCCAGAACTGCGCGCCGGAGGCCGCCAGCGGCACCGTCACCCGGCTCATCGGCCGCTTGCGCAGGCTGGCGTCGCCGGTCATCACGGAAAATATCGGGTGGCCGGCCAGCAGCCCGCACAGCAGCCGGGCGGCGGTGCCGGAATTGCCCATGTCCAGCACGTCGGCCGGCTCCACCAGCCCGCCCACGCCACGGCCGGCAACCCGCCAGCGGCCGGGGGCCAGCTGGTCCACCGTGGCGCCCAGGGCGCGCATGGCGGCGGCGGTGCGCAGCACGTCCTCGCCTTCCAGCAGCCCGGTGATCTCGGTGGTGCCCACGGCCAGGGCGCCGAACATCAGGGCTCGGTGGCTGATGGACTTGTCGCCGGGTACCACCAGCCTGCCGGAGAGCGGGCCGGGGGCGGCGGAAGCGCGGAGCGGGGTGACGTTAGCGGAGGCGGCCATATCGCGGCGTTTGACATGTGGCCTTGTGCGTGGCAATCGGCCCGACCGATTTTTCGCACCCGCGAAGTCCCGGCCGCAAGCCGGCGCGCGTGTGCTCCTTATCCAGCGAGGCTGATCCGATGGCCAAGCCCGAAATGGGCCTCAAGCGAGTTTGCGTCGCCTGTGGCACCAAATTCTACGACCTGACCCGTGCGCCGGCATATTGCCCGAAGTGCGGTTCCGAACAGCCGGCCGAACAGCCGCGCATCCGCCGGGGCAGCAGTGCCGTGGCCGATGAGAAGCTGAAGAAGCGCGCCGTGACGCCCGAGGCCGAGGGCGACGAGGTGGAGCTGGAGGACGTCGAGGCCGATGAGGCCGTGGAAGACGTCGAGGAACTGGAAGACGACGCCGAGATCGACGAAGCGATCGAAGTGCCGACCGACGGCGACGAAGAAACCTGAACCGGTCATTCCGGCCGTTGCGGGCTTGCCCCGCCGGCCGGAACGGTTGCTGCCCCACGGGCTGGTGCCCCGGACGCGGTGTTTGCCCCCTGGGCAGGCGCCGGGTGCGGGGTATTGGCGTTTGGGCGGCCGGCGTCAGATCCGCCCGGTCAGCCGCGCCCACAGCATCAGCACGGCGTCATACGGTACCGCCGGCACTTCCCGCAGCCGCCAGTACCAGCGCCTGCCCAGCCGGCCGGCGGCCGGGAAGGGCGGCGGCGGGGCGGCCCGCGCCGGCAGCCCGGCCAGCCGCAGCAGCAGCACGCAGCGGGGCAGGTGGTAGCCGCTGCTGGCGGCGAATACCGCCCCGGCATGGCCGCGCGCCCGCAACAGCCGGGTGCAGGCCAGGGCGGAGGACAGCGTATCGGTGCCGGTCAACTCCGGCAGGATGTCCGCCTCCGCCACACCCAACTGGCGCAGCAACCCCGCCATCACCGTCGCTTCCGCCGCCCCGAACCGGCCCTTGGCGCCGGTGGGCAGGTAGAGCGGCCGTTCCAGCCCGGCACCGAACCGGGCGGCGGCTGCCACCCGGTGGCGCAGCGTGGCGCTGGGCTGGCCGTCTGGCCGCACCGCCGCGCCGAACATGACGATGGCGGCGCGGGCCTGGGTCACGGGGCCGCCAGCAACAGCCGGTTGATGCTCTGCAACGCCTTGGCCAGGGCGGCGAAGTCGCGGGCAAACACCTCCCGCGAGATGCCGTTGGCGGCCAGCGCGTCGCCGATCTCGCCGATGCTGCGCCGGCCATCCACCTGCTTCAGGATGGCGCCGGCCAGGCGCGGCAGCGGCAGGCCCACGCGCAGGCCGTCGAACCCCACCGGCAGCACCCCGCTGGGCGGCAGGCCTCGGGCCAGCTTCTCGCCATCCATTTCGCGCAGCACCGGCACGCTGGCCGGGTTGTCCCAGGCCGGGGCATGCGCCGGGTCGTCCGCCCGCACGCAATAGACGATGTGGATGCCCATGTTGCCGCACATCGCCTCGGCCAGGGCGGCGCGCTGCAATGGGGACAGCAGGGCGGTGCGGGCGCGCAGCTTCGGGTCGCTCAAATAGGCGTCCGGGTCGTAGCGCAGCGGTTCCACCCAGGCCTGCACCCGCAGCCCGGCGGCTTCCACCAGGGCGTTGAAGGCGGGCACGGTATAGGCCTGGTCGCGCGGGTTCAGCAGCAGGTCGTACAGCCCGGCATCGCCGCCCTGGGTGTGGTCGGTCAGCCAGGGGTTCTGCCGCAGCCAGGCAGTTTCCGGCGCCTGCTTCCACAGCCGCCGCGCCAGGTCCACCCGCGCCGGCGGTGCCAGCCCGGCAGCGCCCTGGTCTGGCTCCGGGGCCAGCAGGCGCAGCGCGTCCTGCATCATGTACACCCCGGTGCGGCCATGCGGGGCATAGACCATCAGCCCCAGCCCGCCGCCCGGCGCCAGCACCGAAACCAGGTTCCTCAGCCCGGCCAGCGGGTCCGGCAGGTGGTGCAGCACGCCGCAGCAGTCGATGTAGTCGAACGGCCCCAGCCCGCTGCCGGCCAATTCCAGAATGCTGCCATTGACGAAGCGGATATTGCCCAGGCCGCGCACCCCGGCGCGGGCCTCGGCCACCTGGCGGGCGCCGGCGGAACGGTCCAGCCAGGTCACTTCCCCGGCACGGCCGGCGCTGGCCAATTGCTGGGCCAGCATCAGGGTGCCGTCGCCGCTGCCGCCGCCGGCCATCAGCGCGCGCAACGGTTCGCCGCGGGGGCGGCGACCGGAAAAGATCCAGTGGTCCACCTCCAGCAGGTGGCTGGGGCTGCCCACCACCAGGCGCCTGGCCTCCTCGCGCGGGTCGCGCAACGGGTAGGGGTAGGCTTCGTATTGCGCGGCCAGGTGGGCGTCGGTGGCGTCTGTCATGCGTGCTGAATAAGGCGCCGGGCGGCGGAGCGGGAGGGGCCATGGCGGGATTTCAGCGCCGGGCCCCCCAAGGGATTCGGCCGGTTCGGCGATTCCCGGCCGCCGCGGCGCGTCTAGCCGTTGCTGGCGAGGGCCGGGCCACGTATCTAGCGGCGATGCGCAGCCTCGTTCGCCTGCTTTCCCTTCCCGCCCTGGTTCTTCTGCTGGCCCCGCCGGCCGCCGCCCAACAGGCCGCGGCGCCGCCACGCAAGCTGGGGCAGTTCCAGAACTGGACCGCCGCCGTCCATACGGAGGCGGGCCATAAGATCTGCTATGCCTTCACCCGTGCCAGCCGGGCGGAGGGTGTGGTCAATCGACCGGCCGCCCAGGTGCTGCTGACGGTCACCCATCGCCCGCAGGGGCGGGACGCGGTGGCGTTGCGCGCCGGCTATGCCTATGCCCGCAATGCGGAAGTGAAGGTGCAGGTCGGCCAGACCGAGTTCACCTTCTACACCAGCGGGTCCGATGCCCATGGCCGGGACGGCGCCGGCACGGTGCGCGCCCTGCGCAGCGGGCGGGAGGTGCTGGCCCGGGGGCCGGGGCCGAACAACCGCGGCGTGGCGAACGACCTGTTCCCGCTGGCCGGCTTCACCCAGGCCTATGACGCCATCAGCCGGGAATGCCCGGCCGCGGCCCCCGCCGCCCCGGCCCGCCGGTGAGCGCCTCCCTGGCTCCGGCCCAGGCCCCCCTGGCGGCCGGCCCGAGCGCGGATGACCTGACCGCGGCCGAGCGCGACCGGATTCTGGCCAAGGCGGCGATCTTCGCCCCGCCGCCGGCGCAACTGGCCGATGGCCGGCGCGACCTGGTGGGGCTTTCGCGCGACGAACTGATCGCCGAGATGGTGGCGATCGGTGAAAAGCCGTTCCGCGCCAAGCAGATCTGGCACTGGATCTACCACCAGGGCAAAACCGACTTCGCCGAGATGACCACCATCGCCAAGCCGATGCAGCAGAAGCTGGCGGAACGCTTCGTGGTGGCGCGGCCGGAGGTGGCGACGGTGCAGACCAGCACCGACGGCACCCGCAAATGGCTGTTCAAATTCCGCGACGGCCAGCAGGTCGAGACCGTCTATATCCCCGATGACGAGCGCGGCGCGGTCTGCATCAGCACGCAGGTCGGCTGCACGCTGTCCTGCCGCTTCTGCCACACCGGCACCCAGCGGCTGACCCGCAACCTGGGCGCGGCCGAGATCGTCGGCCAGTTCATGGCCGGGCGGGACAGCTACGGCGAATGGCCGAGCCCGAAGGACGAACCGCGCTACCTGTCCAACATCGTGGTGATGGGCATGGGCGAGCCGCTGTACAACTACGAGAACACCGCCAAGGCGCTGCGCATCATCATGGATGGCGAGGGCATCGGCCTGTCCCGCCGGCGCATCACGCTGTCCACCTCCGGCGTGGTGCCGATGATGGACCGCTGCGGCGCCGAGCTGAATGTGAACCTGGCGGTGTCGCTGCATGCGGTGACGGATGAACTGCGCGACCGGATCGTGCCGCTGAACCGCAAATACCCGATCAAGGAACTGCTGGACGCCTGCCGTCGCTACCCCGGCGCCAGCAATGCCCGGCGCATCACCTTCGAATACGTCATGCTGAAGGACGTGAACGACAGCGAGGCCGAGGCGCGCGAGTTGATCCGCCTGCTGCAGGGCCTGCCGGCCAAGGTGAACCTGATCCCGTTCAACCCCTGGCCCGGCGCCCCGTTCGAGACCAGCACCCGCGCCCAGACCGAACGCTTCGCCGATGTGCTGAACGCGGCCGGCTATTCCAGCCCGATCCGCCGGCCGCGCGGGCGCGACATCATGGCCGCCTGTGGCCAGTTGAAGGCCGAGATGGAGAAGGGCGGCGAGGGCTAACCCTTCGCCTGCCACATGCCCAGCAGCGCCCCGGTCGGGTCGCGGAAGATGCTGAGCCAGCCCATTTCCAGTACCGCCACGTTGTCCATGATCAGCGTGGCGCCCAGGCTGGCCGCCTTGGCGGTGCTGGCCTTCAGGTCCTCCACCGCCACATAGGGCAACCAGGCCGAGGGCGTGCCCGGCACCGGGCTCACCAGCATGCCGCCGCCGGTGCCGCCGCCCACATCCACCAAGGTGTAGCTGCCGCCGCCCGGCAGCGGGATGTCGGTCAGCTTCCAGTCGAACAGCGCGCCGTAGAACCCCTTGGAGGCCGGCAGGTCGGCGCTGGACAACTCCACATGCACGAAGGGGTTGCCCATGGCGGTCAGTCCTCCGCCGCGCCGGTTTCCGGCACCACCCGGGCCCAGAGCGCGATCTCGGCGTCCAGGTACTTCCTGTAGTCGTCGGTGCTGCCGCCGGTCGGCCAGGCGCCCATCTGCTCAATCCGCGATGCCACGGCGGGGTCGCGCAGCGCCGCGTTCACCGCCTGGTTCAGCCGCTGCACCGCAGCCGGCGGGGTGCGGGCCGGTGCCATGATGCCCTGCCAGATGCCGCTGTCGAAGCCGGGCGGCATCAGCCCGGTCTCGGCCATGGTCGGCACGTCGGGCAGTTGCGCCGAACGCCGGCCGGTGGTGACGGCAATGGCCCGCACCCGGCCTTCGCGCGCCAGCGGCAGGGCGGTGTTCAGCGCGTCGGACATGAACTGCACGTTGCCGGCGGCCACATCGGTCAGCGCCGCGGCGGTGCCGCGATAGGGCACGTGCACCGCATCGGCGCCCAGGTGCTTCAGCACCATGAAGGCCTGCAGGTGGGAGGCATTGCCGACGCCGCCGCTGGAATAGCTGATCCTGCCGCTGTTGGCCCGCGCCCAGGTGATGAAGTCGGCGGCGTTGCGCACCGGCAGGGTGGGGTTGACCACCAGCAGGGAAGGGGCGGCGGCGGTCAGCGCCACCGGGGCCAGGTCGCGCAGCACGTCATAGGCCAGGCGGCGGTACAGCGCCCGGCTGATGGCGATGGAACTGGTATTGTACAGCAGCGTGTAGCCATCGGCCTCGGTCTTGCTGACCGCCTCGGCGGCGATGTTGCCATTGGCGCCGCCGCGATTCTCGATCACCACCGGCTGGCCCAGGTCGGCCGCCATGCGTTCGCCGATGACGCGGGCCAGCACATCGGTGGGGCCGCCGGCGGGGAAGGCCACCACCAGCCGCACCGGCCGGTTGGGGAAGGCCGCCTGCGCCCGCGCGGGGGTGGCCAGGGCCAGCGCCGCGGGCGCCAGCAGCAGGCTGCGGCGCGGCGTGCCGCGCGGCGAGCGGTCTTGCGTCATGCGTCTTCTCCCGTTTCCGGCTGCCCGGCCAGCAACCGCTTCACCGTGTAGTCCATCACCGCCGTACCATGCTGGTTCAGCACGCGCACCGCGCTTTCCATCACCGCGCGATTGCCCTTGCTGGTCGGACGCAGGCCGGTCACCTCCACCTCGGCATGGATGGTGTCGCCGACGCGCACCGGGGCCAGCGGGCGCATCTCGGTCTCCAGCATGGCCAGGCCGGTGCCATGCGCCATGCCGTGCAGCAGCAGGCCCTCGATCAACGCATAGGTCAGCACCCCGGGCACCGGGCGGGCGCCCAGGGCACCGGGGTGGGTCACGTCCACGAACAGCGGTTCCTGCATGCCGGTTAGCGCCACGAAGCCCATCAGGTCGTGTTCCGTCACGGTGCGGCCGAAGGTGCGGAAGCGGTCGCCGACCGTCAGTTCCTGCCAGTAGAAGCCCTGGCCGAGCAATGGTGCCGCGTTGTTGGGCATGCTGGTCTCCTCGGCCGCCAGCAGAGGCGGCGGCGCTGCCGCTGTCAACGCGTGGCGGCTTGACGGCGGCGGCCGGCGGGCGCCCCTTTGATGCCGATGCCGGCCGAATCTTCCCCTACCGCCACGCTGCTGGTGCCGATCGGCCTGCTGGCCTTCGCCGCCTACACCACCGGCTCCGGCATGCGCATGCTGGACCCGCTGCTGCCCATGGTGGCCGGCGAGTTCAACCGCCCGGTGGCCGGGGCGGCCTGGCTGGTGGCCGGGTTCCTGCTGCCCTACGGCGTTGGCCAACTGGGCTTCGGGCCGCTGGGGGACCGCTACGGCAAGCTGCGCGTCGCCTGCCTGGCGGTGCTGGCCTATGCGGTGGTGACGCTGTTGAGCGCGCTGGCCGGCAGCCTGGGCGGCCTGACCTTCCTGCGGGTGCTGGCCGGGCTGGCGGCGGGGGCGGTGATTCCGCTGTTGATCGCCTATCTCGGCGACGTGGTGCCCTATGCCGACCGCCAGGCGGTGATCGGCCGGTTCAGCACCGGCATGGTGATGGCGCAACTGGTCACCGGGCCGGTGGCCGGGGTGCTGGGCGGGCTGGCCGGCTGGCGCAGCGTGTTCCTGCTGCTGGGGCTGTTGGCGCTGGGCGCCGGCGGGCTGCTGGTGTGGCGGCTGGGCTGGCCGGCGCTGCTGGCGCGGCCGCGTGCCTCCCATGGCCAACGCACGCTGGAGGCCTATGCGGTGCTGCTGCGCCGCCCGGCCGGCCGCTGGCTGATGCTGACCAGCTTCGCCAATGGCTTCTTCCTGTTCGGCGGCGCCTTCCCCTTCATCGGTTCCTACCTGATCGAGGGCTTCGGCCTGACCGCGGCGCTTTCCGGGCTGGTGGTGGCCGGCTTCGGCGTGGGTGCCTTCGCCTATACCCGGCTGGCGCGGCGCCTGGTGGGGCGCTACGGCGAAAGGCGGTTGATGCTGCGCGGCGGCATCGGCCTGGCGCTGGGCCTGGCCGGGCTGGCGCTGGCGCCGGGCTGGCCCGGGGTGCTGGCGTTGCAGGTGTGGCTGGGGCTGGCCTTCTACATGTTCCATGGCGTGTTGCAGGCGCGGGCGACGGAAGTGCTGCCCGAAGCGCGCGGCACCGCCATGGCCGGCTTCGCCATGTCGCTGTTCCTGGGGCAGAGCCTCGGGTCGCTGGCCTTCGGGCTGGGCATTGGCTGGGTGGGCTACCAGGGCGCCTTCGCCGCCGCCGCGGCCGGCATGCTGGTGCTGGCGCTGTGGTCGCAGGGCGGGGTGCCGGTGCGGCCCAAGGCCGGCTGAGCCCCTCAGCCGCCGCAGCGCAGGGCCCGGCCCTCGGCGAATTCCAGCAGGCAGGCGCCGTAGCGGCCGGTGAAGGCGGCCTCGGCGCCGCCGCCATGGCCGCTGACCTCGGGCGGCCGGTCCAGCAACAGCAGCGCGCCGACGCGCGGCGTGACCAGGCCGCGGAACAGGCTGGCGCGGCGCACCGGGTCGGGGTCGAACTCGTCATCGGCGAAGTTGGCCACCACCACGCGGGCGGCCGGGCTGCGGGCGGCGGCCACCACGCGCAGCAGGTCCTCCAGCGCCCAGGCCCAGGCCGGGCTGCCACGCGGGCCATGGGCGGCCGGGGCGATCGCCACCACCGCGTCCACCAGCCCCGGTTCGGCCAGCGCCTGCAAGGCGTTCCAGGCGCCACGGGACTGCCCGGCCATCACCACCCGGCCATAGCCCTGCGCCCGCAGCGCCAGCAGCGCGCCCTGCAGCCAGGCGGCGGCCTGGTCGGTTTCGTCGGTATCCGGGGCGCGGTCGAAGCGCAGCACGTCGTAGCCGGCATTGTTGAACACCCGGGCATGCGGCTGCGGCTGGCTGCCCCGGCTGTCCTGCCCGCCGGCGGCGCGGCCATGCGCCCACACATAGGCGCCGCGCGCCGCCCCGGGGCCTTGCCACAGGAAGCGGCCATCCGGCTGCAACGCCCAGCCCGGCCCGCTGCGCAGCGCCACGCCGGGCGCCGGCGGTGGCTGGCTTTCCCGCCCCGGCCACACCACGGCCAGGTCCCGCGCATACAGCGCGCAGGGCGTGGCGGCGTATTGCGCGCACAGCGCCAGCGCCCGGGCCTGGGTTTCCGCCGCGTCGCCAAGGGCCGAGGCCCAGCCCCAATTGCCATCCGCCGCCAGGGCGAAGGCGCGCGGCGTGGCCTGCAACAGGAAACGGCCATAGTCGGCCCGGCCCGCCGCGCCCAGGTGCGGCACCGCCATGGCGTCCAGCACCGCGGCGGGCTCCGCCCCTGCCGTTCCGGCCGCCACCAGCGCCAGGAGAACCATCGCCAGCCCGGCAGACTGTACCAACTGGCGGTACAATTGTATGTGATATGCCATGTTCGTGATGGAAACACGAGCGGCCGCCTTGCCGCAAGACCTTTGACGGGGCTATCAGCGGCGACTTCATCAAGGGGTATCTGCGCGATGCGCGTGAAGGACGTGAAGAAGGTGGTGCTCGCCTATTCGGGCGGCCTGGACACCAGCGTCATCCTGAAATGGCTGCAGACCACCTATGCCTGCGAGGTGGTGACCTTCACCGCCGACCTGGGCCAGGGCGAGGAACTGGGCCCGGCCCGTGACAAGGCGCTGCTGCTGGGGATCAAGCCCGAGAACATCTACATCGACGACCTGCGCGAGGAGTTCACCCGCGACTTCGTCTTCCCGATGTTCCGCATGAACGCGCTGTACGAAGGGATGTACCTGCTCGGCACCTCCATCGCCCGGCCGTTGATCGCCAAGCGGCAGATCGAGATCGCCGAGGCCGTGGGCGCCGACACGGTGTGCCATGGCGCCACCGGCAAGGGGAACGACCAGGTTCGCTTCGAGATCGGCTACTACAGCCTGAAGCCGGACGTGAAGATCATCGCCCCCTGGCGCGAATGGGACCTGACCAGCCGCACCCGGCTGATCGAGTTCGCCGAGGCGCACCAGATCCCGATCGCCAAGGACAAGCGCGGCGAGGCGCCGTTCAGCGTGGACGCCAACCTGTTGCACAGCAGCAGCGAAGGCAAGGTGCTGGAAGACCCGTGGGATGAGCCGCCCGAGATGGTCTGGCAGCGCACCATCCGCCCGGAGGACGCGCCCGACAGCCCCGAGGAGATCACCATCGATTTCCACGCCGGCAACCCGGTGGCGATCAACGGCGTGGCGATGTCCCCGGCGACGCTGCTGACCGAGCTGAACGCGCTGGGCAAGCGCAATGGCATCGGCCGGCTGGACCTGGTGGAGAACCGCTTCGTGGGGATGAAGTCCCGCGGCTGCTACGAAACCCCCGGCGGCACCATCCTGTACGTGGCGCACCGGGCGATGGAGAGCATCACGCTGGACCGCGAGGCGGCCCACTTGAAGGACAGCCTGATGCCGAAGTATGCCGAACTGGTGTACAATGGCTTCTGGTTCAGCCCGGAACGCCGCATGTTGCAGGCGCTGGTGGATGAGAGCCAGGCCAGCGTTTCCGGCCAGGTGCGGCTGAAGCTGTACAAGGGCAACACCATCGTCACCGGCCGGCAGAGCCCGAACAGCCTGTATTCGATGAAGCACGTGACGTTCGAGGACGACCAGGGCGCCTACGACCAGTTCGACGCCCAGGGCTTTATCAAGTTGAACGCGCTGCGGTTGCGGTTGGGTGCGATGGTGGGACGGCGGGGCGGAGCGCTCTG
>CANBXZ010000050.1 GCA_947373495.1 Acetobacteraceae bacterium
CGGGCGAAGGGGCCGAAGCGGCGGCGGCGGCACAGCATCAGCGCCGCGGCCACCTCGTCGGTCGGCAGCACCGCCTGGGCCACCGCCTGGGCCACGCCCTTGGTCGCCAGATGCGCGGCAATGGCGCGGCCGGACCGCCCATTGCGCGCCAGGCGCCGGGCCCGGCTGGCGGCGAAGGCGGCGTCATCCACCGTGCCGCTGGCGGCCAGCCGGCGGGCCACCACCAGCGCCGCCTGCCGCGCCGCCCGCGCCGCCTGGGCCACCGCCTCGGCGTCCTGGCCCTCGGCTTCCGCCCGGCGGGCCCAGCGGTCCACCCGGCGGGACAATACCCGGGCCAGCCCGGCCTCGGTGGCGGCGAAGCGGGCCAGATGGGCCAGCGCCGCCTCATGCAGCCGGGCCTCGCTGGGGGCCTTGCCGGCCGGCCGCTCACGTTTATCCATCGCACCAGTCTGGCGCGATGCGCCCACCCAGGGCAATTGGGGGCAATCGATTTCCGCGGAGGAACCCACCCATGCCGACATATCCGACCAATGGCCTGACCCTGGCCCAGGCCAGCACCATCGCCGACGCCGCCCTGGCCAAGGGCCGCGCCCTGGCCCTGCAGCCGCTGACCGTGGTGGTGCTGGACGCCGGCGGCCAGGTGAAGGTCATCAAGCGCGAGGACGGTTGTTCCCTGCTGCGGGCCGAGATCGCCGGCGGCAAGGCGTTCGGCGCGCTGGCGCTGGGCGTCGGCTCGCGGGAGCTGGCCAAGCGCAGCCAGAACCCGCAGATGCAGGGCTTCGTGAATGCCCTGTCCGACCTGACCGGCGGCCGCGCGGTGCCGGTGCCCGGTGGCGTGCTGGCGGTGGACGCGGCCGGCATGATCCTGGGCGCCGTCGGCATCAGCGGCGATGTCTCCCTGAAGGATGAGGAATGCTGCAACGCCGGCATCGAGGCCGCCGGCCTGGTGGCCTCCACCGGCGAGTGAACCGGGCCGGGCCATGGCGCGCTGCGACCATGGCCCCGCCTTGCCACGCCGCCCCCTTCCCTACCAACCGCAGGAAGCTTCCGATGCCCAGCTGGCACCGTGTCACCGAGTTGGACAAGCTCGACCTCGAAACCCCCTTCGCGCTGCGCATCGGCGACCAGCAGGTCTGCGTGGTGCGGCTGGAGGACGGCATCTTCGCCATCAACGACATCTGCACGCATGAATACGCGCTGCTGTCGGATGGCTATTATGAGGAAGGCAAGCTGGAGTGCCCGCTGCACCAGGCCTGCTTCGAGATCCGCACCGGCCGCGCGCTGAACGAACCGGCCGATGTGGACGTGGCCACCTACCCGACCAAGGTCGAAGCCGGGGTGGTCTTCGTCGAGGTGTAGCCCGGGGCAAGTGCCGGCACGGCGCGTTGCCGCACGGCGGCATGCGCGCGCGCCCGGCCCCGGGCGCCGGCCTGGCGGCCCGCATGGCCGGCGCTTCAGCCCAGCATGGCCCGCAGCAGGCGCACCAGCAGCGCGACCACGCCGCACCACAGCACCCAGCGGCCCAGCACGGCGGCCGGCGGCAGCCTCATGCCTGGCCGGCGCCGCCCGTTGCCGGGTTCAGCCTCGCCGTTGCCGGGTTCAGCCTCGCCGTTGCCGGGTTCAGCTTCGCCGTTGCCGGGTTCAACCTCGCCGTTGCCGGGTTCAACCTCGCCGTTGCCGGGTATGCCGGGCGATGATGCCGCGCAGCAATTCCTTCAGGTCGGTCGCTTCCGCGGTGGGGTGGCGCGCCAGCACATCGGCTTCGTGCTGCTGCGCCGCGGCCAGCAACTCGTTCACCACCACCTCGCCCCGCGCCGTCAGGCCCACCCGCACCACACGGCGGTCCTTGGTGTCCTGGGTGCGCTGGACCAGGCCGTCCCGCACCATGCGGTCCAGCAACTTGGTCATGGTGGGCTGCTGCAACAGGCAGATATCCGCCAACCCGGTCACCGTCTCGCCCTCGCCGCCCACCAGGCTGGCCAGCACGCGCCAGACCGGCACCGAGATGCCCCGTCGTCGCAATTGCTCGTGGAACTCGGCAGAGACAGCGTGGGACGCCCGGGCAAGCAGGTACAACAGGTAGTCGTCGATAAAGCGAGCCTTTGGCGCCTTGACGAGCGATGTATTCATGCCGGAAAATGAATCTCTATGCCTCTATAAGCGTTCATACTGTACCAGACGGTTACCGTCACTGAATTGTGTTGCGGTAATTTGAGTGACATTTCATACATGTCCCGCTGTGCCGGAACGCGCTGACCGCCGCGGTGCCCCAGGCTTCGTGCCAGCGCCAACAGCAGGAGGCTGCGGGTGCTGACCGACCGGATCGAACATCGCTGGATCATCGCCTTCGAGGACGTGTTTCGGCGCTGCAAGGCGGAACCCGGGTTGCCGGTGTGCCTGCTGGCCGAAAGCCAGTCCCGCGCGCTGAACCTGCACCTGGCGGAACTGGCGTTGCTGCGCCTCGGCTGCCGGCCCTTCACCCTCACCGTGCCCAGCCCGCCGCAGTCTGCCCCGGTGCCGGTGCGCTCCACCGGCGCCAGCCGCGCCCTGGCCGGCCACCCCAGCGTGCTGGCGGCGCTGAAGGCCACGCCGTTCATCGTGGACCTGACCGTGGAAGGGCTGCTGCACGCGCCCGAACTGCCGGAGATCCTGAAGGCCGGCAGCCGCATCCTGATGGTCTCCAACGAACACCCCGAGGCGCTGGAACGCCTGGCCGCGGACGACGCCATGGAAGGCCGGGTGAAGGCGGCGGTGAAGCTGGCGCGGGCCGCGAAGCTGATGCGCGTGACCTCCGCCGCCGGCACCGACCTGAGCGTGAACCTGGAACGCGCCATCACCGCCGGGGGCTGGGGCTGGACCGACCGGCCCGGCACCAGCGCCCAGTGGCCGGGCGGCGTGGTGGTCAGTTTCCCCGCCGCGCACAGCGTCAACGGCACGCTGGTGCTGGATGCGGGCGATGTGAACCTGACCTTCAAGCGCTACCTGGAACGCCCGGTGACGCTGACGCTGGAGGACGACCACGTCACCCATATCGCCGGCGAGGGCGCCGACGCCGAACTGATGCGGCGCTACCTGGCCGCCTGGGGCGACAAGGCGGCCTATGCCGTCTCCCATGTCGGCTGGGGCATGAACCACGCGGCGCGGTACGAGGCCCTGGCGATGTACGACCAGCGCGACACCAACGGCACCGAGCTGCGCGCCTTCGCCGGCAACTTCCTGTTCTCCACCGGCGCCAATGAGTTTGCCGGCCGCTACACCGAAGGCCATTTTGACATTCCGGTACGCAACTGCACCATCACCCTGGACGGCCAGGCGGTGGTCGAGGCAGGGGATTTGAAACTATGACGCTGGTCACTGTTCACGGCATCGGTGGTGCCTGCTGGGGCGGCTTTCGCGCCGACCTGCATTGGCACCTGCCCGGCTATGGCGGCACCGCACTGCTGGCCAAGACCAGCTTCGCCAACTGGGCCACGGCACTGCGAGACACACTGGACGCGGCCGGGGTGGCGCAGGTGGACCTGCTGGGCCACAGCATCGGCGGCATGGTGGCGCAGGAATTCGCCCTCACCTTCCCCGAGCGGGTCCGCAAGCTGGTGCTCTATGCCACCACCCCGGCCTTTGGTGGCAAGGACCCCGCCTTCGCCGAGCAATTCCTGGCCGACCGGCTGGCGCCGCTGAATGCCGGCACCTCCATGCTGAAGCTGGCGCAGCAGTCCATGACCAGCATGTTGAGCCCGCGCGCCGGCATGGCGGCGATGGCGGAGGTGATCTCGGCCATGGCCAGCACGCCGGCGGCGGCCTATCGCGCCACGGTCACCTGCCTCACCACCTTCAACCGCATCGCCGATATCGGCCGCATCACGGCGCCGACGCTGCTGCTGGCCGGTGAACGCGACCCGCTGGCGCCGCCGCGCACCATGCAGCGCATGGCGGAGGCGATGCCCGACGCGCGGCTGGTGACGCTGCCCGCCGCCGGCCACCTGGCGCATCTGGAATACCCGCAGGAATTCGCCGCCGCGGTTCGCGGCTTCCTGGATTGAGCGCATGCCCGACGCCCCGATCTTCGACGCCGATGCCTTCCGCCTGACGCCGCAGGAAGCCGCGCTGACCACCCGCGCCCGCGAGTTCGGGGAGGCGGTGCTGGCACCGCGCGCCGCCGCCTGGGACCGCGACGCGGTGTTCCCGCTGCAGAACTACCGCGACATGCACGCCAATGGCCTGCTGGGCGTCTGCATCCCCGCGGAGGATGGCGGCATCGGCGCCAATTTCCGCGCCTATTGCCTGACGGCGGCGGAACTCGGCCGCTATTGCGGCGCCACGGCGCTGACCTGGAACATGCATGTGTGCAGCACGCTGTGGACCGGCGCGCTGAGCGACACGCTGGAGATGGATGCGCCGACCCGGGCGCTGCATCGCCAGCGCCGCGCCGGCCACTACGCCCGCATCCTGAACGACGGCGCGATCTATGCGCAGCCATTCAGCGAGGGCGGGCCGGCGGCGGCCGGCAGCGTTGCTTTCGGCACCACGGCACGGCGCGTGGCCGGCGGCTTCATCATCAACGGCAAGAAGATCTTTGCGAGTTTGGCCGGCAGCGCCGACTACTACGGCGTGCTCTGCACCGAGCAGCATGGCGACGCGGCCTTGAGCCGGCGCGACACGCTGTACCTGGCGGTGCCGGCCACGGCGGCAGGCGTTTCCGTTACCGGCAGTTGGGACCCCTTGGGCATGCGCGGCACCGTCTCGCGCGACCTGGTGTTCCAGGATGTCTTCGTGCCCGAGGACGCGGCGCTGATGCCGCCCGGGCTCTACTTCCAGGCCGCCAATCGCTGGCCGCACATGTTCATGACACTGAGCCCGACCTACATGGGCCTGGCGCAGGCGGCCTACGACTTCACCGTGAAGTACCTGCGCGGCGAATGGCCCGGCATGCCGCCGGTGAAGCGCCGGCAATACCCCACCAAGCAGATCGCGGTGGCCGAGATGCGCATCATGCTGGAACAGACCAAGGCGCTGTGGTTCCAGGCGATGACGGATGCCCGCCCCGACCCCAGCAAGGAACAGCTCCTGCGCGCCTGGGCCGCGCAGTACACGGTGATGGAAAACGCCAACGCCCTGGCGGTGAAGGCGGTGCGCACCTGCGGTGGCCAGTCCATGCTGAAGTCACTGCCGCTGGAACGCATCTACCGCGACAGCCGCTGCGGCAGCCTGATGCTGCCCTGGACCGGGGAGCTCTGCCTGGACCGGCTGGGCCGCGGCACGCTGTATGAGACCGGCGAGCGGGATGAGTGAGGATCACCGCGTCATCAGGTCCGAGGATTTCATCGCCAAGGCCTGGGACCAGCGCATCTCGGTGGACATCGAAGCCGACGCCCTGACCACTTGGCCAGGCGGCCACACGGTACCGCTGTTCCTCCTTTGGCTGGGCGCCAGGGACGTGGCGGGTTTACTGCACCAGCGCGGCATCCGGGCCGGCGACCGTGTCGCCTGGATTGGCTGGAACGATGCGTCGCAGCTGGTTGCGTTGGCCGCCTGCGCCAGGCTTGGTGCGATGCTGCTGCCGCTGAACTGGCGCCTCTCGGTCGAGGAGTTGCGCTGGATCGAGCAGGATGCCGGCTTCCGCGCGCTGCTGGCGCCGATCATGCCCGGGCAAGACGTCTTCGAGCACCCCTATCTCGCGGATTTCGCCGCGCGCCGGGCTGGCCGCGACGGCGCCTTCCTGGCTGATCCCCTCGCGCTCAATGAAGAGGCACGGACCCTTGATGGGCAGCAGCTAGAGCTGCCCGCGCCCTCACCCGAAGCACCGCTGCTGCTCTGCTATACCAGCGGCACCACCGGGCGGCCGAAGGGCGCCGTGCTGTCGCAGGCGGCGGTGGCGGCCAATGTGCGGCACGCCCAGGCGCTGTTCGGCTTCACGCCTGACGACCGGGTGCTGACGGTGCTGCCGCTGTTCCATGTCGGCGGGTTGTGCATCCAGACGTTGCCGGCGCTGCTCTCGGGCGCGCAGGTGCTGCTGCATCGGCGCTTCGATGCCGATTGGTTCTTCGACGCGCTGGACCGCGACAAGCCCACGCTGACCTTGCTGGTGCCGGCGATCATGCAGGCGCTGGTGGCGCATCCCCACTGGGCGGCGGCTGATCTTTCATGCCTGCGCGCGGTGGGCGCCGGGTCTTCCGATGTGCCGCTAGCGTTGATCGAGGCGTTCCACGCCAAGGGCGTGCCGGTGATGCAGGTCTACGGCGCGACCGAGACCGGGCCAATCGCCATCGCGCAGACCGCCGCGGAGGCCTGGGCCGCGCCAGGCAGCATCGGCCGGCCGGTGCCGGGCGTGCAAGCGAAGCTGTCGCCGGCCGGGGAAATCCTGGTGCGCGGGCCGAACACGCTGCAGCACTATTGGCCGACCACGCCGGCGCTGGATACAGAAGGCTGGTTCGCCACCGGCGATGCCGGGCGGGTGGACGAGGCTGGCCGCTGGTGGTTCACCGACCGGCTGAAGCACGTGATCATCAGTGGCGGCGAGAACATCTACCCGGCCGAGGTCGAGCGCGTGCTGCGCCAGGCCCCCGGCGTGCTGGAAGGCGCGGTCTGCGGCCGCCCGGATGCGCGATGGGGCGAGGTGCCGGTGGCGGTGGTGGTGCCCGGCCCCGGCTTTTCGCGCGAAGCGGTGCTGGCGCATTTCAGCGGCCAGTTGGCGCGCTTCAAGCAGCCGCACGACGTCGTGGTGGTGCCCGCCCTGCCCCGCACCGCGCTGGGCAAGGTGGAGTTGCTGGCGCTGCGCCGGCTGGCCGCCGGGGCCTGACGCCCTGGTTGATCGCGTGGATGGCGGCTTTCGGCGCCGCCGTCCCGGGCAATCGCGCTCTACCGCTTGAGCTGCGGGTCCTCGCCATGGCTGTGGCGCTTGCCCTCGGCTTCGGCGGCCTTGTCGGCCGGCTGCTTCGCGGCGTCACGCGCGGCCTGTTCCACCTTGCCGGACTGCACGGTGCGCTTCACGCCATCATTGTACTGCTTCGCCCCGGTGTAGCTGCCTTCGCCTTCAAGCTTGTCGGTGGCCATGGCGTCCTCCTGTGTTCGTGCCAGCAGGTCAGGACGCATGAGCGGCGCAAAGGTTCACCCCGGCCGGATGGCAAGCCCGAACACCTGGCTGGCGCCGGGGGGCAGCAGCGCCAGGCCGGGCTTGTCCAGGAAGGCGCCGTCCCAGCCCGGTGGGCTGTGAAAGCCGTGCCAGGGCTCGATGCAGAGGAAATCCGCGCCCGGCTTGCTCCATAGCCCCAGTTGCGGCAGCCCCTGCCATGCCAGCCGCAACCCGCTGGCGCCGGGCGCGGTATAGCCCAGGCCGCGGCTGTGGGGCGCTTCCAGCACCACGGCGCCGGCAGCGAACAGCGCCGGGTCCAGCGCCAAATCCCGCCCCCGCACCGGGCTGGGTTCCACCGCGCGGGCGAAACAATCCTGCGGCAGCCGGCCGATCGGCGCGGGTTCGGGCTGGTCGAACAGCACGGCATGCCCGGCCTGGCTGGCGGCGCCGGGCAGCGGCCAGGCGAAGCCGGGGTGGAAGCCGAAGCCGAAGGGCAGCACCTCCGCGCCCGGGTTGTGCACCGTGGCGGTGATGTCGAGCCCGCCCGCGGCCAGGGTAAAGGCCAGTTCCAGCCGGAAGGCGAAGGGATAGGCGGCGCGGCTTTCAGCGTCGTCGCGCAGTTCCAGCCGGCAGCCGCTGGCGCTGCGCTCGGCCCAGGTGAACACGCGGTCCCGGGCAAAGCCGTGCTGCGGCAGGCGGTAGGTGCGGCCATTGTGGCGCAGCACATCCCCGGCCAGCCGCCCGACCATGGGGAACAGCACCGGCGCGTGGCGCGGCCAGGCCGGCCCGGCCTGCCACAGGTATTCGCGGCCGGCGGCGTCCCGCAGGCTGCACAGCTCGGCGCCGACGGCCCGCACCGTGGCGGTCAGCCCGCCGGCGCCGAACCGATGCATCAACGCGGCAGGCGGCCGGCGTCGCGGCGCTGTTCGTACGCCTTGGCATGCAGCAGCGCGGCCTCGTGGATTTCATGCGGCACCCCGGCGCGCCTGGCCGCCGCCAGCATGAAGCCCAGGATGTGGTCGGCCTCGATCCGTCCGCCGGCCTCCAGGTCCCGCAGCATGGAGGTGCTGTAGGCCCCGGCCGGGTCGCTGAACACCTTGCGGAAGCCTTCCAGGAAGCTGGCGCTGGGCGGGTAGCCGTGATGCGTGGCAATGGCGGCGTTGCGGTCCAGCAGGTTGAGCAGGAAGCCGCTGCCGCCGGCGCGCACGATCTCCCCGGTATTGGCGCGCAGCAGCACGGTGCCGGCGGCGGAGGTGCCCAGATGCACCAGCTTTTCCCACATCTGCGCCATGATGTCGGGCACCGCCGTGGCCACCACGCCCTTCGCCTTCGCCGCCAGTTCGGCCAGCGCCAGCACCCGGCCGGACATGCGGCCATCCAGTTCGCCGAAGGTCAGCCAGCGCCAGTCGTTGAGCTGCTTCACCGTGCCGTCGGCCGCCATGGTCGCCTGGATCTTCGCCAGCCCGCCCAGCACGTTCTCGGCGCCGAAGGCCTGGCTCAGCGCCTCGATATGCGACAGCCCGTTCAGCACCGGCAGTACCGCGGTGCCTTCCTGCATGGCGGGGCGAATGGCCTCGATCGCGGCGTCCAGGTCGTAGGCCTTGCAGGTCAGCAGCACCAGGTCGTAGCCGGGCCCGGCCGCCGCCACCGTGTTCACCCGCAGCGTGGCATTGCCGAACTGGCTTTCAATGTTCAGGCCGCGTTCGGCCAGTGCGGCGGCGCGCTGCGGGCGCACCAGGAAGGTCACGTCGCCACCGGCCTCGGCCAGTCGGCCGCCGAAATAACCACCGAGCGCACCCGCCCCCAGAACCAGAATGCGCATGGCCGTCCCCCCGTTGCGGCGCGCCCGACCGGCCCACCATTGACCCGCGCGCCTTCGGCGCGACAATGGGCGCAGTTTATACGGGAGAAGCGCCATGGCCAAAGTCATCATCAGCGTCGCCGTCACCGGCGCCATCCATACCCCCAGCATGAGCGACTACCTGCCGATCACCCCGGCGGAGATCGCGGAACAATCCATCGCCGCCGCCGAGGCCGGCGCCGCCATCATCCACCTGCACGCGCGGGACCCGATCGATGGCCGGCCGACGCCGGACCCGAAGGTGTTCGCCCAGTTCCTGCCCATCATCAAGCAGGCCACCGATGCGGTGATCAACATCACCACCGGCGGCGGCCTGGGCATGACGGTGGAGGAACGCCTGGCGGCGCCGATCCAGGCCAGCCCGGAAATGTGCTCGCTCAACATGGGCAGCATGAACTTCAACATCAGCGGCAGCGCGGCGCGCATCAGCAAGTTCAAGCACGAATGGGAACGCCCCTACCTGGAAGGCACCACGGACTTCATCTTCCGCAATACCTTCAAGGACATCGAACAGATCGTCGAACGCCTGGGCAAGGGCGAGGGCACCCGCTTCGAGTTCGAGTGCTACGACGTGGGCCACCTGTATAACCTGGCCCACATGCTGGACAAGAAGCTGGTGACGCCGCCGCTGTTCACCCAGACCATCTTCGGCATCCTGGGCGGCATCGGCGCGGAACAGCGCAACCTGCTGTTCATGAAGGAAACGGCGGACCGGCTGTTCGGCAAGGACTATGTGTGGTCGGTGCTGGCCGCCGGGCGCAACCAGATGCCCTTCACCACCATGGCCGGCATCCTGGGCGGCAATGTGCGCGTGGGGCTGGAGGACAGCCTGTGGCTCGGCAAGGGCGTCCAGGCCAAGAGCAATGCCGAGCAAGTCGCAAAAATCCGCCGCATCCTGGAGGAACTCAGCCTGGAGATCGCCACGCCGGCCGAAGCGCGCGAGATCCTGCACCTGAAGGGCGGCGACAAGGTGAAGTTCTGACCGCGGCAGGGGCGGCGCCTTCCCGCGCCGCCCCGCCGCGCTTTCCCCCGGGCGGTGTCGCGGGGGGAGGGGTTTCCCGCGAAAGTCGCACCACCCGGGGGCGCGCAGCCGTCAGCGCCAGGCGGCGATGTCGATCACCTCGCTCGCCGGCAGCCCCGTCACCATCATGCCCGGGCCGGCCTGGCCATTTTCCAGGTTCACCAGGTGCAGCGTGGCGCCGGCCAGCAGGAAGCCCTGCGGCGCGCCGGCCAGGATGTCGAAGGCCACGCCGGTGGGCAGGTTGGCGGCAATCTCGCCCTTCGGCTGCTGCACCCCGTCATTCGGCGGCGCCTGCAGGTTCAGGCTGCGGCTCAGCGTATCCACGGTGAACAACTGGGTCGCGGTGGCGCCCGCCATGCTGTTGGTATAGGCGCCGGCCACCACGCGCGGGCTGGTTGCGGCCCAGGGGGTGCCCGGCTGGTACTTCAGCTCACCGTCGCGCACCACTTCGCCGGTGGCGACGTTGACGCGGAAGTTCACCCCGCTCATGCCCATCAGCCGCAGCCGGTCAGCCACCGGGTTGAAGTCCACCACCGCGCGGCCACCGCTGGCGAAGGGCATGTTCAGCCGGCTCACCTGGGTGGCCCGGCCGGAGGTGGTGTCGATGGTGACGATCTGGCCGGCATCGGTCACGCCGTACAGCTTGCCATCCGCCGGGCGCTGGTCGATGCCGAGCAGCCGGCCCTCGGCGCCGGTGATGCGCAGCGGCGCGCTGGCGCGGTGGGTTTCGCTGTCGATCCGCAGCAGGTGGCCATCGGCGGTCAGGCCCAGCAGCGTCGTGGCCTGGGCGGCGCCACCCAGGGCCAGGAAAGCGGCGCCGGCGGCGAGAAGGGTGCGGAACGTCATGGTGGTGGTCTCCCGTGATCCCGCGGGCACCGATCCGGCCCCGCTGAGGACGCTACGGGCGGCGAGGACGGCTGGATGCAGCCGCCCGCCGATTTAATTCAGGAATTTCCCGCCCGGGTCAGCCGGCCGATGAACAGCACCGGCCCCGAAGGCCGCCCCAGCGGCGAACCGCCAGGCGGCTCCAGGCTGATCTCGATCAGCATGCCCGGCTCCGGCCGCAGCGTGCGCGGGGTGACCGTCATCTGCCCGGTGGCCGGCACCAATCCCAGGGAGGTGGGGGCCGTGGCGCCCTGCGGCAGCGCCCACAATTGCAGCACCCGGTCGGCGGCCACCGGGCGCGGGTTCAGCGCCGCCAGGCGCAGCGCGCCCTGGCTGTCGGCCTCCACGGTCCAGGCCGGCTGGTCCTGCTGGGTCAGCAGCACGGTCATCAGCCGCGGCGCCGGGGCGGGTTGCAGCACCAGCAGGCCGGCCAGCCCGGCCGCCACCGCGCTGGCGCCAATCGCCCAGCCCCGCCACAGGTTCAGCCAGGGCCGCCACGCCTGGGCAGGGGTGGCGGCGGCGGCAAGGGCGGGGGCGGGGGCGGCGTGGCCCTCCAGCGCCGCCTCGATCCGCTGCCACAGGTCGGGCGGCGGGGCTTCCGGCGGGGCCAGGGCCTGCAACGGCGCCAGCCGGGCTTCCCAGGCCGTCACCTCGGCTGCCAGGGCCGGGTTGGTCGCCAGGGCGGCGGCAACCTCGGCCGCGGCGCGGGCCTCCAGCGTGCCCAGCACGTATTCGGCCGCCAGGGCATCACGCTCGCGCGGGTCGGTCGGGATCATGCCAGGCACTCCCGCAGCTGCAGCAGGCCACGGCGGATCCAGGCCTTCACCGTGCCCAGCGGCAATTCCAGCCGGGCGCTGATCTGGGCGTGCGACAGGCCATGGACGAAGGCCAGCAGGATGCCCTGGCGGTTCTTTGCCTCCAGCGCCGCCAGGCAGCCATGCAGGCGCTGCGCCTCATCGGCGGCCAGCACCTGGTCCAGCGCCTCGGGCGCCACGGCGGCGTCGCCCAGGGCGGGGTCGTCGCAGGGTTGTTCGCGGCCGCGCCGGCGGGCCTGGTCCAGCGCGGCATGGCGCACCACCCCGCCCAGCCAGGCCGCCGCCTCGCCCCGGCTGGCGTCGAACTGGCCGGCCCGCTGGCTGAGGCGCAGGAAGGCGTCCTGCATGGCATCGGCCGCCGCGTCCCGGTCCCGCAGGATGGCGTTGGCGATGCCGAACAGCCGCACCGACTGTGCCTGGTACAGCAGCCGCAGCGCCGCGGGGTCGCCGCCCGCCACCCGGCCCAACAGGGCGGCCAGGGAAGGGTCGGTCACCGGGTGCCACCAACGGCATGGGGGGTTGCGGGGCGCTTCATGCCAGCCATCATAGGCCAGCCCAGGGGGACAACGGAATGCAGACCGTGACATTGCCGGATGGTACCCAGGTGCCGGCGCTGGGCCAGGGCAGTTGGCACATGGGGGAACGCGGCGGCGACCGCCGCGCCGAGGCCGCGGCGCTGCGGCTGGGCCTGGACCTGGGCATGACCCTGGTGGACACCGCCGAGATGTACGCCGAGGGCGGCGCCGAGGAGGTGGTGGCCGAGGCCATCGCCGGGCGGCGGGACGACGTGTTCCTGGTCTCGAAGGTCTATCCCCACAATGCCGGGGGCCGCCGGCTGGAAGCGGCCTGCGAGCGCAGCCTGAAGCGCCTGGGGGTGGACCGGCTGGACCTGTACCTGCTGCATTGGCGCGGCGGCATTCCGCTGGCCGAGACCGTGGCCGGCATGCGGCGGCTGCAACAGGCCGGCAAGATCCGGCTCTGGGGGGTCTCGAACCTGGATCTGGCGGACCTGGAGGAACTGGGCGAGGCGCTGCCGGACTGCGCCGCCGACCAGGTGCTGTACAACCTGTCGGCCCGCGGCACCGAATACGACCTGCTGCCGTTCTGCCGCCAGCGCGGCATGGCGATGATGGCCTATACCCCGGTGGGCCAGGGCAGCCTGCTCGGGCATCGGGCGGTGCAGGCGGTGGCGGCACGGCATGGCGCCAGCCCGGCCCAGGTGGCCATCGCCTGGACGCTGCGGGCGCCGGGCGTCATCAGCATTCCGAAGGCGGCCGACCCGGGCCATGTGCGCGACAACGCCAGGGCCGCCGACCTGGTGCTGAGCCCGGCCGACCTGGCGGCGCTGGACGCCGCCTTCCCGCCGCCGCGGCGCAAGCGCCCGCTGGAGATGCTGTAGCCCGCGCAGAACCTGCCCTTGGCCGCACGCGAAAAGGGCGCCGACCCTGCGGCCGGCGCCCCCTTGGCGCGTGGTGTCCCGGGGCAGTCAGGCCCCGGCGCTCAAGCTCAGAACGCCCGGCTCAGCGTGGCCACGAAGCGACCACCGCAGATGTCCTGGCCGCGCGGCGAGGCGCTGGTCGGGATGCAGTTGTGCTTGCTGATGTCGGTGCCGGTCCAGCCAGCGGTCAGGGTGATGCCCTCGAACAGTTCGCGGGTCACGCCAACGCTGTACCAGACGTAGTCCGGGGTGCCGAAGCGGTTGTTGCGCTCCAGGTTCCAGTAGCCGACGCGCAGGTTGCCGATGAACTCGAACGGCAGCTGGATGTCGGCGCCGGCTTCAACATAGTAGCCCGTGCCGGAACGGCCGAAGGCGTTGGGCGAGATGGCGAAGGTGCCCATCAGCTTGACGATGTCGATTTCCTTGCTGGCCTTCAGCACGCCTTCGAAGAAGGACAGCTCCGGCACGCCCTGGGTGTAGGAACCCGGGTAGCCGTAGTAGACCGCGCCGATGTCGAACTTGATGCCGGCGAGTTCGGTGCGGTAGCCCACCAGGCCGTCCAGTTCCGCCGCCGCGTTGCTGCCCTGGAAGGCAACGTTGCTGACGAAGGCACCGACGTAGAAGCCGCTCTCATGCTCGATGTCGAGCGTGCCCTGCAGGGCCGGGCGGCTGCGGGTCTGGCTGATACCGCGGAACAGGTAATCGCTGGCCAGGGCCGGGGTGGCGGCGATGGTCAGGCCCGAACCTTCGATCTCGATGGCGCTGGCGGGGGCGGCCGGCAGGACCAGGGCGGCGGCGGCAACGAAGGCGCCGGCGAGGAAGCCGCGAACCATCTGGCCCGCGCTGAGGGGGTTTGTCATTAATCTAGCGTCCCGGTTGTTGATGAATGCGTGCGGCGTGTGACGTGGGCCCTGGCGATTGCCAAGGCCCACGCGCTGACGGATGGCTCAGGCGATGCGCTCGCCGTGCTGGGTCACGTCCAGGCCCTCACGCTCATCCTCGGCGCTGACGCGCAGGCCGACGATCACATCGGTGATCTTCAGCAGGATGAAGGTGGCGACGCCGGAGTAGATGAACACCGCGCCCACCGCATAGACCTGCAGCATGAACTGGTCGAACGAACCAGCGTAGCCAGCCGGGGTGGCGGTGGTGGCGGAGAGCGGGCCGTAGGCGAACACGCCGGTCAGCAGGGCGCCGACGATGCCGCACACGCCGTGCACGCCGAAGGCGTCCAGGCTGTCGTCATAGCCCAGCCAATGCTTCAGGGCGGTGGCGCCCCAGAAGCCGGCCAGACCAGCGACCAGGCCGATGATCAGCGCCGAGCCGGGCAGCACGAAGCCGCTGGCCGGGGTGATCGCAACCAGGCCGGCAACCGCGCCGGAGATGGCGCCGAGCACGCTGGGCTTGCCCTTGGTCATCCATTCGCCAACCATCCAGGACAGCGCCGCCGCGGCGGCCGCCAGCTGGGTGACCAGCATCGCCATGCCCGCACGGCCGCCCGAGGCGCCCAGCGCGGAGCCGGCATTGAAGCCGAACCAGCCAACCCACAGCATGGAAGCGCCGATGACGGCGAAGGCCAGGTTGTAGGGGGCCATGTTGTCGTTGCCGTAGCCCACGCGCTTGCCCAGCACGATGGCGGCCACCAGGCCGGCCACGCCCGCGTTGATGTGCACGACCGTGCCGCCGGCGAAGTCCAGCGCGCCGAGCGCGAAGATCCAGCCATTCGGCTGCCAGACCCAGTGGCACACCGGGGAGTAGACCAGGATGGTCCACAGCACGTTGAACACCACCAGCGCGGAGAACTTCATCCGGTCCGCGAAGGCGCCGGTGATCAGCGCCGGGGTGATGATGGCGAAGGTCATCTGGAAGATCAGGAAGACCGATTCCGGGATGGTGGTGGCCACCGCGGCGTCGCCGCTGCCCAGGGTGAAGGGCTTGTCCCAGTTCTCGGCCAGGCCGCTGAGGAACACGCGGGACAGGTCGCCGATATAGGCATTGCCGTTGGTGAAGGCCAGGCTGTAGCCCACCACGGCCCAGGCCACGGTCACCAGCGCGGTGATGACGAAGCTCTGCGCCATGGTCGCCAGCACGTTCTTCTTGCGGACCATGCCCGCATAGAACAGCGCCAGGCCGGGAATGGTCATCAGCAGCACCAGCGCGGTGCTGGTCAGCATCCAGGCGGCGTCACCGGTATCAACCTTCGCGTCCTCGGCAAAGGCCGGCGCGGCGGCGAAGAAGGTTGCGGCGGCCAATGGCAGCGCGCGGAGTAGCGTCCTCATCGGGTAGGTATCCCTTTAGTCTGGTTGGGAAGGGTGGCCGGCGTCAGAGCGCCGCGTCGTCCGTCTCGCCGGTGCGGATGCGCACGGCGCGTTCCAGGTCGAACACGAAGACCTTGCCGTCACCGATCTTGTCGGAGCGGGCGGTGTTCACGATGGCTTCCACCACCGCGTCGGCGATCGCCGAGGGAACCGCCACTTCGATCTTCAGCTTGGGCAGGAAGCTGACCTGGTATTCCGCCCCGCGATAGATCTCGGTCTGGCCCTTCTGCCGGCCGAAACCCTTGACCTCGGTTACGGTAAGGCCCTGCACGCCCAGCGGCGTCAGGGCATCGCGCACTTCATCCAACTTGAAGGGCTTGATGATCGCCATCACCAGTTTCATGGGTTGGAACACCTCCGTGTGTACGTTTTCGCATCACGGGGGTTCCAATTTCCGTGCCACACCATAGTTAGCGCGCAACAGCGGTGTTGCTGCGATGTCGCAGTTTTGGTTTGCCTTGTTTTTGCGCACATGCCGTCTGTTTCGGTGGCAATCGCGCATCAACCGTAACACTTTCGGGTGACACAACATCGTGATGAGCGATTTCCTGGAAACCACCGTCTGCATCGTCGGCGCCGGCCCGGTCGGTGCCAGCCTGGCCGCTGCCCTGCATGCCCGCGGGGTGCCCGTGCTGGTGCTGGACCGCCAGCCGCTGCCGCCGATGGAACTGCCGGCCTTCGACGGCCGCGCCTATGCCATCGCGCTGTCCTCCCAGCGCCTGCTGGCGGCAGCCGGCGTCTGGGCGCTGCTGCCGCATGCGCCGGGGCCCATCCGGGAAATCCGGGTGGCGGATGGCAAGCCGGGCCAGCCGGCCTCGCCCCTCAAGCTGCATTTCGACGCCGCCGAGGTCAGCACCGACCCCTTCGGCTACATGGTGGAAGCCCGCAGCCTGCGGGTGGGGCTGAACCGCGCGCTGGACAAGGTGCGGGTGCTGGCACCGGTCGAGATCACCAGAACCGAACGCGACGCCGCCGGCGCCGTGCTGACCCTGGCCGATGGCCGCACCATCCACGCCCAGCTGGTGGTGGCGGCGGAAGGCCGCAACAGCCCGCTGCGCCGCGCCGCCGGCATCACCGCCACCCGGCTGGACTACCACCAGACCGCGATGGTGGGCGCCTTCGCGCATGAAAGGCCGCACCACGGCGTGGCGCTGGAACAGTTCCTGCCCAATGGCCCCTTCGCCCAGTTGCCGCTGGCCGATGGCGCGGATTTCGGCACCCCGGCCTTCCCGCACGCCTCCGCCTTCGTCTGGGCCGACCGCCACCCGATCGCGCGCCGCATGCTGGCGCTGGACGATGCCGGGTTTTCCCGCGAACTCGCCCGCCGCCTGGGCGACCAGTTGGGCGCGGTGAGCATCATCGGCCGGCGCTGGTCCTACCCGCTTTCGGCACTGCATGTGGCGCGCTGGACCGACACCCGGCTGGCGCTGGTGGGGGATGCGGCGCATGGCGTGCACCCCATTGCCGGCCAGGGGCTGAACCTGGGCTTCCGGGACGTGGCGGTGCTGGCGGATTTGCTGGCCGAAGCCGTGGCCCATGGCGCGGATGCCGGCAGCCCGGACCTGCTGGCGCGCTACCAGGCGCAGCGCCGGCCCGACACGCTGGCGATGCTGCTGGGCATGCACGCGCTGGAGCGGCTGTTCAGCAACGACATCGCGCCGGTGCGCTGGGCCCGCCGGCTGGGCCTGGCCGCGGTGGACCGGATTCCGCCGCTGAAGCGCGCCTTCGCCCGCCAGGCCATGGGCCTGGGCGTGCTGCCCCCGGCGTAGCGGCGGCAGCCAGCGGCAAGGCGCGGGGCCTTGCCGCCGGCCGGCTCACACGATCTTCACGCTCAGGTCGGGCAGGCCCTCGATCTTGCACAGCAGCACATCGCCCCGCACCACCGGGCCGACATTTTCCGGCGTGCCGGAATAGATGATGTCGCCGGCCTTGAGTTCGAACGCCTCGGACAATTTGGCGATCTGCTCGGCGACGCTCCAGGTCATGTGGTCGAGATCGGAGTTTTGGCGGATGGTGCCGTTGACCGCGA
>CANBXZ010000051.1 GCA_947373495.1 Acetobacteraceae bacterium
CTCCGGCACCTCATGCTTGCCGTCGAATTCCACGTATTGGGTGTGGTAGCCGGCGCGTTCCAGCTTGGGCATCAGCCGGCGCGAACAGGTGGCGATGGGCAGGATCTCGTCCTCGGTGCCGTGGCTGAGGAAGCAGGCCGGGCGCCCCACCATGCGCATCGGCGCGGCGAAGCCGGGCGAGAAGGCCAGGCAATGGCTGAACAGGTCGCCATTCATCAGCGCCAGGGACAGCGCGTAGGACGCCCCATCGGAAAAGCCGGCGATGGCGCAATGTGCCGGGTCCACCGGCCAGGTGGCGAAGACCCGCGCCAGGGCGGCGTCCAGCCGGGCGATATCCGGCCCGTAGCCGCCTTCCAGCACGTCCCAACTGCCCCCCACGCTGTCCGGCAGCACCACCAGGGCATGCTCGGCGATGTCGCCCAGCCGCGACAGCGCGCGCTTCCAGTTGCCGGTGGCGCCATGCAGCATCACCACCAGCGGCAGCGGGCCATGGCCGGGGCCTGCCGGCACGCGCAGCCGGCCGTCCCGCGGTTCACCCAGGCCCAGCGGATGCAGCCCGGGCGGCAGCGGCCAAGGCTGCGGCCCCTCGGGCTGCGGCGCCCCGGGGGGCAGCCGCCTGGGGCGGGCAAGCAACTGGCCTTCCTCGGCAACCACGGTCATGCCAGCGCCGCCGGGGGCGTGGTGGCAGGGGCGCCCAGGCGCTGGCGGGGCAGGGCGTCGGGACAGTCCCGCGCCAGCCATGCCAGCAGGCCTTCGCGCACCAGGCAGCGCAGGTCGAACATCTGTTCGGCATTGGCGGCGCTCATCAGCACGCGCACTTCCATGCAGCTATCCTTCATCTCGGTAACCTGAACGGCGGCCACACGATGGTCCCACAGCGCGGTGCTGGCCAGTAGCCGCAGGGCTTCGTTGCGCACCGCGGGGATTGGCGCCGCGTAGTCCAGGCACAGCATCACGCTGTCCAGCAACTGGGCGCTGTTCTTGCTCCAGTTCAGCAACGGCTTTTCCAGCAGGTAGCTCAGCGGCAGGATCAGGCTGCGCTGGTCCCAGGTGGCGATGGTGACATAGGTGGCGGTGATCTCCTCCACATGGCCGAAGATGCCTTCCACCATCACCGCGTCGCCGATCCGCACCGGCTGGGTCACCGCCAGTTGCAACCCGGCCAGCAGCGAGGACACCGCCGGCCGCGCCGCCAGGCCGGCGACGATGCCCGCCACCCCGGCCGAGGCGAACAGCGAAAGCCCCACCGTGCGCACCGCCGGAATGGCGGTGAGCATGAAGCCGGCGGTGAGCAGGATGCCGGCCGCCACCGTCAGCCGACGGAACACGGTCAACTGCGTGGTGCGGCGGCGGGCATGGAAATCCGCCTCCCCGGCGGCGTGGGCGCGGTCGAGGAACGCGTCGAACACCGCCGCCAGCAGGCGGGTGATGGTCCAGCCCAGCCCGCCGGCCAGCGCCAGCCCCAGCAACTGGGACAGGGCGGCGGTGGTGGTGGCGGTCAGCCCGGCTTCGGGCAGCACCGCCAGCAGGGCCAGCAACGCCGCCACCAGCCGCAGCGGGCCGCGGCCACCACGCATCACCCGGCGCAGCACCGGGGCGAATTCGGCGCGCAGCACCCGCTCCAGCAGTGCCTGCATCACCAGGGTGGCGGCCACCGCCAGCACCGGGGCGGCCAGCAGCAGCAGGGCGGTGGTCAGCCAGGGCGGCAGATGCGGCATGCGGGCTCCTCGGGGCCGGGGTGGCCCGAGGAACGCGGTGGCGGGTGGAAAGGTTGGGGGCGGGAAGCTTGGGGCCGCCCGGTTCAGCCGGGGGCGGTATAGGCCAGCACCGCGGCGGCCAGGTCCTCGCCGGCCCAGCCGACGCTCTTGAACGCGGTGATCTGCTCCGGGCTGGTGCGGCCGGGTATCTCGCCGCGGCACAGCTCGGCCAGGTCGGCGGCGATATGGCCGGGGCCGAAGGCGCCCTCCGCCATGGCCTGCACGATGTCCCCGGCTTCGGCCAGGCAGCCGGCCCGGGTGTCCACCACCAGCCGGGCGGCGGCCAGCAGCGCGGCATCGGCTTCGCGCATGTCCGGCCGGAAGGCGCCCACCAGGTCCACATGGGTGCCGGGGGAAAGCTCGGCGCCGCGCAGCAGCGGCGTGGTGGCCAGGGTGGCGGCGCAGACGATGTCATACCCCGCCGGATGCGCGCTGGCGGCGGCGCGGGCGGGCAGGCCATGCGCCGCCAGCCGGGCGGCCAGCGCCTGCGCCTGGGCCGGGCGGCGCGACCAGATCGCCACCTCGGCCAGCGGGAAGTGGCTGGCATGGGCCTCGGCCAGGGCGGCGGCCACCTTGCCGGCCCCCAGCACCAGCAGGCGGCGGCTTTCCGGCCGGGCCAGGTGGCGCGCGGCCAGCAGGCTGGCGGCGGCGGTGCGGCGGTCGGTCAACTCGCCACCATCCAGCAGGGCCAGCGGCACGCCGGTTGCGGCCTGGGACAACAGGTAGGCCGCATGCACCGCCTTCAGCCCCAGCGCGGCATTGCCGGGGGCGACATGGACGATCTTCACACCCGTATACGCCCCGGCCTGCCATGCCGGCATCAGCAAAAGGGTGTTGTCGCCGCCCACGCCATGACGGTGCCGCAGCGGCGCCTCGCAGCCATGGCGGAACATCGCCTCCAGCGCCGTCACCAGGGCGGGCCAGGGCAGGCGGCGCCTGACCTCGGTTGCCTCGATCATTTGCATCCATCGCCCCCTTTCGTGGCACCCCGGCCCTGGCCCCGGTAAAAAATCGCGCATTGCGCTGGGAACATGGCTGGCGCACCAATTGCTCATAACGGCCCGACCACAATATACCGGGAGCAGGCCGCCGGGTCTTCGCCGGCAGGATAAATGAGGGAGACAGGGTGATGCTGGCCTTCGGCCAAATCTTCAGCCGGGCGCTGCGCGCGCTGGCTTTGCTGGGCACCGTGGCGCTGCCCGCGCTTGCCCCCGGTGCCGCCCAGGCGCAGCAGGCGCCGGCCAATACGCTGGACGCGATTCGGGCCCGCGGCGCGCTGGTGTGCGGCGTGAACACCGGCCTGGCCGGATTCGCCCAGCCCGACAGCCAGGGTGTCTGGCGCGGCTTCGATATCGACTATTGCCGCAGCGTCGCCGCCGCCATCTTCGGCGACGCCAGCAAGGTGCGCTACGTGCCCACCACGGCGCAGTCCCGCTTCACCGCGCTGCAATCCGGCGAAGTGGACGTGCTGTTCCGCAACACCACCTGGACGCTGAGCCGCGACACCAGCCTGGGCCTGGATTTCCCGGCGGTGAACTTCTACGACGGCCAGGGCTTCATGGTGAAGAAGTCGGCCGGGGTGAACTCCGCGCTGGAACTGAACGGCGCCACCATCTGCGTGCAGCCGGGCACCACCACGGAACAGAACCTGACCGACTGGGCGCGGGCCAACAACATCCGCTTCACCCCCGTGGTGATCGAACGGCTGGAGGAAGTGGTGGCCGCCTATGTCGCCGGCCGCTGCGACGCCTACACCACCGACGCGTCCGGCCTGGCCGCCACCCGCAGCGCCCAGCCGACCCCGGCCGACCACGTTATCCTGCCGGAAGTCATCAGCAAGGAACCGCTGGGCCCGGCAGTCCGCCAGGGTGACGCGCGCTTCGCCGATATCGTCCGCTGGAGCCATTTCGCCATGCTGGTGGCGGAGGAACTGAACATCACCGCCGCCAATGCCGCGCAGGCCCTGGCCAGCGACCAGCGCCCGGAAGCGCTGCGTCTGCTGGGCAAGACCGGCGACCTGGGCAAGATGCTGGGCCTGGACAATGCCTGGGCGCTGAACATCATCAAGGCGGTGGGCAACTACGGCGAGGTCTTCGCCCGCCACCTGACGCCGATTGGCCTGCAGCGCGCCCGCAGCCCGAATGCCATGTACACCCAGGGCGGCCTGCAATACGCCCCGCCCTTCCGCTGACTTGTTGTGAACTGGCCCGGGCCGTTGGCCCGGGCTTTTCAGGCGCCGACCAGGGGGTTACCCGGGAATGTCCCAGACCAGCATAGACCCCCGCAGCCTGCGGGCACCGCCCAGGCGACCGATCAGGCTTTCCTGGTCGGATGAGCGGGTGCGCGGCATCTTCTGGCAGGTGGTGGTCGTTGGCATCGTCGTCAGCATTGTCTGGTGGCTATGGTCCAACACCGTGCACAACCTGGAAGTGCGGCGCATCGCCACCGGCTTCGGCTTCCTCAACCGGGAAGCCGGGCTGCCCATTGCCGAAAGCATCATCGACTACAACCCCACCAACACCTACCTGCGGGCGCTGGTCGTTGGCCTGCTGAACACGCTGAAGGTGGCGGTGGTTGGCATTGTGCTGGCCACCATCTTCGGCACGCTGATCGGCATTGCCCGGCTGTCGAAGAACTGGGTGCTGCGGACGCTGTCGGCGACGTATGTGGAGGTGATCCGCGACCTGCCGCTGCTGCTGCAACTGCTGTTCTGGTACGCCATCCTGCAGGGCCTGCCCGGCCCGCGCCAGGCGCTGCACCCGGCGGAAGGGGTGTTCCTGTCCAATCGTGGCCTGAAGCTGCCCTGGATCCAGTGGGAAGGCGCCCATTCCCTGGCGCTGCTGGTCTTCGTGGTGGGGCTGGTGGCCACCTTGCTCTATCGCCGGCAGGCACTGGCGAAGCAGATGGCGGATGGCGTGCCGCGGCCGATATGGCATGTGGCGCTGCTGGCCCTGGTGGCGCTGCCGCTGGCGGCCTGGGCGGCGCTGGGCGCGCCCTTCACGCCGGACATTCCGGCGCTGCGCGGCTTCAACTTCCAGGGCGGGCTGACGCTGTCGCCGGAATACTTCGCGCTGCTGGCCGGGCTGGTGATGTACACCGCCGGCTTCATCGCCGAGATCGTTCGCGCCGGCATCCAGGCGGTGCCGCATGGCCAGCGCGAGGCGGCGCAGGCGCTGGGGCTGCGCCCCGGCAAGGTGCTGCGCCTGGTGGTGCTGCCGCAGGCGCTGCGCGTCATCGTGCCGCCGATGACCAGCCAGTACCTCAACATCACCAAGAACAGCTCGCTGGCGGTGGCCATCGGCTACCAGGACATCGTCTCCATCGCCAACACCACGCTGAACCAGACTGGCCAGGCGATCGAGGGCATTGCCATCATCATGCTGGTATACCTGAGCATCAGCCTGTCCATCAGCGGCTTCATGAACTGGTACAACGCGCGCATCGCGCTGGTGGAACGGTGAGCCCGATGCGCCCCTTGTCATTGTTCGGCTTCGCTGGCCGCAGGGCCAGCTACGCGGTGTCCGGCTTCGCTGGCCGCAGGGCCAGCTACGCGGCGCGCATCGCGCTGGTGGAACGGTGAGCCCGATGAGCACCACAGCCATCGCCAACCCCATCCCCACCCCGGCCCGCCCGGCGCCCATCACCCTGGTCGGCCCGATCGGCTGGATGCGGGCCAACCTGTTCGCCGGCTGGGTCTCCTCCCTGGTCAGCCTGCTGCTGCTGTTCCTCATCGTGAAATGGGCGCTGGGCTTCATCGAATGGGGCGTCATCAACGCCGTCTGGTCGGTGCCCAACAACCAGACCCAGGCCTGCCGGGACCTGCGCGGCACCGGCGCCTGCTGGGCGGTGATCACCGAAAAGCACCGCTTCATCCTGTTCGGCACCTACCCGTATGAGGAACAGTGGCGCGCCTTCGCCGCCATCCTGATCTTCATCGCGCTGTTCATCGTCTCGGCGCTGCGCCGGTTCTGGCGCAAGGAGCTGTTGCTGGTGTGGGTTGCCGCGCTGGGCAGCATCGGCGTGCTGATGTGGGGTGGCGTGCTGGGCCTGGCCTATGTGCCGCAGGAACGCTGGGGCGGGCTGGTCATCACCCTCATCCTGGCCACCTTCGGGCTGGCCTTCGCCTTCCCGCTGGCCATCCTGGTGGCGCTCGGCCGGCGGTCCCGGCTGCCGGCCATCAAGGCGCTGTGCGTGATCTATGTGGAACTGATCCGCGGCGTGCCGCTGATCTCCCTGTTGTTCATGGCCAGCGTGATGTTCCCGCTGTTCCTGCCGGAAGGCATGAACATCGACAAGCTGCTGCGGGCGCAGATCGCCATCATCCTGTTCGCCGGCGCCTACCTGGCGGAAGTGGTGCGTGGTGGCCTGCAGGCACTCTCGCGCGGGCAGTATGAAGCCGCCGACGCGCTGGGCCTGAGCTACTGGAAGAAAACCGGCTTCATCGTGCTGCCCCAGGCGCTGCGCCTGGTGATCCCGCCGCTGGTGAACACCTTCATCGGCTTCTTCAAGGACACCTCGCTGGTGCTGATCATCGGCATCTTCGACCTGCTGACCGCGGGCAAGACCGCCATCATCGAACCCGCCTGGCAGGGCTTCGGCATCGAGGTCTACCTGACGGTCGGCTTCATCTACTTCTGCTTCTGCTTCGCCATGTCCCGCTACAGCCAGAACCTGGAGGCGGAGTTGAACCGCCACCGCGTGCGTTAGGAGAGACAGATGAGCACTACCATGGAAGCCGTCGCCTCCGCTGCCCGCGCCGACGCGCCGCCCGCCATCATGCTGGACAAGGTGAACAAGTGGTACGGCGCCATGCACGTGCTGCGCGACGTGTCGCTGAACGTGGCCATGGGCGAACGCCTGGTGGTCTGCGGCCCCTCGGGCAGTGGCAAGTCCACCCTGATCCGCTGCATCAACCGGCTGGAAACCCACCAGGAAGGCAGCATCAAGGTCGACGGCATCGAGCTGTCGGACGACCTGCGGGCGCTGGACGCCATCCGCCGCGAGGTTGGCATGGTGTTCCAGAGCTTCAACCTGTTCCCGCACCTGACGGTGCTGGAGAACTGCACCCTGGCGCCGATATGGGTGCGCCACATGCCGAAGGCGGAAGCCGAGACGCTGGCGATGGAATACCTGGAGCGGGTGAAGATCCCGGAACAGGCGCAGAAGTACCCCGGCCAGCTTTCCGGTGGCCAGCAGCAGCGCGTGGCCATCGCCCGGGCGCTGTGCATGAAGCCGAAGATCATGCTGTTCGACGAACCGACCAGCGCGCTCGACCCCGAGATGATCAAGGAGGTGCTGGAGGTGATGGTCGGCCTGGCGGAAACCGGCATGACCATGGTCTGCGTGACGCATGAAATGGGCTTTGCCCGGCAGGTGGCCGACCGGGTGGTGTTCATGGACCGCGGCGAGATCGTGGAGCAGGGCCCGCCGGGCGAGATCTTCGAGAACCCCCGCACCGACCGGCTGAAGCTGTTCCTCAGCCAGATCCTGCGCGGGCACTAGGCCGGCCAGGGTGGGGCCCGGCTGCCAGGGTGGTTCGGACAGCGCATCATGTCGCCCTTGCGTCGCAAATGCGGCAGGACTATGCCTCCGCGCCGCATAGGGACCCCCGGCCCGGAGCAAATTGCGCCGACACGGGGTTTCCGCCCGGAGCCATCCCTTGACCGCAGCCGACGCCGCCGCCCCCCACGGCCGTAGCCGCCCCCTCACCGCCGCCATGCTGCTGGGCGTGCTGGGGGTGGTCTATGGCGATATCGGCACCAGCCCGCTCTACGCCCTGCGCGCGGCCCTGCTGCATTTCTCCGCCGACGGGGTGGAGCGCTGGGAAATCCTCGGCATCCTCTCCCTCATCGTCTGGTCGCTGATCCTGACCGTGACGGTGAAGTACGTGTTCTTCGTGCTGCGCGCCGACAACCGGGGCGAAGGCGGTATCCTGGCCCTGATGGCGCTGGCGCAGCGCTGCGTCGGCACCGAGCATGGCCGCTGGGTGGTGGCGATCATCGGCATTGTCGGCGCTTGCCTGTTCTTCGCCGATGGCACCATCACCCCGGCGATTTCGGTGCTTTCCGCCATGGAAGGGCTGAAGATCATCTCGCCGCAGTTCGAACAGGTCATCATCCCCGGCTCGGTCGTGGTGCTGGTGGCGTTGTTCGTGGTGCAGTACCGCGGCACCGGCAGCATGGGCGCCATCTTCGGCCCGGTGATGATGCTGTGGTTCGGCAGCCTCGGCCTGCTGGGCCTGATCGAGGTGGTGAAGGAGCCGGAGGTGCTGGTGGCGATCTCGCCGCACCATGCCGTGGCCTTCTGCATCGAATACAAGATGGCGGCCTTCATCGCCTTTGGCTCGGTGGTGCTGGCGGTGACCGGGGCCGAGGCGCTTTATGCCGACATGGGTCATTTCGGCCGCCGTCCGATCGAGCTGGCCTGGCTGTTCTTCGTGCTGCCGGCGCTGGCGCTGAACTACCTGGGCCAGGGCGCGCTGCTGCTGGCCAACCCGGCGGCGCTGGAAAACCCGTTCTTCCTGCTGGCGCCGGAATGGCTGCGCCTGCCCCTGGTGGTGCTGGCCACGGCGGCCACCGTCATTGCCAGCCAGTCGATGATCTCGGGCGCCTATTCCATTGCCCGGCAATGCGTGCAGCTTGGCTTCCTGCCCCGCCTGGTGGTGAAGCACACCAGCGCCGAGGAGGAAGGCCAGATCTACCTGCCGCAGATCAACTTCGCCCTGCTGGCCGGGGTGCTGGTGCTGGTGCTGGCCTTCCACACCTCGGACGCGCTGGCGGCGGCCTATGGCATCGCGGTGACCGGCACCTTCGTCTGCACCACGATCCTGGCGGTGCTGGTGTTCCGGGTGCAGTTCAAATGGTCCGCCATGCGGGTGGCGGCGGTGTTCGTGCCGCTGTTCCTGCTGGACCTGGCGTTCTTCGCCTCCAACCTGCTGAAGATTCCGGAAGGTGGCTGGGTGCCGCTGGTGCTGGGCGCGGCGATGTTCCTGCTGATGACCACCTGGAACCGTGGCCGGTCGCTGCTGTTCGCCCGCTTCCGCCAGGACAGCCTGCCGCTGAAGTCCTTCCTGGCCCGGCTGCCGCAGTCGCGCACCATCCGGGTGCCGGGCATCGCCGTGTTCATGACCGGCCAGGCGGACTACGTGCCGGGCGCGCTGCTGCACAACCTGAAGCACAACAAGGTGCTGCATGAGCGCGTGCTGTTCGTGACCGTGCTGACCGAGGACATCCCCGAGGTTTCCGCCGACCGCCGGCGGGAAGTGAGCGAGCTGGCGCCGGGCATCCACCGGGTGATCCTGCGCTACGGCTTCCACGAAAGCCCGCATATCCCGCGTGAGCTGGAAAGCCTGCGCCAGGCCGGGGTGGAGTTCGAGCAGATGCAGGCCAGCTACTTCCTGGGCCGCGAGACCGTGGTGGCGGCGGTGGTGCCGAAGATGTCGCGCTGGCGGCAATGGCTGTTCACGCTGATGAGCCGCAACGCCGTGCCGGCCACCGAGTTCTTCCGCATTCCGTCCGACCGGGTGGTGGAACTGGGCGTGCGGGTCGCGATCTAGCGCGCGGCCCGGCGGGGCGGCGTCAACCGGCGCGAAATGCGCTAGTGTCCTGCCCGCGGCGTTGGTCCGGTCTCAAGCGAACGCAGCAGACCAGCGGGCCAGCGGGGAACAACGGCTGCTGGCCTGGTTCGAGGGCCGCAGGACTGCGGAATCAGCACACTGGACTGTCGCGGCGGGCCGGAAGGAAAGCAGATGCGGACGGTTTCACTGGTACTGGCCTCGGGCCCCGGCTTCCCGCTGGGCAGCGCCGAGCATCGCTATGAGGTGACCCTGGAACTGGACCCGGCCAGCCGGCTGAATGCCGAGCTGTGGTACGCCGACCCGCAGGTATGGCCGGCGCTGCGCTGCTGGCCGCACGAGCCGCCCCGCCAGGGCACGGTGCAGTACGACCAGGAATCCGGCTGGTCGCTGCATTTCGGCAGCCGGCCGGAGGTGCCGCAGGACCCTTCGCTGCACTGCCCCATCCGCACCACCCCGTTCATGCGCCCGGGGGAATACCTCACCATCCAGGAACCGGATGGGGTGGAATACGGCTACCGCATCGTCCAGGTGGCCTGAGGCACGGCTACCTGTTCAGGCCATCTCGCTGATGGCCTTGTTGGCGCGACGCAGCCGTTGCGACAGTTGCCGGCCGATATTGCGCAGCAGCGCGGCCTTGATGAGCCGGGTATCCTCCGACAGCGCCTCCAGCCGTTGCAGCGTGACCGTGTAGGCAACGATGTCGGTGTCGGCCACCACATCGGCCGAACGCGGCGCGCCATCCAGCAGCGCCATCTCGCCGAAGGCCACGCCGGGGTCCAGCGTGGCCAGGCGCTGGCTGCGGCCATCGGCCAGCGGCAGCCGCACGCTCACCCGGCCGCGGGCCAGGAAGAACAGTTCCTCCGCCTCATCGCCCTGGCGCATCAGCACCGTGCCGGCGGGGTATTCCCGGCGCCGCACCACCGAGGCCAACTCGCTCAGCGCCGTCCGCGGCAGCCCTTCCAGCAGGTCCATCTCGGCCAGGACGCGTTCCTGGTCCGGTGCCGCCAGCGCCTCCAGGGCCGCCAGCAGCGCGTCCTCGGCCCATTCCAGCGCCTGGTCGATATCCGCCAGCATGGCCTCCCCCGGCAGCCCGGCGGTGGCGAGGTGGCGTTGGCTGGGGCTGCCCGGCCGCACCGCCAGCCGCAGCCGCCGCCCGGCCGCTTCCTGCTGCGCCCGCAGCTGGCCCAGCAGCACCGCCGCCTGCGGCTCCACCCCCTCGGCCCGGGTCAGGTCCAGGATCACGTGGCTCACCGCCGTGTCGCAGGCGGAAACCTGGCGACTGACCTGTTCCACCGCGGCGAAGCCCAGCACGCCGCGCAACTCCAGCACCACCGCGCCGCGCCCGGCCTGTTCCAGCAGCCCGCGCTGCGGTTCGGACCGGGTGCGGCGGGAGGTGATGCTGCCGGCATGGTACTGGCGCCGGATGGCGGAGGCATAGCCGCGCGTGGCGTCGAACATGTTGAGGCCGAAGCGCTGCGACAGCGTCTCGCATACCTTGATGCCGCGCACGCTGTTGCCGCGTTCGTCCAGCGGCGGCGAGAACACGCCGATGCCCAGCACCCCCGGCAGCACGGCGATGATGCCGCCGCCGACGCCGCTCTTGGCCGGCAGGCCGATGCGATAGCTCCATTCGCCGGAATAGTCGTACATGCCGCAGCTGTTCATCACCGCGATGACGTTCTTGACGTAGTCCGGGTTCAGCGCGCGTTCCCCGGTGGCCGGGTTGACCCCGCCATTGGCCAGGGTGGCGGCCATGCAGGCCAGGTCCCGCGCCGTGACCAGCAGCGAGCATTGCTGGAAATACAGGTCGAGGTGTTCCTCGATCGGCTCCTCCAGCATGCCGAAATTCAGTTCCAGGTGGGCGATGGCGCGGTTGCGGTGGCCGGTGCGCTTTTCCGAGCGGAACACCGCCTCGTCCAACGCCACCGGGTGGCCGACATAGCGGCCGAACATCTCCTGCAGGCGGGCCAGGCGGGTTGGCCCGTCGGCGCCCTTGATGAGGCCGGAGGTGGCGATGGCGCCGGCATTGACCATGGGGTTGAAGGGCCGGTTGGCCCGGGTGTCGAAGACGATGGAGTTGAACGCCTCGCCGCTGGGTTCCACCCCCACCTTGGCCAGCACATGCGCGCGGCCATGGTCTTCCAGCGCCTGGCCGAAGACGAAGGCCTTGGAGATGGACTGGATGGTGAAGGGCACGTCGCAATCCCCCACCGCATAGACCGCGCCATCCGTGGTGGCGATGACGATGCCGAAATGCGCCGGGTTGGCCTTGGCCAGGTCGGGGATGTAGTCGGCCAGGTGGCCATCCGAGACCTGCTTCAGGTGGTCATGCAGGTCGGCAAGGACGCGGTCCAACAGGCTGGGGGTCATCGCTCCGGGCAGGGCAGGCGGCTGGTCGGCAGTCTGGTGGTGCAACGTTGCTTTCTCCCTTGGGCCGCTGGCGTCGGCGGCCCGGCGTGGTTTGGGAAAGCAACAATCGTGCCTCTTTACTGGGCAGTGGGGTGCTCCGGGGCCATGACGCTACAGCCCGCCGCCACGGTCGGGGCCGCGGGTGCAGTGCCAGCGCAGCAGGCCGAGGCAGCCCAGTTGCATCAGCCGCTGGCGCAGCAGCCAGCGTTCGGCCTCCACCACCAGGGCCAGGGCCGCGGCACCGCGCGGCAGGCCGCCGCCCTGGCGCAGCCCTTCCACCCGCCGGGCCCAGCCGGCCAGCACCGCGGTGCCATGGCGGGCGCCGACATCCTCCCGCACGTTCAGGGTGAAGCCGGCCGCCAGCAGGGCGGCTTCCAGCGTGGCGATATCCTCGGGCGGGGTGGTGCGGCCTTCCAATTCGGTCCAGCGGCGCATCAGCGCGGCGTGGCGGCCACTGGCGGCGGTGGCCACCAGGTCCAGCAGCACCAACTGGCCGCCGGGCTTCAGCGCCGCGGCCAGCGGCGGCAGCAGCCGCCCGGCGGGGCAGCGGCGCAACGCTTCCAGCGCCAGGGCGTGGTGGTGGTAGCGGTGGCGGAAGAAGGGTTCCTCGGCGTCCCAGGTGGCGACCGTGGCGCGCTTGCCCAGGCTGCGCAGCCGCAGTGCCATGCGCTCGGCCAGCAGCAGGTTGTCCTGTTGCGCCGCCACCCAGGCGCCGCGGGTGGTGGCAATGGCCTGGGCGGCGCCGCCGGCATCCGCGCCCAGCAGCAGCAGCGTGGTGGCGGGGGAAAGCGGCAGCAGGTTGGCCAGCCGGTTGGCTTCGGCCGCGCCGCCCGGCAGCAGGAAGCCATCGCCCCAGAGCTGGTCGGCCAGGTTGGCCAGTTCCTCGGGGTCGGGCGGGGCCAGCCGGGCCCGTGGCGGTGGCGGTGATGCCGGGGCACCGGGCAGCGCGGCCTGGGGTTCCTGGCGCGGCGGCGCTGCCTCGGCACGACCAGAGGCGCGACCTTGGCGCCACAGCCGCCGCAAGCCGGGCACCTGCTCCAGCAGGGCGAGCAGCCTGGTTTTCATTGCTCCGGTTCCGCCGTTCCGCGCCGCATGGCGCCGGGCAGTCAACACCGGCGGCGGTGAAGGGCTGGTTAGCGGGCGCCATTCGCCAGCACCGGGAAGGTTATCACCGGGAACATCGGGCCCCAGCGGCCGATCTGGCGGCGGCCTGCGGGTTGCCGGCCGCGCGCGTTTCATCATACGGTACGATGAGCCTGTTCAGGCGCAATGGATTTCAACATGCGAAACAGCGAAGCAACCCCGCGCGACCCTTATCTGCTCGGGTCCCTGCACAAGGGGCTGGAGGTGCTGGACTGCTTCGCCCGCCAGGAAAGCTGGAGCCTGGCGGAACTGTGCGCCGCGCTGGGCCAGAGCAAGCCGACCGTGTTCCGCATCCTCCATACGCTGGAGGCGTTCGGCTACCTGGCCAGGCACGCCACCACCGGCCGCTACACCCCGGGGATGCGGCTGCACGGCCTGGGCAGCGCCGCGGTGCGGCAGGAACAACTGCGCTGGCAGGCGCTGGCGCCGTTGCAGGACTTGGCCCGCACCACCGGAGAGACCGTTCACGTAGGCATACTGCACGAAGCGGAAGCAGTTTGCGTCCAGGCGGTGGAAGGCACCCGGCTGGTGCGGATGCAGGCCCATGTCGGCAAGCGCACCCCGGCCCATGCCAGCGCGCTGGGCAAGATGCTGCTGGCGCATCGCAGCCCGACCGAGGTGGCGGCGATCTTCGCCGGCCGCACCCTGGCGCGCTTCACCGCCAATACCCTCACCACCCTGCCGGCATTGCAGGCGGCGCTGGAGCACATTCGCGCCCAGGGCCATGCGCTGGACGAGGAGGAGATCGAGGTTGGCCTGCGCTGCCTGGGCGCGCCGATCTTCGACCAGGCCGGCCGGCCCTGCGCCTGCCTGGCCATCTCGGCCCCCGCTGCCCGCATGGAGGCGGCGCGGCTGGCGGAACTGGTGCCGTTGGTGATGACCACGGCGGCGACGATTTCCCGCCTGCTCGGCAGCCCTGCCCGGCAGGCGGCCTGAGGAGGGAACACCCATGACCGGCAACAGCGCGCGCAAGATGAACGGCGCCGACATCATCGTGGACTTTCTGGTGAAGCAGAAGGTGCCCTACCTGTTCGGGCTCTGCGGCCACGGCAACGTCGGCTTCCTGGATGCCGCCTTCAAGGCGCAGAACCGCATCCGCACCATCAGCGTGCACCATGAGCAAACCGCCGGTCACATGGCGGATGCGTACTACAAGGTGCGGCACGAACCGGTGGCCACCTTCACCAGCTGCGGCCCGGGCAGCGCCAACCTGGTTGTGGCGCTGGCGGCGGCGATGATGGACAGCAGCGCCTTCTTCGCCATCACCGGCAACGTGCCGACGCAGCAGTTCAACCGCGGCCCGTTCCAGGAAACCGGCCGCTACTTCCAGGGCGATTTCCCCAGCGTCATCCGCCCCTATGTGAAGCGCAGCTGGCAGCCGACGCGGGTGGACATGATGCCGCTGGCGGTGAAGCAGGCCTGGGACACCATGCTGAGCGGCCGCCCCGGCCCGGTGAACCTGGACGTGCCGCTGAACGTCTTCGTCGAGGAAGACGAGGTGACGACGCTGGAGCCGACCTCGCGCGTGGTGAACGGCGCGCCCGGCAACCCCGCCGCGCTGTCCGCCGCGCTGGACATGCTGCTGGCGGCGGAGCGGCCGGTCATCATCGCCGGCCAGGGCGTCATCCTTGCCGAAGCCGCGCCGGAGTTGGCCGGCTTCGCCGAACTGATGCGCATTCCCGTGGTCACCAGCCCGAATGGCAAGGGCAGCATCAGCGACCGGCATGAACTGGCCTTCGGCGCCATCGGCCGCAACGGCAACTACGCCGCGAACGACGCCACGAAGCATGCCGACGTGATCCTGGCGCTGGGCTTTTCCTTCGACGACCGCGCCACCAGCGCCTGGCTGGAAGGCTATACCCTGGCCATCCCGCCCAGCCGCCTGGTGCAGATCGACATCGACCCGACCGAGATCGGCAGGAACTACCCGGCCGAGATCGGCATCCTCGGCGACGCCAAGGCCAGCCTGGCCTGGCTGGGCGAGGCCGCGCGCACCCGCATCGCCGGCGTGGCGCGGGACAGCACGGCGGCCTGGCTCGGCCGGCTGAACCACGGCCGCGCGGTGTGGCGGGACTACCAGGGCGTGCTGGCGCAGAGCGACCAGGTGCCGCTGCGGCCGGAACGGCTGATGCAGGCGCTGTCCCGCGCGCTGCCGGAAAACGCCATCATCGCCAGCGATGTCGGCGTGCACCACAACTGGATCATCCAGTTGTTCGACACGCTGCGGCCGCGCCACCTGATCCATTCCTGGGGCTTCGCCGCCATGGGCTTCGCCACCAGCGGCATCCTCGGCGCCAAGCTGGCGGCGCCCGACCAGCCCTGCGTGGCGGTGGTGGGCGATGGCAGCTTCCTGATGACGCCGCACGCGTTGCTGACCGCGGTGGAGCACGACATTCCCGTGGTCTGGGTGGTGTGGAACAACAATGGCTATTGCAGCATCCGCGACATCCAGCTGGGCATGTTCGGCGGCCGCGAGCACGCCACCAACTTCCTGTCCGAACGCGACCAGACGCTGTTCAGCGCCGACTTCGCGCTGATGGCGAGGAGCATGGGCGTGATGAGCCACCGGGTGGAACGCGCCGACCAGGTGGAGGACGCGATCAAGACCGCCATTGCCGCCAATCGCCCCTACCTGGTGGAAGTGCCGGTGGACCGCGACATCCGTCCGATCGGCACCGGCAGCTGGGACCTGCCGCCGCTGACCCCGCCGGAGCCGAATTTCCTCAAGGCCCTGGCGGCCAGGGGGATGAGTTTGTAGCCTTCGAACCAACAAGAATACGGGAGGAACAACGACAATGAATCGCAGGACCATCCTGGCCAGCACGCTGGCCTTGCCCGCCATCTGGACCAGCCATCGGGCCGCCGCGCAAAGCGTTTCCGATGGCGTGGTGAAGATCGGCGTGCTGGACGACATGACCAGCGTCTTCTCGGACCAGCAGGGCATGGGCGACTACGTGGCCGCGAAGATGGCGGTGGAGGATTTCGGCCGGGTGCTGGGCAACCCGGTGGAGATCGTGCAGGCCGACCTGCAGAACCGCGCCGATGTCGGCCTCAGCATCGCCCGCCGCTGGATCGACCAGGAAAAGGTCGACATGATCCTGGGCGTGGGCAACAGCGCCGTGGCGCTGGCGGTGCAGGGGCTGTGCCGCGAGCGCCAGCGCATCGTCATGCCGGTTTCCGCCGGCACCACGGACCTGACGGGCAAGGACTGCTCGCCGTTCTGCGCCCATTGGACCTACGACAATTACTCGGCCGCCAAGGGCCCGGTGAAGGCGCTGGTGGCGCAGGGCAAGCGCAAGTGGTTCTTCGTGGTGTCCGACTACGCCTTCGGCCATTCGCTGGAAGCCAATGCCAGCGAAATCCTGCGCGCCAATGGCGGCGAGGTGGTGGGCGCGGTGCGCGCACCGCTGGGGGAGACGGATTATTCCTCCTACCTGGTGCGGGCTGCGTCCTCCGGTGCGCAGGTGGTCGGCATCTGCGCCGGTGGCGCCGACATGATCAACATCGCCAAGCAGATGGGCGAGTTCGGCCTGACCCGGCGCGGCATCACCCCGGCGGCGCTGAACTGCTCGTTGACCAACATCAAGAGCATCGGGCTGGAAGGCGGCCAGGGGCTGATCTTCAGCCAGCCGTACTACTGGGACCAGAACGACGCCACCCGCGCCTTCGCCGCGCGCTTCCGCGCCCTGCACGGCCGCCCGCCCACCGCCTTCCAGGCCAGTTGCTGGGGCGCGGTGACGCATTACCTGAAGGCGGTGCAGGCCGCGGGCACCGATGCGGCGCCGCAGGTGATGGCGAAGATGCGCGAGAGCAGGATCAACGACTTCATGACCAAGGACGGCTACCTGCGCGCCGATGGTCGCGTGGTGCGCGACATGCTGATGCTGCGGGTGAAGCGCCCGCAGGACAGCCGCGGCGAATGGGACCTGCTGGAAGTGGCGGAGCAGATCAAGGGCGAGGACGCCTTCCGCCCCTTGGGTGAAGGCGGCTGCACGCTGCGCTGAAGCCGGGCCGGGGCGGGCGGTGCCGTGCGCACCGCCCGCGCTGACTGCAGCGCCGATCGGACGCCTGCTTATTGCTTGGTCGCGTGAATCACGCCGGTCGGTGAGCGCACCTCAGGCGATCATGCTCTACAGGCTGATGTTCCGTTCGCGGATCACCCGGGTCCACAGCGCATGCTGGTCCGCCAGGAAGCCGGCGAATTGCGCCGGCGTGTCGGCCAGCGGTTCCAGCCCGTCCTCGCTGATCAGTCGCTTGATCTCCGCGGTTTGCGCCAGGCCGCGGATGTCATCGGCAATGCGGTGGCGCAGCGCCTCCGGCACCGCGCTGGGGGCGAAGAAGCCGTAGAAGGTGCGGGCCACCACCTGCGGGTAGCCCTGTTCCGCCATGGTTGGA
>CANBXZ010000052.1 GCA_947373495.1 Acetobacteraceae bacterium
TGTTGCCGCGAAAGCCCTGCAACAGCGCCACCAGTTCCGCCGCGCCGTGCCGGCCAGCCGGCTGCACAGCCAGTTCGACTTCGGCGGCAACAGCCAGGGCGCCAAGCGGCGCGGGCGGGAGGTGATGCGCATCAACCCCGCAGACGCCGCGCCGCGCGGCATCGCCAGCGGGGATATCGTGCGGCTGTTCAACGCCCGCGGCGCCTGCCTGGCCTCGGCCGAGGTGTCGGCGGCGGTGATGCCGGGCGTGGTGCAACTGCCCACCGGCGCCTGGTACGACCCGGAAGACCCGGCCGAGGCCAACCCGCTCTGCGTCCACGGCAACCCGAACGTGTTGACGCGGGATGTCGGCACCTCCTCCCTGGCGCAGGGCAGCACCGGGCAGTTGACCTGCTGCGAGGTGGAACGCTTCACCGGCAACCTGCCGCCGATCCGTGCCTACGCCCCGCCGGCCTAGAGCGTGATCGGCGCTGACTGAAGCGCCGACCACGCTTCAGGGTATTGATGTGTCGCGTGCTTCACGCCTTTCGGTGAGGGCACCTCAGGCGATCACGCTCCAGGCCCCCTTCCGCTACGCCCGGCTCAGTCCCGCCGGGCGTAGAAGGCGGCCAGGGCGGCGATTTCCGCCTCGGTATAGCCACGGGCGATGCGGCCCATCACCGTGGCCGGCAGCGTGTTGCCGCGAAAGCCCTGCAACAGCGCCACCAGTTCCGCCGCGCCGTGCCGGCCAGCCAGCGCCGGCATGCCCTGCCCGCCCGCGCCCGCCGCCCCATGGCAGCCCTGGCAGGCGCCGGCCAGGCCCGCCCCGGCCTCGGCCGCCCGGGCGCCGCCGGCAAGCGGCCCCCCAGGCAGCCACACGGCCAACAGCGCGACCAGCAGCAACAGCGACTTCACCATGGCGGGCTCTCCGGCGGGCTTCGGGCCCCGAGCATAGCGCATTGACCGGCGCGGGCGATCCCGCGCATCGTTGCCGCGGAAACGAAGCAGCACCAGGCCAGCACCGCAGAAGCGGGCGGCCCGGCACGGCACCAGGGAGGAAGCACAATGCAGTCCATCAGCAGGCGTGATTTCGGGCGTCTGGCACTGGCCACCGCCGTGGCCGGCGCGGGCGCTTCGGCCGGGGTGTTCCCGGCACTGGCGCAGGTCGCCAACCCCATCCGCATCGGCATGTCCATGTCGCTGTCGGGCGGGCTGGCGGGCAATGGCCGTGCCGCGCTGGCGGCGCAACAGATCTGGGCGGCGGATGTGAACGCCAAGGGCGGCCTGCTCGGCCGGCCGGTGCAACTGGTGTTCTACGACGACCAGACCAATGGCGGCCAGGTGCCCGGCATCTACACCAAGCTGCTGGACGTGGATAAGGTGGACCTCGTCACCTCGCCCTACGCCACGGCGATGATCGCACCGGCCATGCCGGTGGTGATGCAGCACCAGATGTGCTTCGTCACCATCCTCGGCGCCGGGGTGAACACCACCTTCAAGTACGACCGCCACTTCAACATGAACGTGGTTGGCGACAACATGAAGGACACCTTCGCCAAGGGCTTCCTCGACATCGCCGACACGCTGGCCACCAAGCCGCGCAGCATCGCCATCCTGGCGGTGGACAATGACTTCGCCCAGCGCGCCGCCGAAAGCGCCCGCTTCCTGGCTCGCCAGCGCAACATCCGCGTGGTGTACGACCGCAGCTACCCGCCCAGCACGGTGGACTTCACCCCCACCATGCGCGCGGTGCAGGCGGCACGGCCGGACCTGATCTACATCGCCAGCTATCCGCCGGACAGCAACGGCATCCTGCGCGCCGCCAGCGAGCTGCGGATCTCGGCGCAGATGTTCGGTGGCGGCATGGTCGGCCCGCAGTTGGCCGCCTTCCAGGCCCAGCTCGGCCCCATCCTGAACAACCTGGTCAACTGGGACATCTTCTCGATCGAGCCGACCATGAACTACCCGGGTGTGGCCGAATTCCTCACCAAGTACCGGGAAGTTGCGGCGCGCGAGCAGACCGACGTGCTGGGCAACTACATCCCGCCCTATGCCTATGCGCAGATGCAGGTGGTGGAACAGTCGGTCGCCCGGGTGGGCCGCATCGACCAGGCGGCGCTGGCGGCCGACATGCACCGCAGCGAGTTCAACACCATCGTCGGCCCGGTGAAGTTCGCCGAAAGCGGCGAATGGGCGCAGGACCGCAACCTGTACTGCCAGTTCCAGGGCATTACCGACGGCAACCTGGAACGCTACAAGGCGCCCGGCGCCAAGGTGATCCTGTACCCGCCCAGCCTGAAGTCCGGCACCCTGCGCACGCCCTACGGCACGCCCGCCTAAGCCCGGAAGATGGATCCCGATCTCGTCCTGCTGCTGAACGGCATCGTCAGCGGCCTGCTCCTCGGCGGCCTGTATGCCGCCGCGGCGTCGGGCCTGGCGGTGGCCTTCGGCATGCTCGATATCGTCAACATCGCGCATCCGGCGTTGATGGTGACGGGTGCGTTCACCGTGGTGGCGCTGGGCACCTGGCTGGGGCTGGACCCCCTGCTGGTGGCCGTGTTGCAGGCACCGCTGTATTATCTGCTGGGGGTCGGGATCTACTCCGCCTATCACCACTTCTTCGAAAAGCGCGGCGAGGAAGCCCTGCAGGGCCTCGCCTTCTTCTTCGGCGTCATGTTCATCATCGAAGTCGGGCTGGTGATGGTGTTCGGCCCGGAACAGCGCTTCCTCGACCCGTCCTATGCCTACACCACCTGGCGGCTGGGGGAGATCGACCTGCCGCTGCGCATGCTGGTGCCCGGGCTGTTCGCCATGGGCTGCATCGGCCTGCTGTTCCTGTACCTGCACCGCAGCTTCACCGGCCTGGCCATCGCCGCGGTGGCGCAGGACGCTGAAGCCCTGCGGCTGATGGCGGTGAACCCGGTGAAGATCAAGCGCCTGGCGTTCGGCATCTCCATCGCGCTGGCTTCCATGGCCGGTGGCGCGCTGGTGGTGGTGCAGCCGGTGGAGCCTTCCTCCGGCCAGGTCTTCATCGGCCGGGTCTTCGCCATCTGCATCATGGGCGGCATGGCCAGCCTGCCCGGCTGCATCATGGCGGCGCTGCTGTTCGGCGTGGTGGAGAACGTGACCGCCACCTTCTTCGGCCCCAGCTGGTCGCCCGCCGTGGCCTTCGGCTGGCTGCTGCTGGTGCTGGCGTTCCGCCCGCAGGGCCTGTTCGGGAAGGCGGCATGAACACGCATCTGCGCTTCTGGCTTGGCGCCGCCGCGCTGGGCCTGCTGCTGGTGGCCGCGCTGCGGCTGCTGGGCAACGACTACGCCTATTTCGCCGGCTACTTCGTGCTGCAATACGTGGTGCTGGCCAGCGCCTGGAACATCCTGGGCGGCTATGCCGGCTACGTGAACTTCGGCGCCGCCGGCTTCATGGCGGCCGGCGCCTACAGCGCCATCGTGCTGCGCCAGGCGCTGGGGCTGGACCTGATCCCCGGCATCATCTTCGCCGCCCTGGTGGCGGGGCTGCTGGGGCTGGGCACCGGCTACCTGACGCTGCGGCTGAAGGGGGTGTACTTCTCCATCGCCACGCTCTGCCTTTCGGTGGTGCTGCAGACCCTGGTGGTGAACTGGGACTATGTCGGCGGCTCGCGCGGCGCCTACATCATCCGCCCGCGGGAAATCGCGCCCTTCGTCAGCTACGGCGAATACCTGTTCATCGTCATGCTGGTGCTGGCCATCGGCGCCGCCGGCATCGGCCGCACGGTGGAGATGTCGCGCCTCGGCCGCGGCCTGCAGGCCATTCGCGACAATGAACGCGCCGCCGAGGCGGTGGGGGTGCCGACGCTGCGGCTCAAGCTCATCGCCACCACGCTGTGCGGCGCGCTGATGGGCGTGGCCGGCGCGCCGCTGCCCTACTACAGCGGCTACCTGAACCCGGAAGCGGCGTTCAGCCTGGCCTATGCGGTCAATGCCATCGCCATGCCGCTGATCGGCGGCGCCGGCACCTGGGCCGGGCCGGTCATCGGCGCGGTGCTGCTGGCCAGCCTGCAGCAGGCGGCCACGGTCACCATCTCCTCGGCGCTGAACCTGTGGATCGTGGGCTGGATGCTGGTGATCTTCGTCGCGTTGTTCCCCAAGGGCATCCTCGGCTGGTTCCGGAGGAAGGCATGAGCACCGAGGTGCTGCTGCACGCCCGCGGCGTGGGCAAGAAGTTCGGCGGCTTCGTCGCCTTGGCCGAGGTGGACATCCAGCTGCGCCCGGGCGAACGCCTGGGGCTGATCGGCCCCAACGGCTCGGGCAAGTCCACCTTCGTCAACTGCATCAGCGGCGACTTCGCCCAGCATGAGGGTGAGGTGACCCTGGGCGGGCACCAGTTGGGCGGGCTGAAGCCGCATCGCCGCGCCCGGTTGGGGCTGGCGCGCACCTTCCAGTTGCCGCAGCCGTTCAACAGCCTCTCGGTGCTGGAGAATGTGCGCGTGCCGCTGCTGTTCGCCGGCCACGCGGCGGAAGCGACCGAGCGCGCCATGGCCTGCCTGGAACAGGTGGAGATGGCGGGCAAGGCGCACAAGCTGCCGAAGGAGTTGACCCAGGTGGAACAGCGCCGGCTGGAACTGGCCCGCGCCATCGCGCTGGACCCGCGCCTGCTGATCGCGGACGAGGCGATGGCCGGGCTTTCCAATGCCGAGGTCGACCAGATCATCGAGCTGCTGTTCAAGCTGAACCAGGCCGGCACCGCCGTCATCATGATCGAGCACATCATGCGCGCGGTCACCGCGTTTTCCGAACGGCTGGTGGTCTTCGTCGCCGGCCGCAAGATCGCCGACGGGCTGCCACGCGAGGTGCTGGCCCTGCCGGAAGTGGAGGGTGCCTATCTTGGCAAGCAGTAGCAGCCTGGAGATCACCGGCATCGACGCCGGCTATGGCGCGGTGCGGGTGCTGGAAGGCGTCTCCATGAGCGTGCCGGCCGGGCAGACCGTGGTACTGCTGGGCACCAACGGCAACGGCAAGACCACGCTGATGCGCAGCATCATGGGCCAGGTGCGGCCGAGCGCCGGCACCATCGTGGCGGTGCTGGACGGCAAGCCGGTGAACCTGGTGGGGCTGGCGCCGGAACAGGTGGTGGAACATGGCATCGTGCTGGTGCCGGAAGGCCGCCGGCTGTTCCCGCGGCTGACGGTGGAACAGAACCTGCGCCTGGGCGCCTTCCGCGATGTGGCGCGCGCCCGGCTGCCGGAAAACCTGGCGCTCTGCTATGAGATGTTCCCCCGCCTGAAGGAACGCCGCACCCAGTTGGTCGGCAGCATGTCGGGCGGCGAGCAGCAGATGGTGGCGCTGGGCCGCGCGGTGATGTCGGCGCCGCGCATCCTGCTGGTGGACGAACCCTCGGTCGGGCTGGCGCCGATCCTGGTTTCCCGCACCATGGAGATGATCGCCGAGATGAAGGCCCGCCTCGGCCTCACGGTGCTGATGGCGGAGCAGAACTTCCACCAGGCGGTGCGCATCGCCGACCGTGGCTATGTCATCGTGCACGGCCACATGGTGTTCGAAGGCGGCTCGGCCGCCGCGTTGCAGGACAACGAGTTGGTGCGGAAGGTCTACCTGGGGCTATGACGCGCGGCGGAAGATCAACGAGGTATTGATCCCACCGAAGGCGAAGTTGTTCTTCATCAGGTATTCCGGCTGCACCTGCCGGCCCTGGCCCATCACGTAGTCCAGCGGGGCGCATTTCGGGTCCACGTTGGCCAGGTTGGCGGTGGGGGCGAACCAGCCCTCCGCCTGCATGCTCAGGCCCAGCCAGCTCTCGATGGCGCCGCAGCCGCCCAGCGTGTGGCCGAAATGCCCCTTCAGCGAATGGATCGGCATGCGCGCGCCGAACACCGCATGCGTCGCGGCGCTTTCGGCCACGTCGCCGTGGTCGGTGGCGGTGCCATGGCCGCTGACGAAGCCCACCGCTTCCGGCGGCAGCCCGGCATCGGCCAGCGCCAGGCGCAGCGCCACCTCCATGGTCGGCGCGTTCGGCTGGGTCACGTGGTTGCCATCCGAGTTGGTGCCGAAGCCGGCCACTTCCGCCAGTATCCGCGCGCCGCGGGCCAGCGCGTGCTCGCGTTCCTCCAGCACCAGCGTGGCGGCGCCCTCGCCGATCACCAGGCCATCGCGCGCCGCGTCGAACGGCCGGGGCGTGGCCTGCGGCGTGTCGTTCTGCGTGCTGGTGGCGTACAGCGTGTCGAACACCGCGGCCATGGTGGGGCACAGCTCCTCGGCGCCGCCGGCCAGCATGATGTCCTGCGCGCCGTGCCGGATCGCCTCATAGGCGTAGCCGATGCCCTGGCTGCCGGAGGTACAGGCCGAGGAGGTGGTGATGATCCGCCCGGTCAGGCCGAAGAACAGGCCGATATTCACCGCCGCCGTATGGCTCATCATCTGCACGTAGCTGGTGGCGGTGACATGCCGCACCGTGCCCTGGGTCATCAACTCGGCGAAGCCCAGCACCGGCGGCGTGCTGCCGAAGGAGGAGCCATAGGCGATGCCCGCCCGCCCGGCCTTCAGCACCGGGTCCTCGGCCAGCCCGGCCTGGGCCAGCGCGCGTTCGGTGGCATAGACCGCGAAGCGCGAAACCCGGCCCATGGTGCGCAGCTTCTTGCGCGGGTAGAGCTTGTCGGCGTCGAAGCCCAGCACCGGCCCGGCCAGGCGGGTGTTCAGCCCCTCGAACCGGTCCCATTCGGCCATGCGGGCAATGCCGGTTTCGCCGGCCGCCATGCGCGCCTTGATCGCCGGCCAGGTATCCCCGAGGGAGGTGATGCCCGCCATGCCCGTCACCACCACGCGGCGCGTCACAGCATGCCCCCGTTCACCGAGATCACCTGCCGGGTCACGTAGCTGGCGGCGTCCGAGCAGAGGAAGCCCACCACCGCGGCCACTTCCTCCGGCCGGCCGACGCGCCGCATCGGGATCGCGTCCATCACGTGTTCCAGCGGTACGTCCTTGATCATCTGGGTGTCGATCAGCCCGGGGGCCACACAGTTGACGGTTATGTTGCGCTTGGCCAGTTCCACCGCCAACGCCTTGGCGGCGCCGATGATGCCGGCCTTGGTGGCGCTGTAGTTCACCTGGCCCCGGTTGCCGGCAAGCCCGGCCACGGAGGAAAGCGCCACCACCCGGCCGCCCTTGCGCCGCTGCACCATGGGCAGCACCAGCGGCTGCAACACGTTGTAGAAGCCATCCAGGTTGGTGCGCAGCACGCTGTCCCATTCCTCCCCGGTCAGCGCCGGGAAGGCGTTGTCGGCGGTGATGCCGGCGTTCAGCACCACGCCGTGCGGTGCGCCATGCGCCGCCACATCCGCTTCCAACGCGGCCCGGCAGGCGGCGCGGTCGGCAATGTCGAAGCTGAGCAGGCGCGCCGCGCGCCCGGCCTCGCGCACCAGCGCGGCGGTGGCCTCGGCCCCGGCGGCGTCGCGGCCGTAATGCACCGCCACGTCGAACCCGTCCCGCGCCAGTTGCGCCGCGATGGCACGGCCGATGCCCTTGCTGGCACCGGTGACGATGATGCTCCTGCTCACGCTGGCACTTCCCCCGCTTCGGGTGGTTCATACACGGTCAGGTCGGCTTCGGCTGCCAGGTTGCCGGCAATCTCGATCCGGCCGGTGAAGCTGCCCATGGCTTCGTCGCGGTAGGTCAGCGTAACCGTCACCAGCAGTTCCTCGCCCGGCAGGAACCAAGGCCGATGCATCTCGAAGCGCCGCGCGCCGAGCAGGAAGCCCAGGCGCGGCGTGCCGCCGGCCGCCCGCGCGGTGATGCCGGCGAAGGCGGCGCAGCCCTGGGCCATGTATTCCAGCCCGACATGCGCCGGCACCCCCTCGGCCTGCAAAAACGCCGAGGCCGCGCCGATGGTCACGCTGGCAACCAGCGTGGTCGCGTCATGGCCCCGCACCTGGTCCAGCAGCAGCATCGGCGGGCGATGCGGCACCAGTTCGGCGATCGGCCAGGGGCAGGGCTGCATGGCTCAGTCCGCGCCCAGCAGCAGCGCCACGTTGCTGCCGCCGAAGGCGTAGGAGGCGCTCAGCATCCGGCGCGGGCCGCGCAACGCCTGCCCCGGTTGCACCAGGTGCAGCGGCGGGATGTCGGCGTCGACCACGCCGTCCCACAGATGCGGCGGCAGCAGGCCGCGTTGCAGCGCCAGCCAGCAGAAGGCGGCCTCGGTGGCGGCGGCGGCGCCCAGGGTGTGGCCGGTGAAGCCCTTGGTGGAACTGCACGGCATGGCGGTGCCGAACAGCCCGGCCACCGCCCTGCCCTCCATCGCGTCGTTCAGCCGGGTGGCGGTGCCGTGCAGGTTCACATAGCCCACCGCATCCGCCGCCAGCCCGGCCGCGGCCAGCGCCGCCTGCATGGCGGCCCGGGCGCCGCTGCCCTCGGGTTCCGGCGCGCTGATGTGGTGCGCGTCCGAACTCTCGCCCACGCCCAGCAGGCGCACCGGCCCGGGCGCGTCCTCCAGCAGGAACAGCGCCGCGCCCTCGCCGATGCAGGTGCCGTCGCGCTGGGCGCTGAAGGCGTTGAGCGGGCGCTGGGAAAGCGCCTCCAGGCTGTGGAAGCCGTGCAGCGTGGTCTGGCACAGGCTGTCGGCGCCGCCGACGATGGCGGCATCGCAGAAGCCGGCCCGGATCATCCGCTGCGCCGAGGCGAAGGCCTTGCCGGAGGAGGAACAGGCGGTGTGCACGGTGAAGGCCGGGCCGGTAATGCCCAGCAGGTCGGCGACGAAGGCGGCCAGGTTGCCCGGTTCCTGCTGGGAGTAGCTGAAGCCCGGCGGCCAGGTACCCTCCCGCAGCCGCGCCGCCAGCGCCGCCTCGCCTTCCGCCATGCCGCTGGTGCTGGTGCCCAGCACCACGGCGATGCGCCCGGCGCCGTAGCGGGCGATGGCCGCCCGCACCGCGCCGCGCATCTGCGCCAGGGCCGCCAGGGCCAGCCGGTTGTTGCGGCATTCATGCTGGCGCAGCGTGGTCGGCAGGGCCGGCAGCGCCTCCGTCACCGCGCCCACCCACAGCGTGGCGCCCGGCACCAGGTCCGGCCGCGGCGCCAGGCCGCTGGCCCGCCACCAGGGGCCGGGCGGGGCGGGGCCGAACAGCCGCGCCGCCATGGCCGCGGCCCCCAGGCCCAGCGCGTTGACAATGCCCATGGCGGTGAGGTTCAGCGTCATGGCGCCAACAGAACGGATTGCACATCCAGGCTGTAGCCGAAGGCGAGGTTCTGGAGCAACGCCCGGCCGCCCCAGCCGGGTTGCGGCAACGCCACCCGCACCACCTCCTGCCCGCCGGCGACGACGCTGCGGCGCGGGCCGGCAACCTCCAGCCCGGCGCCGGCCGCGGCCAGGGCCGGGCGCAGCAGCGCCTCGGGCCAATAGATCAGGGCGATATCGGCCAGCATGTTGGCGGCATTGACCTGGGCGGGCAGCCAGGGTGCCGCCTCCACCACCGGCGCGGCGCCGTGCCAGCCGATGGTCAGGGCGCGGCGGCCCAGGCCATCCAGCGCCACCAGGTCCAGCCCGGCGGGGGTGATGGCGATCTGCGCCTCGAACACCATGGCCATGCCGCCGTAATTGGCCTGCACCGTCTGCGCCACCGCCACGCTCTGGCGCAGCAGCGCCGGCGCCGGCACCCGAAACGCCACGCCGGGGGCGATGAAGGCGGTGTCTGCCGGGGGCGGCGGCACCGTGGCGCAACCGGCCAGGGGAAGCGCCAGCAGCAATTCGCGACGCCTCATGCCCAACGCCTCATGCCCGGCGGCCCGCGGCCGGGGCCAGCAGGAAGGCGATGCCGATGCCCACCAGCATGGTCATGCCGAAGGCGTGCACGGCGAAGACCTGGCTGGCCGCCAGCATGCCGAAGGACAGCAGGGTGCTTACCGCCGCCAGCAGCACCGCCAGCATGGTCACCGGCCGCCGCGCCAGCGTGGTTTCGCGGCAGAACACCGCGTAGTCCACGCCTATGGACAGCACCAGCACCAGCGCCATGGCGTTGAAGAAGGTGAAGGTCAGGCCGAACAGCGCGCAGATCGGCGGCGCCAGCAGCACCGCCAGCACCGCCGGCGCCAGCACCCGCCACGCCGCCCAGCCATAGCGCCACGCCAGCAGCGGCAGCATCAGCAGCACCGAAAGCGCCAGCAGCCACACCGCCTGCCGCCGATAGGTGCCGAACAGCGCGGACCAGTCATCCGCCAGGCTCACCAGTTGCACCCCGGGCACGCCCTGCACCAGGTGCCGCAGCGCCGCCAGGTCGGTGACGCCATGCAGCAGCATCAGGTGGGTGCCGGCATCCAGCATCAGCGCCCGCACCACGCCCAGCGGGCCATCGGCCGGCAAGGCGCTGGGCAGCAGCGGCGCGGCACTGGCCGGCTGCAAGGGGGCGGTGAAGCCCAGCTCCGCCAGGTACGCCGCCTGCAACGGCGCCAGGCTGCGCGCCACCAGCGCCGCATTCTCCCGCTGCCGCGCCACCGAGGGCACGAATTGCGCCGGCGCCTGCACCCCGGCCAGCAGCCCGCGCGCCTCGGCCTGGGCCAGCCGTGGCAGCACCGCCTCCTGCGCCTGCAGCGCAGCCTCGGCATCGGCGGCGCGCACCAGCAGGAACTGCGCCGCGCCGCCATTGCCGGTCAGCCGCTGGATCTCGGCTTCCTGGCGCTTCAACCCGGGCGGCATGCCTTGCAGGTTCTGCACATTGTCGTCGGCCCGCAGCACCGGCAGCCCGGCCGCGCCGGCCGCCAGCAGCAGCGCCAGCACCGCCAGCCGGGCCCCGCGCCAGCGCGGCGCCTCCCACAGCCGGGCGTGGCCATCCACCGCCGCCAGCAGGCGCCGGCCGTGGCGCAGCGGGCCGCCACGGTCCAGCACCGGGTACCACAGCGCCACGGTCAGGAAGCTGGCCACCAGCCCCACCACGGAAAACACCGCGATCTGCTGCAACCCCGGGAAAGGCGCCAGCAGCAGCGTCAGATAGCCGATCAAGGTGGTGGCCAGCCCAATCGCCAGCCCGGGCAGCACTTCCCGCAGCCGCTCGGCCGGCGTCGCCGCTTCCGGGTGGAACAGGGAGGCGAAGTATTCCAGCGAATAATCCACCGCCACCCCCAGCAGGCTGGCGCCGAACAGCAGCGCCACGGTGTGCATTTCGGCGAACCACCACAGGCAGAACGCCGCCGCCACCGCCACCCCCACGCCCATGGCCAGCACACTCAGCAGAATCGGCCCCAGCCGGCGAAACACCAGCAGCACCATCGCCACCGTCGCCACCATGGAAACCGTGCCCAGGGTGGAGGTTTCCTGCATCGCCTGCCGCGCCCCGGCGGTGGCGTAGAACAGCGCCCCGGTGCGCAGCACGGTGACATCGGCCGGCAGATGCGCGGCGAAGAACGCCTCGAACGCGTCCTGTACCGGCAGGGCGAAGGGGTCCTCGGCCAGTTCGGCGCTGAGGAAGGCCCAGGTCATCCCGCCCTCCTGCACCACCAGTTGGCCGTCATCCGCCGCCAGACGAGACTGCGGCAGCGGCAGGGCGGCGAAGAAGGCCGGCAGCAGCAGGAAGGGGTCGCGCGCCAGCAGCCCGGCATCGCCGAAGCCGGCCGGGCCGAACAGCAGGGCGCGGGCCCGCTCCAGCACCGCCGGGGCCTGGCCGGCCAGCAGGGCGGCGCGGTCGGCTTCCGCCAGCAGCCCGGCGCGATGCGGGAAATACAGTGCCCCCAGCCCCTCCCGCGCCGCCTGGTCCACCGAGGCGGTTACGCCGCGCACCAGGCCGGAAGCCTGCAACGCCGCGGCCAGGGTACGGCCGGCGGCGCGGGCGCGGGGCGCCTCGGCATGGCCCAGCAGCAGCACGATCCGCCGCGCCCCGGCGGTGGCCACGCGTTGCTGCGCCAGGTCCGCCAGGCTGTCCCGTTCCGCCCGCGGCAGCAGCGCCAGCACGCTGCTCTGCAACGCCAGGCCACCATGCAGGCGCAGCCCCAGATAGCCGCCGGCCAGCAGCACCACCGCCAGCCACAGCCAGGGGGCCAGTCGCCTCACGGCGCCAGTTGGCGCAGCAGCGCCTGTTCCGCCGCATCCGGCGCGGCCGGGCCGGCCACCTGCGCCGAAAACAGCATCAGGTCGGCATCGCCATTGGCCTTGCGCACCTCCACCGCCTCCACCAGCCGGGCACCGCTGACCTGAATGGCGGTGATGCCGGCCAGCGCCGGGTCGTCGCCGCGCAAGGGCGTCAGCAGCAGGCGCCACTGGGCGGCATCGGCCTGCCAGTCCACGTTGAACACCTGGCCCAACTGGCTCGGGTCGCCCGACATCGCCCCGGCCAGCACCTCATAGAACCGGCCGAGGCCAGGGGCGCGGGCCGCCGGCAGCCGCATCGCCTCCCGCCCATCCAGCAATTGCAGGATGCCGCCGGGGGTGATGACCAGGGTGGAGGCGAAGGGGGTTTGGCCACGCCAGATCAGGCCGCGGCCGGGCAGCAGCAGGAAATCCCCCGCGCTGCGCAGCGGCCGGGCGAAGCCCTGCAGGCGGCGTTCCTGGGTGAAGCGGCCGCGCAGTTCCTCCCCCGGGCGCAGCAGTTGCGGGCGCGCCTGCTGCGCCCACGCCGCCCCGGGCAGCGTCAGGGCCTGGGCCAGGCCCAGCGCCAGGGCCAGCGGCAGCAGCGCGCGGCGCTTCATCCGGCGGCCCGCCGCACCGCTTCCAGCAGCGGCGCCGGGCTTTCGAACGCGGTCTCCCCGGTGGTGATGTGCACCGCCATCTGCGTCGTCTGCGCCTTGGTCAGCACCGCGCCGGTCTCGGCATCGGCGATGCGGTAGTCGATCCGCAGCCGGTTCTCCCATTCCACCAGCGTCGCGGTCACCGTGATGCGCTGGCCGAAGCGGATCGGGCGAATGTACTTGGTGCGCATGTCCACGATGGGCCAGGCGTAGCTGGTGGCGGCCATCTGCAGGTAGTTGAAGCCGATATGGTCCAGCAGTTCGCACCGCGCCTGTTCCAGGAAGCGGGCGTAATTGCCGTGCCAGACGATGTTCATCGGGTCCAGGTCGTAGAACTGCGCCTTGATCTCGGTGGAGCGGGAGATCATGCGCGCAGCTTTCGCCGCAGCAGCCCGGGGGCGCGCGGCAGCATGGCAAGGCTCAACCGGGTATGCATCTTCGTGATCCGCCAATTGTCCCTGAGCATGTCGAAATTGGAGGTATTGCCAACCGGGTAGACCACATCCACCGGCAGCATCACCACCGGCGTGCCCTGCCAGTACAGCCGCACCATCACCTCGGTGTCGAAATCCATGAAGGTGCCGATGCGCGCCCGGTCCATCAGCCGCAGCGTCGCCGCCAGAGGATAGGCGCGAAAGCCGCACATGCTGTCGGAAATGCTGAACGACAAGGTTTCCACCCAGACCCAGAAATGGGTCAGGTAGCGCCCCCAGCGCCGCGCCCTGGGCACCGAGGCATCATAGCGCGCGGCCCCGGAAACCAGCGCCAGGGGTTGCGCCCGCGCCAGGGCCAGCAGCTCCGGCAGGCGGGCCAGGTCGTGCTGGCCATCGGCGTCCAGCTGCACCGCGTGGGTGAAGCCGGCCGCGGCGGCCTGGCGGAAGCCCAGCATCACCGCGGCGCCCTTGCCACCCCGGGTCTCCAGCCGGGTCACCCGCACCCCGGGGGCGGCCTGGGCCGCCAGCACGGCGGCGGCCGGCGCGGCGCTGGCATCGTCCACCAGGAACACCGCCAGCCCGGCGGCGCGGGCGGCGGCCACCACCCTGGCCACGGCCACATGGTGGTTGCGGCTGGGAATGACGCAGCAGGGCCGGAAGCTCATGCCAGCGCCAGGGTGCCGGAGGAACAGGCTTCCCCGTCGCGCCGGTAGCTGAAGGCCAGCCGGCCCCGTGCCAGGGCCAGCGAGAGGGTCAGCAGGTCGTCGGGCCGGATCGGCCGGCGGAACTTCACCTGGGCGCTGGTGGGCTGCGCGGTAACGCCCAGGTGGCGCCGCGCATGGGCCACCGCCCAGTGCAGTTGCACCACGCCGGGCAGAATGGCGAAGCCCGGGAAATGGCCCTGGAACCAGTGCAGGCTGGCCGGCACCGCCAGGTCCAGCTCCACCGCCTGGTCGCCCGGGCGCAGCGCGGTGACGATGGCCTCGCGCGGGGCGGCCTCCGCCACCAGGGCTTCCAACGCCAGCCGGTCCCGCTTGCCCATCGGGTCCAGCGGCAGCGCCGGCAGGAAGCGCCAGCAGCGCGGCAGCGCGCTGGGTTCATGCGTGCCGGCCAGGGCGCGGCGCAACAGGCGCTCGAACCGGAAGCGCCCCAGCCGGGCCAACTCGGCCCGCCCCGCCGGGTGCAGCACCAGCAGCGCGCCCAGCGCCTCCCCGGCCACGGCCAACGCCGCCGCCGCCACCTGCGGCAGCGCCGCCAGGTCGGCTTCCAACGCGGTGAGGCTGACGCGCTTGCCCTCCACCTTCACGATCCGGTCGGCCCGGCCGGCGAAGCGGAAGCCGCCGGGGGTCAACGCCACCCGGTCGGCGCTGTGCACCACCTCGCCCGGCGCCAGGTTGGGGGAACGGATATCGAGCAGGCCGCCTTCCCGCGTGGCCAGTTCGGTGCCTGGCAGCGCCTGCCAGGGGGTGTCCTCGGCCTGCTGGTGGCGCCAGGCGATGGCGCCGGTCTCGGTGCTGCCGAAGATCTCGGTGGGCAGCACGCCCAGCAGCGCCTGGCATTGCCGCGCCGCCGCCAGCGGCACCGGGGCGCCGGCGGTGAAGATGGCCAGCGGCGCCCGCCCGGCCGGCACCGGGGCCAGGCCCTCCAGCCGCGCCAGGTGCGCCGGGCTCACCACCGCCAGGGTCGGGCCGTGCAGCGCCGCCACCAGGGCTTCCCAGGCGAAATGGTTGTGCGCGGCAAACGGCCGCCCGGCCATCACCGGCCAGAGCAGCCGGAAGGTCAGGCCGAAGATGTGCTGGTGGCTGACCATGCCCAGCACCCGCGCGGTGCCGAGGCGGGCGCCCCACAATTCCTCCAGCACCGTCACCTCGCGCTGCAACTGCGCCAGGGTCTTGGGCAATTGCTTGCGGTCCCCGGTACTGCCGGAGGTGAAGAACACCAGGTGGCACTCCTCGGCCACCAATGGCGCCAGCGGCATGGTCGCCGTGCCGCCGGGCGGGGCGGTCAGCAGCAGGTCGGCCTCGCCGGCCAGCGCCGCCAGGGTGCCGGGCTGGGCGTTGGGCGGCAGCACCGCGGTGGCGCCGGCATGCAGCACCGCCAGCAGGCAGGCCAGGAAGTCCCACGCATCCTCGGTGGCCAGCAGTACCCGGCGGGCGCCCCGGGCGCGCAGCCAGCCGGCACCGGCCGCCACCTGCCGGCGCAACTGGCCCAGGGTCAGCGCCTCGCCGGCGCGTTCCGCCACCACCATGCCGTCCGGCCGGCCCGGCGCCAGCAGCGCCGCCAAGGGCAGCAAGGCGGGCGGCAAGATGGGCGTGGGCGCACTCATGCCGGCTGCTTCGGGCGCACCCGGCGCCGCACCAGCCATTCGCCGCCGAACATCGCGCCCATCAGCAGGTAGCTGACGAAGCCATTGTACAGCGCCCATTGCTCCAGGCTGCCGAACAGCACGGTCCAGCCGGCAATGGCGGCGTTGAGCAGGAAGAAGCCCACCCAGGCCAGCGTCACCCGGCGCAGATAGGGCCGCGCCACCTCCGGCAGGTCCGGTTCCGCCAGCCGGGCGATGCGTTCCACCATCACCGGGCCCCAGCGGAAACTGGCGGCGAACAGCGTCGCCAGCCCCAGGCTGACCAGCACCGGCCAGGCCCGCACCGCCAGCGTCGGGGCCGCCCAGTTCAGCGCCAGCACCGCAAGCGCCGCCACGCCCAGCACCGCCTCGGTGGGGCCGCGCCGGCCCAGCGCCAGCCGCGCCAGCACCAGCAGCACCGGCAAGGCCAGCAGCGCCACCGGGGGCAGGAACCGCAGCCCGGCCAGCACCAGGAAGGGGTAGGCCAGGCCGGCCAGCCCCAGCATCACGGCAAGCAGCCTATGCCGGGTTGGCGAGGAGGGCATGCACCTGGTCCACCACGTCACCCACCGTGCGGACGGACTTGAACTCGGCGGCCGGGATCTTGCGGCCGGTGTAGTCCTGCAAGCGCACCACCAGGTCCACCGCGTCGATGCTGTCCAGGTCCAGGTCCTCGAACAGCAGCGCCTCGGGGGTCACCGCCTCGGCCGGCACCTCGAACATCTCCACCAGGTAGCGGGTCAGGGTGGCCAGCACATCGGCCTTGTCGGGCACCGGCGAGGACATCAGGCCACCCCCCGGTTGGCGGCGACGAAGCGGGCCAGCGCCGCCACGGTGGCGAAGTGCTGGCGCAACTCCTCATTCGCGGTTTCGATCTTCAGCCCATAGGTCTTGCGCAGCGCGATACCGAGTTCCAGGCCGTCGATCGAATCCAACCCCAGCCCGTCGCCGAACAGCGGCTCCTCGGTGCCGATATCCTCCGGCGCCAGGTCTTCCAGCTTCAGCGCCGTCACGATCAGGCGCTTGATCTCGGCTTCCAACTCACTCATGCGGATCCTGGCCCCAAAATGCCTGCAGATGGCTCGTCAACCGCCGCGCCCCGATCGCCCGCGAACCGCAGGCCAGGAAGGGCGCAACCGGCAACACTTCCCCGGCAGTGACGCGGAAATTGGCACGCCGCTCGGGAACGCGCCACCATGGTTCGCCCTTCACCAGCGTGATCGGCTGGCACCGCACCCGCAGCACCAGCAGGTCCGCCGGCACCAGCAGCGCGATGTTGGCAAAGCCGCGTTGCAGGCGCAGCGGCTGGCCCGGCACGCTGCGGGTGCCCTCGGGGAAGATGATGAGGTTGCTGCCCTCGTCCAGCGCCTCGCGGCAGGCGGCCACGAAGGCCTCGCCCTCGATGTTGTTGCGGATGTACCCGGCGGCCCGGACCACCGGGCCGAGGAACCAGTTGGACCACAACTGGTGCTTCACCACGCATTGCGCGTTGCGCACCAGCGCCATCAGCAGCACCGTGTCCAGCAGGGTCGGGTGGTTGCACACCACCAGCTTGCCGCGGCAGGCCATGATGCGCTCACGCCCCTCCACCTGCAGCCGGATCAGCCCCAGGCCGCGCAGCATGAACAGGTAGACCTGGAAGGTGTGGCGAATGGCGCGCTGGGTGCGGCGGCGGGCGGTGCGCTTGTCGGGCGCAAAGGCGCGCAGCAGTGGAAA